>NZ_JBFWZI010000017.1:0-15511 GCF_050185545.1 Reyranella sp. | reverse complement strand
CGATTACGGGGGAGGCGAATCAGAAGGCCGTCAGCGGAACAGGCGCTGCTCGACGGAGACCGGCAGGTCGACGCGATTGATCAGCACGATCGCCCAGGGGGATGTCGGCTGGGTGGGCGGACGGACGCTGGCGCCCGGCGGGGGAGGCGGCGCCGTGGCGGCGGCACCCGGCGCGGCGAAGCCGGCGGCAGGTCCGCCGAATCCGGAGCCTGGGCCACCGAAGCCGGGGCCGGCAAGGCCAGGGACGTTGGAGACCGGGCGCGTCGTCGGATTGGTGCGCTGGGCCGTCATGATGTCGGCCGGCATGCGCTCCTCGAACACCACGACAATGCGGTCGCGTCGACGGCTCGCCGAGATGATGTTGATCGAGTAGCCCTCGCTGGCGCGACGCCCGAGAAAGATGCCGACAGCGTGCTGGCGACCCTGCTCGAAATTTTCCGGCGGGGCGACGCCGACGCGGCTCCACAGGCTGCGCCATTCCGATTGCGTGGCCGCAACGACGTGCTCCGGCTGGCGCGTGGCGGCCATGGCGCCCTGCCAGTGGCGCGACTCGACGGATTGCGCCATGGCCTCGTCGCCGGTGGCCACCAGGGCTGCCGGCGCGATCAGGCAGAGCGACAGGAAGTGCCGCCGCGGCAAGTTCCGCATTGTCCGGGATGCTGCCTCAGTGCCTGACCACACGACCTATTCTCTGGGACCTGGACTCAAAGTGTTGTGGGTCTGAAGTGACCATCACACTTTGGCTCAATTGAGGCCGGTAGAGGTAGGGCTGTCGCAAGACGGGCATCAATCATGCCCTCATGTTGCATTCGTGCAACACAGCGGCATTCAAATCGCGTTGCCGTGCCTCCCCTGGCCGGCTGCAAAGCGCCGTGCGCCGGCTTCGGTCTCGCCTGTCGCCACCGTGGCGATGCCATGCCGGTATTCGTTGAGTGTTGCCTGTTCCCAGTCGAGGGACCATTGCTCGATGGCCGATCGCCGGTCGCTGCGCAGGGCAGCTTGCGGCAGCCGTGCGAGTTCATGGGCGAGCTGCCGGGCGGTCACCAACGCCTGCCCGGGGGCGGCCAGCCGATTGGCAAGCCCGATGCGCTCGGCCTCCTCGCCCGACACCGCTCGTCCGGTCAGGATCATTTCCATCGCCCGGCTGTGCCCGATCAGACGCGGCAGGCGGACGGTTCCGAGGTCCATGAGAGGCACGCCGAAGCGCCGGCAGTAGACGCCGAACACCGCGTTGCGGGCGGCAACCCGCAGGTCGCACCACAGGGCGAGCTCGAGCCCACCGGCGACGGCCGCTCCCTCGATCGCAGCAATGACCGGCTTGGCGAGATCGAGGCGGGTCGGGCCCATCGGCCCGTCGCCGGTCTCAGCGCGGTGGCCGCGGTAGCCGCTCGCCGTCTGTTTGAGATCGTAGCCGGCACAGAAGTGACCGGCGGCGCCGGTCAGGATGGCGACGTGCTGCGTAGCGTCCACGTCGAAGCGGCGAAACGCCGTGGCCAAGGCCAGCGCGGTCGGCGCGTCGATGGCGTTACGGCTGGCCGGACGGTCGATCATGATGATCGAGACTGGGCCATCGGTTTCTGTGTGGACAGTCGGTGAATCAATCATGCTCTTGATGATCGGGCCGGTCGCGCAACCTGACAAATGAATTGAGGACAGCCACGATTGACCGCGCTTCACCGGCGAGCAGGGCGGCGGCGTGACAGGTGAATAGGGCGGCGGCACAATAGGGCATGGCCGCGAAGTCTGCCGCCGTCTCGACCCCCCGGCTGCTCAGGGAAGCGCACCCTCTGCGGCGGCAACCAGTCTCAAGCCAGCCCTGCTGCTGTCGCTCCAGGCGTTCGACGCCGCCGTCCGGCTCGGTAGCTTCAAGGAGGCGCCCGACGCCCTGCACATCACGCCGTCGGCCATCAGCCATCGCAATCGCAATCTCGAGCGGACGATGGGCGGGTCGCTGTTCACGCGCGCCCATCGGTCGATGCAGGTGACCGAGAGCGGCCGGGCGCTGGCGGCGGCGACGGGCCGGGCGTTCGGCGAGCTCGTGCGCGCCACCATGCCGTGCACCGACGGGGTATCGGGTCGGCGGCTGCGCCTCTCGGTATCGCCGCATTTCGCTACGGCCTGGCTGATCCCCCATATCGCCGACTTCATGGCGCGCCGTCCCGACATCGAGCTGGTTATCGAGAACTCCAACAAGCTGCTCGACCTCGAGAACGAGCCGTTCAACGCAGCGGTGCGCGTCGGTGACGGGAACTGGCCAGGATTGGTCGTCCATCACCTGATGGACCTGCACGCCACCCCGGTCGCGACGCCGGCCCTGGTGGAGCGACTGAACATCCGGCGCGCAGCGGACGTCGCCATGGCACCGATGATCCATGTCGTCGGCTTTCGCTCGCTTGGCCGCTGTGGCTGCGTCAGGCCGGGGCGGCCTCGCTCAAGGCCGCCCGGGTGGTGCGGGTGGACAGCTTCGAGGACCAGGACGCCCTCCAGCTGGGCGAGAGCGGCGCCGGCGTCGCGCTCGGCCTGGCGCCGCTCTTCGCCGCGCAAGAGCAGGCGGGGCGGCTCTGCCGGCCGATCGCGTCAAGTCACCCGACGGGCGGATACTGGCTGGTCCACCGCTCCCAGGAGCGTAGCAGCCCGGCCCTGCGGGCGTTCAGCCGCTGGCTGCTCGGCGAGGTCGGTGGGAAGACATGAACGGCACTCATTCGCGCGCTGCAAGACGTGAACGACGCTCATTCGAGCGCCGACCGCTTTCAATTGTCGTTGGCCGGACCTGCCGTATCGTGGACCGAGCCAACAGGATGGGACGGATATGAACCCTGCCATGGATGACCAATCGGTTGCGCAGCGCGTGCTCGACCACATTGCCAACGGCACCACCGACCTCGGCGACGAGGTCTGGCGCGAGCCGGTCGCCAACTACCGCTCGCCGCAGCGCCTCGCCGCCGAGATCGAGCGCGTGCTGCGCCACTCGCCGACGCCGTTCTGCCCGTCGGCGGCCTTGCCGGAAGTCGGCTCCTACGTCGCCCGCGACTCCGCCGGCACGCCGATCGTCGCTGTACGTGGCGTCGACGGCACGGTGCGGGCGTTCCGCAACGCCTGCCGCCATCGCGGCATGCAGGTGGCGTCAGGCAGCGGCTGTGCCCGCGCCTTCGTCTGCCGCTATCACGGTTGGACCTACAATCTCGAGGGCCGCTTGCGGCATATTCCGCACGAGGACGGGTTTCCCGGGTTCGCCAAGGAGGCCCATCCGCTCGTGGCGGTGACGGCGAGCGAACGGTTCGGACTCGTGTTCGTCACCCAGGACGAGCCAGTGCTGGGCGACGATTCGCTGGGTGGCCTCGCCAAGCTGATCTCGCCCGACCAGCGCCTGTTCGCCTCGGCCGAGCGCGAGTTCGAGGTCAACTGGAAGATCCTGCTCGAGGGCTTCATCGAGGGCTATCACATCAAGTCGACTCACCCCGAAAGTTTCCTGCCCTACGGCTTCGACAACCTGAACGTTATCGATCTGTTCGGCCGCAACAGTCGCGTCACCTATCCCTTCCAGCGGATCAAGAAGCTGGCCAAGGTGCCGCCCGCCGAGCGTCGCGTCGAGGGGCTGCTGACCTACGTCTATCACCTGTTCCCCAACGTCCTCATCACCGTGCTGTCGCGCCATACCAACGTCGTGATCCTCGAGCCGCTCGCCGTCGATCGCACGCGGCAGATCACCTACACGCTGACCAACAGCGGCGGCGACGACCTGGGTGCGCTCGCCGAAGCCAGGCGTGACGCCGAGTTCGTCGGCAACACCGGTGCCGCCGAGGACCGCGCCGTGGTCCAGGCCATCCAGCGCGGCCTCGGCAGCGGCGCCAACGAGGTCTTCACGTTCGGCAAATTCGAGAGTGCGATCGTCCATTTCCACCGCACGCTGACCGCGGCGCTTTCGCACTAATTCCATCCCTCCCCCGTAATCGGGGGAGGTGGCACAAGGGCCGGAGGGGGAAGGCCTCAGTCGAGATTGATGAAGTTCCGACGTCGGGATCTCATGAATCTCGATTGAGGCCTCCGCCCCGTATGACGGGGCACCTCCCCCGATGACGGGGGAGGCGAGCAAGTGTCAGCCCCGCTTCGCCCTGTCGGCGGCGTTCGTCGTCTGGATCTGTTCGCGGATGCGCCGCCAATCGTCTTCGGTGTAGGCCATCATGTTGGAGAACGTGCCGTTGCCCATGATGCCCATGGCGCCGTCGATGGCGATGACCTCGCCGTTGATGTACTCGACCTCCTCGCTCATCAGGAAGGCCGCCATGTTGGCGAGCTCGCTGGGTCGGCCGACGCGGCCCATCGGGTTGCGCGTGTTGTAGCGGTTGTCGTCGCCCTCCTGCATCGGATTGAGGCGCGCCCAGGCGCCTTCGGTCGGGAAGGGGCCGGGGGCAATGGCATTGAGGCGGATGCCGTGGCGCGCCCATTCGACGGCGAGGCTCTGGGTCATCACGGCGACGCCGGCCTTGGACATCGCCGAGGGCACGACGAACGGGCTGCCGGTCCACACCCAGGTCGTCAGGATGCTGAGCACGCTCGCCTTGCGCTTGTCGGCGATCCAGCGCTTGCCGCAGGCGTTGGTGGTGTAGAACGTGCCATGCAGCACGATGTTGGCGATCGCATCGAAGGCGCGCGGGCTGAGGTCCTTGGTCTGGGAGATGAAATTGCCGGCGGCGTTGTTTACGAGCCCGTCCAGGGGCCCCGCAGCCCAGATGCGCTCGATCATCTCCTCGACGGCTGTCGCAACCCGGATGTCCACGGTGTGAGTATCGACCCGGCGCTCGGGATGCCTGGCCATGATCTGCCGCGCGGTCTCCTCGAGCACGCCGCCGCGGCGGCCGCAGATCACGCAGTCGGCGCCGAGCGCGACGAATTTCTCGACCATGATTCGACCGAGACCGGTACCCCCGCCGGTGACGAGGAAGCGCTTTCCCTTGAACAGGTCGTTCCGGAACATCCAATCGATCCCCTGATTGCAATCTGTAAGCCGTCTATTCTCGCATTCCTCGTCACAAGGTGTTGCATAGCTTGGCCGGGGTGCTTAGGATTTCCATATAACAACACGGGATCGTTAAAATGACGACCCTACAGGGAGAACCAAGCGGGGACGTCGGTACGATTGAGCTGCGTGGTAAGGTCAAGTGGTTCAATGCTGTCAAGGGTTACGGTTTCCTGGCCCTCGAGAGTGATAACAGCGACGCATTCCTGCATGTAACGACACTTCGCCAGTCCGGGCACGAGGATCTCAAGCCCGGAGCAACGGTGGTGTGTTCCGGCGTCCGCGGCCCCAAGGGCTGGCAGGTGATGAAGGTGCTCGACGTCGATTCCTCGACGGCGACCGTCACGGCACCGCGACCACCGCCCGTGCCCGAAGGTGTCGCCGTCGGCGAGCACATCGCCGCGCTGGTGAAATGGTACAACAACGAGCGCGGCTACGGCTTCGTCACGCGCGAGGCGGTCGAGGGCGATATCTTCATCCACGCTGCGGTGCTGCGCCGCCACGGCATGGAATCGCTGGCGCCCGGCCAGAAGGTGATGATCCGCATCGCCGAAGGCCAGAAAGGCCTGCAGGTCGTCGAGATCCGTCCGGCCTGAGCCGGCCGGATCACTTGATGTCGCGCAGGTAGCTGTCGATTGGCGGTACCTGCTTGATCAGGCCGCGCTTCACCAGGAAGTTGGCGAATGCCTCGTAACGCGCTCGATCGAGCGCGGTTGGATCGCCGGCGAGGAGCGGCAGCGTATCCTTCCAGGCGAGCTTGTTCAGGGCGTTGTCCTGCTCCTTGCCCGATTTGGCGAAAACCTCCCACGCTTCTGTCGGGTTGGCGCGCAACCAGGCTGTCGCTTCGGCGATGGCGGCGAGGAGCTTGCGCGTGCGCGCTACATCGAGGGTCTCGCGCTTGGCGACCAGGATCAGCTCGTCGTAGGTCGGCACGCCGCTGGTCTCGACGGTCCACAGCCGACCTTTGGCCTTGTGCAGGTCGAGGTCGTTCAGCTCGAAATTGCGGAACGCGCCGATCACGCCGTCGACCTGCTTGCTCATCAACGCCGTGGTCAGCGCGAAGTTCACGTTCACCAGCGTCACGTCCTTCAGGGTCAGGCCGGCTTTCTCCAGGATCGCGCCCAGCAAGGCCTCCTCGAAACCCGAGATCGAGTACCCGATTTTGCGGCCCTTGAAATCGGCGATGGTTTTCACCGGTCCGTCCTCGAGCGCGACGAGCGAATTGAGCGGCTGGGCAACCAGCACGCCGACGCGGACCAGCGGCAGACCCTCGGCGACCAGCATCTGCAGGGTCGGCTGGTAGGACACGGCATATTCCGCCTGCCCGGCGGCGACGAGCTTGGGCGGCGCGTTGGGGTCGGCCGGCGCGATCAGCTCGACGTCGAGCCCGTGCTTGGTGAACAGGCCGCGCTGCTTGGCGATCACCAGCGCGGCGTGATCCGGGTTGACGAACCAGTCGAGCAGCAGCCGCACCTTGTCCTGGGCCGCCGCGGGCAAGGCGATCGTCGCCAGCGCGAGCACGGCGATCAGCCGGATCAGTGTCTTCATCGTCAGTCTCCTTGGGACGGTTGCCAGGGCACGAGGCGGCGGCCCGCCCAGTCGGTCGCGTAGTAGAGGGCGAGGCCGAGCAGGCAGAGCAGCACGAGGGCGGCGAAGGCGAGCGGTGTCTGGCCGCGCGCCAGCGATTGGGTCATCAGGTAGCCGAGCCCGGCGCTGGCGCCGACCCATTCGCCGATCACCGCGCCGATCGGCGCCACCGCCGCGGCGATGCGCGCGCCGGAGGCGAAGGCCGGCAGGGCAGCGGGCAGCCGGATCTGCAGCAGGATGGCGCGCGGGGCCGCGTCCATGGTGCGGGCGAGATCGACCCACCCCGGATCGGTGCGCCTCAGCCCGTCGTAGAGCGCGCTGGCCACCGGGAAGAAGATCACCAGGGCAGCCATCGCCACCTTGGAGGCCATGCCGTAGCCCAGCCAGACGACCAGCAGCGGCGCGACGGCGATCACCGGGATGGCTTGCGAGACGATGACCACCGGCAAGGCCCAGCGTCGCCAGGCAGCCGACGCCGCGAGGGCAATGGCGAGGGACGCGCCCAGCAGGAGGCCGAGCAGGAGACCCAGCAACATCTCGCTCGCCGTCCACGCGGCTTCGCCGAGCAGAAGCCCGAATCGCTCGACCATCACCACCGCGACGCTCGACGGGGGAGGCAGGATGTAGACGGGGAGGCCGGTCAGCCGGACCAGCAGTTCCCAGACCAGCAACAGGCCCGCCGCGGTGATCAGCGGCCTCACCGGGCGTGCTCCCGCAACTCGGCCAGGAGATCGGCCTGGAGGGCGAGCAGGTCAGGCGCGGCCGGATCGCGCGGCACGGGGCCGCCCGGCGCGATCGGAGAACCGGCGCGCACCGGCTGTCCAGAGAGCACGCGCACCTGGTGGCCGAGGCGCAGCGCCTCCAGGGGATCGTGGGTGACCAGCACGACGGTCCGGCCGGCGAGCAGGCGAGCGGCGAGATCCTGCAACTCGAGCCGGGTCACCGCGTCGAGATGGGCGAACGGCTCGTCCATCAAAACGATTGCCCGATCCTCGCACAGCGTGCGGGCGAGGGCGGCACGCTGGCGCATGCCGCCGGACAGGGACTGTGGCAGATCGGCCAGCCGGGCGCCCAACCCGACCTGCTCCAGCAGGTCGAGCGCGCGCGGCCGGGCGGCCCGCAAGGCCGTCGCATCGCCGCGCAGGCGATAGCCCAGCAGGACATTGTCGATCAGCGGGAGCCAGGGCAGCAGCAGGTCGGACTGGGCCATGTAGGCGACGTCGCGCGACGGCTGCGTCCCCGGCAGCAGACCGGCAAGCCAGCGCAGCAGGGAGGTCTTGCCGACGCCGCTGCGGCCGAGCAGGCAGGTGGTCTGGCCGGCCGCGAAGTCGAGCGTCAGGTCGTTGGCCACGACGCGCTCGCCGAAGGCGATGCGCGCACCGCGGACCAGGAGAGGAAGTGCAGCCGTGTCCAAGCTCACCAGTCCCTACGCCGGTACTAACCGGATCAGGTTGCCGGGGTCGTCCTCGTGGACCTCTCAGCCGTCGGAAACGGCTCCCCCCGATGATTGCCGGCACTATGAAAAGGGATGGACTGTCATGCAAGTGTCTTGAGATTGACGAATTGGACCGCCACGCTTTACGGGATGGCCATGGCATTCGTTCGTTCCAGGGCGCGGCTTGGCCGTCGTCTCGTTCTCGTCGCCCCGTTCCTGGGTGCCGCTCCATTCCTGGTCGGCACGAGTGCCGCCCGGGCACAGGGCGACATCAAGTTCCAGAAATCCTCCCTCGTCATCCTTACCGGCGGGCGCGAGATCAAATTCGCTGTCGAGCTGGCGCTGACCGAGACTGAGCGCGCGCGCGGCCTGATGTTCCGTGAGAAACTCGGCCCCTATGACGGCATGCTGTTCGACTTCCACCAGGAAGCTCCGGTGAGCTTCTGGATGAAGAACACTCTGATCCCGCTCGACATGGTGTTCATCGCTGCCGATGGCACGATCCGCCACGTGCACGCCAACGCCGTGCCGCTGTCGACCGACAGCATCTCCAGCGAATACCCGGTGCGCGGCGTGCTCGAGATCAACGGAGGCAGCGCCAAGCTGCTTGGCATCAAGCCCGGCGACAAGGTAAAGCACCCGATCTTCGGCAACGGTTAGCGCCGACGCGCGCCGACCAAAACGGCCCGTGGTCGGGGGGACCACGGGCCTGGGCTTGGGTAGACCTCGCCGGGAGAATGCTGTGGGCTGGGCGAGATCACAGAACAAACGCAGCGCCCCGGATTTTGTTCCTGTGGATAAGTGAACCGATTCACTGAAGCCTGACGGCGTGCTTCTTCAGCTCTTCCAGCGGCACGACATGCAGGGTCACGGCGTGCGTGGCCTCAAGCACGACCTGTGGCGCGGCCCCGGCATCGAGTGCTTCCTTCCAGCGGCTGGCGCACAGGCACCAGCGGTCGCCGGGCTTCAGGCCGGCGAAGCCGTATTGCGGCAGAGGCGTGCTGAGATCGTTGCCGGCGGCCCTGGAAAAGGCGAGGAACTCGGCCGTCATCACCGCGCAGACCGTGTGGAGGCCGACATCCTCGCGGCCGGTATTGCAGCAGCCGTCGCGGTAGAAGCCGGTCATCGGCTCATGCGAGCAGGGCTGCAGGGGCCCGCCCAGCACGTTGATCGAGGGTGCACGTCCGGGGCGGCCCTGGTCGGGCGTTTGATCGAACATGAAGCACTCTACCACCGGGAAATTGGGCTTTCGAGCCGGCCGGGTCGCTGGTAGAAGTCCTGCGCCTAGTAGTCTTGCGGCGGGGCGTAGCGCAGTCTGGTAGCGCGTCTGCCTTGGGCGCAGAAGGTCGTCGGTTCAAATCCGGCCGCCCCGACCAGGACCCCGCCCGCGGAGTGTGGAAGCTGATGCAGGTTCGTATCTACAAGCCGGCCAAGACGGCGATGCAGTCCGGCCAGGGCAACACCAAGGAGTGGCTGCTCGAGAGCGAGCCGAAACCCAAGGAAATCGACCCGCTGATGGGCTGGACCAGCTCGCGCGACACCATGCAGCAGGTCAAGCTGCGCTTCGCAACGGTGCAGGAAGCCACCGCGTACGCCGAGAAGAACGGCTGGAAATACACCGTCGAGCTGCCGCACCCTCGCCACGTCAGGCCCAAGGCCTACGCCGACAATTTCGCCTACAACCGGATCGGCCGCTGGACGCACTGAGCGAGCGCCGCGCCGCCGCGCAGGGCGGAGGACCGCCGGGTGGCCGACTGGCGCCGTCGCACGTCAGGCAGGCAGGATACAGCTCCGCAGTCCATCTGTGGTCGCAACGTGTTAGGATCAACCGATGAAGTGGAAAAGGCAATCGGGTCCCTGCGTCTGCGAAGCTCAGTTCGATCGGCCGGTGGCCTCTCAACGCTTTGCGAAGCGCCCGTAGCTCAGGGGATCAGAGCAACCGCCTTCTAAAAGTACGGTCGGAGCGGGAAACGGCGGAAAACCGGCATTTCCGCCGAGGCCAAAGTGCAGGAATCGCCCCCTCCAGCCCCACGACTCCACCCCAAAGTCCTCACCAGAATCCGCGCCAGGATTGGCACAGCTTCGCGCCTGTGCGATTCCCGGTTTTATCAACCCCTCCGGGCGCTGATTTTTGGCCGCCCTCTGTCGGCCAATTTTGCCGCCTCAGCGAGGTCATCCATGGCGGCGCTGATGTAGCGCTCGGTCGTGTCCATGGACGAGTGCCGGGCCAGCCCCTTGGTCACCGTCGAACTAGACCGCCGGGCGATGTCGGTGATGAACGCCGCCCGCAGGTCGTGGAAGCGGTGCGGCCGCTCGATGCCGGCCCGGCGGGCTGTCGCCTTCCAGGCCTTGGCGATGCTGTTCAAGGGCCGCCAGACCGGATCCCCGTCGGCCGGCTTGTTGCCATCGCTCACGCGGCGGGCCCACTCCTGCCCGGGCCAGGTGACCAGCCGCGACTGCCCGCGCCGACGGGCTTGGTCGGCAAGCTCGAGCGCGAGATCCCAGCCGGTCTCGCCGCCGAACAGAAATTCGTCGCGGCCGCTCTTCGTATCCGCGCCGGAAAGGCGGAAGCAGTGCCGCTCGTGGTCGAGGTGGCCCCGGGTGAGGGTCAGGGCCTCGCTCAGGCGACAGCCGAAATACCGGGCGAGCAGGGCGGCCTCGACCACCCACGGCGCCGCGACGGCCAGGCCCGCTTCGAGCTCGGCGACCGGCATCGGCGACGGCACACGCTTCGGATCGGATACCGGCTCGACCTCCGGCACCGGCGGCAGGCGGCCGTTGCTGGTCCGCTCGGCCAGGCGCAGGGCGACGCGTAGCACGTCGAGGCAATGGTTGACCTCCGACTTCGACCGCGGCTTGTCGGTCTGCTTCCATAGCCGCGGGTTGTCGCGGTCCATCTTGCGCTGACCGCCGATCCACACCCGGCGCTTCTGGCTGACGAGGAAGTTGCGATAGGCCGCGACGTCGTCCGCCGTGATGTCAGCGATCGCTCGGCCGACGCCGAAGAACCCGAGCATTTCCTCGCTGATGCGATCGAGGCTGGCTAGGTGGCTCGCCGTGCTGTCGGCGCTGTTGTGCTTGATGTGGAGCGCTAGCGCCTCGAGCAGCGTGACGCGGTGAGAGGCCAAGCCCAGCCTCGGCTGCTCGGCGCGGACGACGGCCCGCACGGCGGCCTCGGCATCGTTCGCCTCCGCCCTGGTCCTGGCATAGTCGCCGTCGGGCGTTCGGCAGACGCCGCGGCGGCGCGTCTTGCCAAGCTCGAACTCGTAGTACCAGTGATTTCCCCGGTCGGGGCGACGTTTGACCCCCATGGTGTCCGGACCCTAAACCCGCATCCCGCGAGATCGCAAGTAGGCTTGGGCCTCGAGGAAGCTAGCCCTTGCCTGGGCCGGCCGGTCCTTCGGCGGCGGCGCCCGCCTCGGGTTGGTGCCCGCGCTGTTGGCTTCGCGGTAGTCGAGGCACGACGCCAGCGACACCCGGATCGATCGCGGCGACGGACCGGCGCCGACGCGCCAGCCCTCGATCGCCTTGCCGTCGACCATCCGGCGAATCGTGGTCACATCCACGCCCAGCACGCGCGCCGCCTCGGCGACGGTGATGCCATCGTCGTAGGCTTCGGGCGGGAGGGCAGCGCGGACCATGGGTGCTAATGCGCCGGAACTAGAGCGCCGGCCACTGCGGCCCGGATGACCGACCCAACCAGCCGCAGGTCAAGTGGGCCAGCGCGGCAGCAATTGTGGTTGAGGCCGTGGTACGTACCGCGATCATGAGGCCACCTCTGGGTCGCCATCGCCTTGGCCATGGTCCACCTCGCCATCGGCCTGGCCGTTCACATGCTCGGCGGCATGCCCTTCGCCTGATAGATCAGTACTGTTGCCCCCGCGGTAAGAGTCTTCTCTATAGAGGTGCTTCCCTGCGGATACTGCACGAAGGGAAGTCACTACGGGCTTAGTGACTTCCCTTCGGAAGTCGCTACGGCTCTTGTGACTTCCCTTCGGATACCCTTGATGCTTCCGAAGGGAAGTCATTGGTAGTGACTTCCCTTCGGAAGTAGCTACGGACCCCATAGAGAGCCATCGAGCTTCGGGCTGGGTTCCATCGTGCAGGGCGAGCCAATTAAGCGCGTAGTGGTTCGGTCGCTTGCCCACGCCGCGTTTGACATCGACCAGACCTACCCCTACTGCCTCCTCGATCGCGCCGCTGACATGGCGAGCTCCTATTCCGAACTGTTCCAACTGGCGCCGCGGCGCGAGCAGCTGGCCGTTCTTCTTGCTGTAGTGTCGGATGTGCTCAGACATCAGGAAGTCGATGAACCGCCGCGCGTTGATGCTCAGCGTGCGCCAAGCATCGCTGTCGACTACAGCCAGCGGCAGTTTGATGAAGGGGTCGGTCTTGTTCATGCCAACACCCTCCCGTTCAGCACGTCGAGCCAGTCGGTGTCGGCGTCGGGCGGCACGTTGACGATGACCTCGAGGCGGCGTTGCCCGGTCGCGAACCGACGGGCGAGCTCGAAGGCGGCTGCCTGGCCGGTAAAGCTGGAGTCGTTATCCGCGAAGACATGCAGCTTTCGAATCCCGGCGGGCGGCTCGAGGGCCTTCACGCCGTTGGCCGAGAGCGCCGCCCATGTCGGGATGCCGAACAGTTGGTAGGCCGCCAGGCTGGTCTCGACGCCCTCAGCGACGCCCATCTCGTCGTCGACGTCGTGCAGGCGGACAGCGGCACCGTTGATGGTGCCGACCACCTCCATCAGCTTCTTCCGTGGCTCGACGTTGGCGATGTAGATGCGCTGCGCACTGACCAGCGTGTCATCGGGCGCGATTATGGGCGCGATGACCGCGGGGAAGTGGCCGACAAGGTCGGCACCGTCGACGTAGGCGCAAGCCCGCCGGCCGAACAGGACGGGCGAGGAAACCGCTAGGCCGCGCGACCTGAGATAGCTGTCGACCAGGCTGTCGTCGCTGGTGCCAGCGAGCAGCCGCTCGATCGCCGCCAGCTTGGCATCGTCCGGCCGGCGTCGTTCTGCGCGTACCGCCGGCGGGACGTTGCTACCGATTATTCGGTCGACCTCGCGGCAGGCGGTGGCGTAGTCCCAGCCGTGCAGCTTGCGCAGCAACACCATACCGGGCCCAGGGCCGCAGGCGTTGCAATAGAACCAGCCCTCGTTCTTGTCGTCGAATCTGAATCTGGTCTTACCGCCGCACATCGGGCACGGGCCCTGGCGCTTCGTAAGGAAACGCTCCTCGACGCCGAGCTGCAGAAGGATCTCGCGCCAGCGGCCGCGGGCGCGCTCAACGGTGCTGGTGGTTGCCGGTTCACCGGCAATCGAAGAACTCCCCGCGCTCATGCTGCGCCCGCCTTCGCTCGCGCCTTTGCGTAGGCGATAAACCGGCTGCGCACCCACGATCTGGTCTCCGGCCGCGGCTCGATCGGCGCCACGAACCTGCTTGAGGGCCAGGTACCATAACGCTCGCGGTGCTTATGTGCCGCCCAGCCTTGCTGGTAGCCGCGTTCGCTCGCGATGAACAGCAATTCGGCGTAGAAGCACTTTTTGTCCGATGCCGTCGGTTGCTGCATGCGGACCGTGCGGTCACGATCTACTTGGCCGAGCTCGCCATCGACGACGTCGACCGCCGCCGGCTTGGGCCGCGGGCGCCAGCCGCAGGCGCTGCAGGGTCGGCCCGACCAGCGTACGGCGTCGCATTCTGGGCAAGTCGTCAGCTTCCTTGAGGAGCCGAGGCCGTCGCTGTCCGACTTGCGGGCCGCGGGCTTGTCCGGGGCCAGCGTCCATTCGACATGCTCGTCGATGAAACCCAGCCGCAGCGTCGTGCCACTGTGGTCCAGCACTAGGCAGTCGCTCTTGCCGGGCGCCGGCCGAAGCCCTCGGCCGACGATCTGGCGATACAGCACCATCGACTGGGTAGGCCGGGCCAGCACGACGCAGGAGACCACCGGCGAGTCCCAGCCCTCGGTGAGCACCGCGCAGTTGACCACGACTTCCGTTGCACCTGATGCCAACCTTGCGAGGATCGGCTCTCGATCGGGATTCGGCGTCGTGCCGTCGATCACCTCGGCGGTGATGCCGGCGCGGCAGAACTCGTCGCGAAGGTGAACCGCATGGGCGACGTTCGTGGCGAACACCACAGTCGGCCGGCGCCCCGCCAACTTGAGCCAGGTCGTCACGATGTCGCCGACCAGCTTCGGCGTGTTGACCCGCTGCGCTAACTCTCCCTCGGCGTAGTCGCCGTGTCGGATGGTCACGCCCGTGAGGTCCGGCGAGCTCGGCGCATACACCTTGGTGCCGACCAAGTGGCGGGCGGTGATCAGTTCGGCGACCGAAGGGCCCTCAATCAGCACCTCGAACACGTCACCCAGCCCACGGCCGTCGCCTCGGGCGGGGGTGGCGGTGAGGCCGACAACGGCGGCGTTCGGGTAGGTGTCGATGATGCGCTGCCAAGTCCGGGCCCGGGCGTGATGTGCTTCATCAACGATGACCAGGTCCGCCTCGGGCAGGCCCATGGTCGACGTCCGGACCGCGCGGGCGTGCAGGGTGCCGACCATGGCGATCTGCACCGGCGCTCCTGGCCTGGGGCTGAAACCGGCCGCAATGACGCCGTGATCGATTCGGGAGGCGTAGAGCTTGGAGCTGGTCTGCAGCACCAACTCGTGGCGGTGGACGATGAGGAGGACCTTGAGACCGCGCGCCAGCATGGTGATCACTAAGGCGACGGCGCAGACCGTCTTGCCGCCGCCGGTGGGCAGCGCCGCCAGGATCCGGCGCAGGCCGGTCGCCATTGCCGTTTCGATGCGGTCGACGAGGGCCTGCTGATAGTCCCGAAGCTTGGGCGCCGACATCATTGGGATGCCAAATCATGCGCGTCTGCGCCGGCGTCGGCTTCGAGACGGTGGTGGGTATCCGTTGCACCCTGCTTAAAGTTAACGACGCTATTGACCACGAGAAGGACGTGGTTCTCGGCGCGCGGCCGATTGCGACTCCGTTCGAAGGCGACCACGGTCGCGCCGTTCTCGCTGCTCCCGCAATCGCCGCCGTTGCGGGAAGCCACTCCCGGACGTCGGTTATCACTTGATGTCATGGCGTGACTACTCGGGTTTGGCCGAGCAGCTTTTCTATGCTCCATGCGGGAATCAGTCGGCGACCGCCGAACATGACGGCCTCTAGTTCCCCGCGCTTCAGAGCTCGATAAACCGATGCCTGGCAGACACCGAGTTGCTTCGCGACCTCTTGAACAGAGAAGGCGGACCGGGCGGTGGTTGGTCGACTGCCCGGCTTTTCCCAGTCGCTTGCCCCAGTGCTCAGAATACTCATGACGTCACCTCGTTGAGAAAGGTGACGCCCTAGATACGCTCAGGACTAAGACTGTCTACAAGATCACCAAGGAAGCGCGACGGATAGGCCAACCGTTGGCCAATTGGCCTATTGGCCTGTTCTTCCGTTGGCCGATTGGCGAGTAGGC
>NZ_JBFWZI010000016.1:2651-70622 GCF_050185545.1 Reyranella sp. | reverse complement strand
GCCAGAGACGGAAACACGGCTCGCGTCATTGCGACGTTCCGCTACAAGAATAAAATAGGTAGCGCACCGATCCCTTAGTTGTTGATAATTATTAGAATCATTGAGCCCGATCCATGGTCGGATTAAACCGCGTACCGGCCAAGGAACCTTGGTAAGCAACGACTCCCGGCGCGGCGCATCCAACTCGCAGGCTTCAACGACATTTCTGGTAACGTCGAGAAATTCGATTAAGTAGAGGCCATGCCGCGCCAGATCGTACCTCATCGCAGCTTCGATTAAGTCACTTGTTGCGTAGCGTAGATCCGCCATTCCAAACAGGCCATTGGGCACGAGCACGCGAGCAATTTCGGAAACAAACCTATCCGAAAAATATTCGTGAGATGCTTCGACGTTGATGATCGCGTCAAACGACCTATCAGCAAGCGGAAGCATCCGTGCATCGGCATTGATTGCGTGTAGGCCAAAGCGGCGTCGGGCCCAGCGCACTGCGTTGATCGAACGGTCGAGAACGACGCCAAATCCAATTCCATAGTGCTGCACCAAATGTGCGAATCCACCTCCCAAACCACAAGATATCTCAAGCACGCGACGTCCACGTAGCCGCACTGGGTGCAAAGCGAAAGCAATTTGGCGATAGAGTTCTAATTGAAATGGTTCCGTACAAGAAATTCCGGCCGTGGCTACATCCGAAATGGGAGAGTATCCCAAATTGTATGTTGAAACGCCCATGTGCCCGGCCCACCAGTAGAAAAAACGATAGTAGGACGCCACGACGCGTTCTCGATCGAGTCCGGGCACCAAGGATGCCATGATGTTGAACGATCTAGTCAAACCGACATTTCCCAGATGGACACTTGAACGGTAGAAAATTTAGCATTTCCGGCGGCTTTCCTCGCTACCTTGGCGACGCTTATCGGTTGGTCAGGTAGCTACATTGGGCAGCCCGACGAGGTGATCATCGCTGATCGTTGCGATGCTTTCCAGGGTGATGTACCTGGCTCGCTGGACGGCCCACTCGTCGTTCTGCTCGAGCAGGATGGCGCCGACGAGTCCGACGATAGCGTCCTCGTTGGGGAAGATTCCGACGACGTCGGTGCGCCACTTGATCCCGCCGTTGAGACGCTCGAGCGGATTTGTGGAATGCAGCTTGGCGCGGTGCTGCGCCGGGAAGCTCATGTAGGCGAGGACATCGGGTTCGGCCTCGTCCATCAGGGCGGCGAGCTTGGGCACCTTGGGCCTGAGCTGATCGGCGACGCGGCGCCATTGCGCGGAGGCCTGCTTGGCATCGTCCTGCGCGAAGGCGGTGCAATGAAGGCCGAGACCACACGCCGGCCGCTGCGCCCGGCGTGAGCCAGGACGTTGCGCATGAAGTGGACGCGGCAGCGCTGCCAGGTGGCAGTGAGGATTTTGGAGACCGCCGCCTTGATGCCCTCATGGGAGTCGGAGATCACCAGCTTGACGCCGCGCAGGCCACGGCGGGCGAGTGCGCAGGAAGCCCGTCCAGAATGTCTCGGCTTCGGAGGGTCCTATGTCCATGCCGAGAACCTCGCGACGCCCGTCAGTATTGACCCGGACGGCAACGATCACGGCCACCGACACGATGCGACCGTCCTGGCGAACCTTCACGTAGGTGGCGTCGATCCACAGGTACGGCCAGTCCGTCGGTGATCACGGCGCTCAGGATGTCGACCATCTGGAGATTGCCGTCGTCGGCGTTGGCGAGCTTGCGTCGGATGCGCTCCATTGCGGCCGGCAGCACCCAATCCTTGAACGGCGCGCCATTGCGCAGGGCGCCCGGAGGAGCTGATGCGGGGCGCTGCCGTGCCCGAGGCCGCTGACGGTAGCCACCCCGCCGCCACCGTGATCGACACCTTCGCCGAGGCCGTCCGGATGACGGAGCTGCGGCTCCAAATGCTACGAGCAGCGCATGCTCGCGTGCTGGCAACCGCCGCCTTCGTCCACGGCGTCGACTGGCAGTAGGTCGCCCGAAGCGGCGCCGCGAACATCGAGCCCGGCCGGCAACGCCAGCGGCCGGGCTTTTCTTTGCCCAAACCGCTACATTGCCGCCGCGCACTCTCGCGCTCTACACGGAAAGACGAACATGGCTACAGGCACGGTTAAGTGGTTCAACGCCACAAAAGGATACGGCTTCATTCAACCCGATGGTGGCGGCAAGGACGTGTTCGTCCACATTAGCGCCGTCGAGCGCGCGGGCCTGAACGGCCTCAACGAGAATCAGAAGATCAGTTACGACGTCCAGGAGGAGCGCGGCAAGCTGTCCGCGGTCAATCTCAAGGCGTAAGCGTCGCCAGAGCCCCAAAAGAGCGACGGCCGCCAAACTGGGATGCCGGGCGGGCGTCGGG
Organism: Reyranella sp.; assembly: GCF_050185545.1. Classification (GTDB taxonomy): domain Bacteria; phylum Pseudomonadota; class Alphaproteobacteria; order Reyranellales; family Reyranellaceae; genus Reyranella. The sequence continues at coordinate 68,259 of NZ_JBFWZI010000016.1, read as the reverse complement.
AAGCTATCGTCGAAGCTGCCGAGGCCATCGACGACGAATGAGCAGTAGCACTGAAGGATGCAGCGGCGCCACTCGCGATGGCGTGAACGTGCTAAAAATGACGCCCGCCGGGCTGCGAAGGCCGACGGGCGTCACCGTCTCAGAGCCGCCGGACAAGGGCGTTTCCAGCGACGCGGCACCGTAGCACCGAGAGCGGCAGCGCGCGACCGACCACCCAAAATGACCCCCGCCAGTCCGAAGGCTAGCGGGCGTCGAGATAGGGTTGTCGCCGGGCGATGGAAATCACCAGCGACGCAGTCGCCCGGGAGGAACCCCGAAGGCGAGCAAAAGGACCGTAGCACTGACAGGCGCGTGCCGCGAAATCGCCCCCGGCCGGTTCTGTCGGCTGAGGCTTTTATTTTCCGTTGGGGTCGACGCCGAGCAGCTCGAGCTTGCCCTGAGCGTGGGTAAGCATCGTGCCTCCCTTGCCGTTGCTCACGGCGCTGGCGACCAGGCATTTCAGCGCCAGATGGAGGGCTTGCGGACGAAGTTAGAGGCTCGCCTTGAGCGCCTCGAAAAGGGTGGGTCTCGAACTGGTCGTTGCTGACTGTTCGCGTACCACTAGGCATGGTTCAGGTCCTCACCTCTGGTGTGACGAACTTCGGCATCCGAGGCATTCGCGTCTCGGCCTCATTGAAGCATGCGTGCCGCGACGTTGATTGCGTATATGCGGCGCGGCATCCGAGGCATTCGCTTCTCGGCCTCATTGAAGCTCGTAGAGCGCCTTTTGCTCCGGGCTGAACTCGGTCGCATCCGAGGCATTCGCGTCTCGGCCTCATTGAAGCAATATCAACGAGAGCGCTCCCATGGGCGAAGTCCGGCATCCGAGGCATTCGCGTCTCGGCCTCATTGAAGCGGATGCGTGGGGCCTTGAGGTCGGGCAAGTTCGATGGGCATCCGAGTGCCGTGGGCCGCACCTCACCCGCCTGCCATGCCGTGCGAAGACCGGTGAGGAAGTCGTCCAGCGCCGGCGTATCTTCCGCAGCGGGCAAGGCGTCGGCCAATTCGACCAGCCGCTGCTGAGCCACCCGGATGTCGTGCAACAGGCGGATCGGCTCGAGCTGACGGTAGGTTTGCTCCAGGCGCTGCCGCACAGCGTCGGGGGTGCGTGGATCGGCCAGCAGGCGTTGGAAGAAGTTCACGAACAGCCGGTTCACCGCATAGAGCTGCGCCAAAGCGGTCGCCGCTGTAACGCCGGTCAACCGCCGATAGCCGACCATCTTGCGAACGATCGCGCCATTCTTCTGTTCGACCCAGGCCTGGTCGTCCTTGCGGTAGGGGCGACAGCGCGTGAAGGCGATGCCTTCCGCAACACAGTAATCGCGCACCGTCTCGTTCATGAAGACGCTGTCGTTGTCGGTGTCGGTGTCGAAGCCGAGAAGGGGAAGGTGGCCCCGCGATCCAGGGGAGAAGCGGGATGCCGCGCCTGCTGTCGAGGGGAAGCTTGGGGGGACTCCTAAGGCGGCAGGCCGATGCTCTTACGGTAAGGTTTACTGGCGCATTACACGCCAACGTCCGGCGTACCGCCGCCCGCAAAATTCGGGGTACCGCATCGAGCTCGGCCTGGTCGTCGATCAGGTCCAGGGTGACCTCGCGGCTCCCGCACTCTCGGCAGAGGGACGGCGGCCGTTAGTGGCGAGCGATCGCCGTGGTGCGTCTTCAGCAGACGGGATGAGGAGGGCGCGGCGTGACAGGTCGGTCGCCGACAACGTCGAATGGCGCGGCCGTGCATACGCCGGAAGTCGTGCTATGCTGCCCTTCGGCGGTAGGAGCTTTGGGCAACGAGTCCCCACCAGGGGTCCACACCACGAGGTGGAGCATCTTGGCGACACGGGTCTAAGACCTTGAAATCATTACGGAAGCGCCCGTAGCTCAGAGGATAGAGCAACCGCCTTCTAAGCGGTAGGTCGCTGGTTCGAATCCAGCCGGGCGCGCCACTTCCGCCGAATCGACGATTTTCTGCGATCCGCCATGCCGAGCGACGCCGGCGAAAATTCGCTGTCACACGAAAGACGGTGTTTCGTGGCATTCGGCGTTCGTATCGGGATCAGACCGGAACGTAGGTCAACCTGATCGCGTCCTCGCCCATTCGATCGCTGGCGACAAGGCGCAGCGGCGGCCGGCGGCCGGCGAAGAATGGCGTGCCGCGACCAAGCACGACGGGGTGGAAGTAGAGTCGATACTCATCGATAAGACCAAGCTCGGTCAGGCTTCCGGCCAGCTCAGGTCCGGAAACCGAAATCTCGCCTGCCAGCTCTTCCTTCAGCCCGCGGACCACCGCCTCGACTTCATCCGCGACAAGCGTGGCGTTGGGGCCGACCGACTTCAACGACTGCGACACGACCCACTTCGGTTGGCCCCGCCACGCCGCCGCGAAGTCGCGGAGCTCCGGGGTCCACTCCGGGTGGTCTTCGTCCCAATAGCGCATGACCTCGTACACGCGGCGGCCGTACACGCTGCCGGTCAGGCCGCGCACCTGCTCTATCCAGTGACGGAAGAGCGCGGGATCGGGCGCAAATTCCTGATGGTCGACATAGCCGTCCAGGGACAGATTCATTCCGAAGACGATCTTCGCCATGTTGGCTTCGCCTTTCTCCGTGCAGCCGAAGCGTGAGCCGAACTGCATACTCTCTGTAGCTCGGACGAGGCGCGGGTGGGTGTGGTATTGTATGCAAGTCTTGATCGCGAGTGCGGTCGTGGTCAGATCCGGGAGTCGCTGGAACCAGAAAATGAGGAGCGTCGATGCAAGTGGCAACACGCGATGCCCGTTTCGGCGTTGAGGCTGCAGCTCCTGGCTGCGTGCGTGGGACTCGCTGTCACCTTGTCGCTATTGACGCCAGCGCTCGCCGAGCCACAGGGCGGGTCCGTCGCTGCGGCCAAGGATAAGCCCGCGCGGGCCATGAGCATCCAGCCGCGGGCGCAGGGGCCGCGTGCCTCCATTGGCGACCTGTGTCACGTACTTGCGCAGGCGGCGGCCGACAACGGGCTCCCCGAGGAATTCTTCACGCGCCTCATTTGGCAGGTGAGCCGTTTCGACCCGGCGGCGATCAGCCCGGCTGGAGGACCATTGAGGGGATGATGCGGAATCTATCGATCGCGATTGCAGCCGCGGTGTTCGTCGGCATCTTGCCGACGGGTCCGGCGCAGGCCCAGCTCGCGATCGCACTCGACACCACGACCGGCAAGGCAGTGGCCTTCGCCGGGACCACCGACGCCGCGCGCAACCAGCGCGAGGCGCTGTCGAGTTGCAACAGCCGGAGCTGTCAGATCGTCGCCACAGGCAAAAGGACCTGCGCCGCAGTCGCCGAGACCTTGACCACGGGTGGCTCGGTCTGGGCTGTGGGCTACGGCACCTCGACCTCCGTCGCCGAGCAGGCGGCATGGTTCAATTGCCGCAACAAGGGCGGCGTCAACTGCAAGACGGCGGCGGCGATCTGCGACTGAACTGACACAGGCGGAGCCTATCGGCCGCATCGTCCGGCCGCCGCCGTTCCTCCAATCGAATGCCCGGCGCCTCGGGCCGCGCCCCGCGCATGGATTGGTCTTATCACGGATGGACTCCGTGCAGCTGGCACGGCTTCGGTAGACGCTCCCCTTGAGATTCAACAAACTGGCCGAGTGTGGGAAGGGTCGACAATGGGAATACTGACGGCGTTCGCGCCGCACTCGAGCGCGGCCTGGGTGACACGAGCTGGGCCAAGGCGCTCATGCGGGGTGTCGACGCCACGGAGGCCAGCGTGACGGCGGCGCGGTCTGCGGCCGACGGCTATGCGGTTCTGGCGCAAACCACGGACCCGCACTTGATGGTCCCTCTCACCGGCGTGCTTCACTACGATCAACCCACCTGAAGGATTGACGAATTGAGGCTGCTCGGATTCGGCGGTCGACCTCGTCGGTTGGAGCTGCCGTCGACGCCCGTCGACGCCCTCTGGGCCTCGTGGTTCCCACCGAGTCGGTGGTCACTTTCGTCGCACTGGCATTGGTGACGGTACGGTCCTAAAGCGGGCTCCATGAACGTGTTCCCCTCATACCGGGAGCCTCTCACGCCGACCGCAAAGCGGGCGCTGGCCCTGCTGGTCGTCCTGTTCCATGTCGGGGTCGGCTGGGTGCTGGTGACGACTAGCCCACACAAGCTGGTCGTCGGCGACGTGGCGGCGATGGAAGTGCGGATGGTGCGGGCGGATGCCGCGCTCCAGGCAGATCCTGTCGTCGAATCGGCAGCCGACCCGCCGCCCGAATTTCCCAGGCCACTCGAGCTGGAGGTGCCGAAGGAACCGGAGATGCCGGTGTTTCCGCCGCCGCCGGAGCTCGCGACCGTGGTCGAGCCGCCGCCGCCCAACTTGCCGCCTCCGGTGTTTCCAATCGAGGCGCCGCCGCCGAAGCCGCCCGGGCAGAAGGCGGTGACGCCTTCGCCTTCGACACCGCCGCCGCGTCCGCCGGAGCGGCCGAAGGTGGCGGTACCGAGCAGACCCGCCCTGGCGCACCCTCACGCCGCACCGGAAGCCCCGGCGCGGCCGGCGCCGTCCAGCGCCCCGAAAACAGTGTCGGCCTCGCAGGTCACCTACATCAAGCCACCCTCCACCGAGTATCCGGCGCGCTCGCGCCGGGCCGGTGAGCAGGGGCGGGTGCGGCTGCTGGTGCTGGTCGACACCGCCGGGCGGCCGGCACAAGTCAATCTGCAGACCTCGTCCGGCTTCCCCGCGCTCGACGAGGCGGCCACCAGCGCCGTGCGCTCGGCACTGTTTCGTCCCTACAGCGAGGGTGGCGTGGCGCAGGCAGTCTGGGTGGTCGTTCCGATCGAATTCGTCTTGCGCTAGGAGAGAACGTCATGGGTGACGCACCGTCCCTTGGCTTCAATCACTTTCTTCAGCAGGCCGACATCGTCGTCCAGGTCCTGCTGGCTGTTCTGGCCGCAATGTCGGCGATCTCGTGGTACCTACTCGTGTCCAAAGGGATCAGCCAGGTGGTGCGCCAGAAGCGCAGCCAGAAGTTCCTCGCCTTGTTCTGGGCCGCGACGTCGCTCGAGGAGGTCCAGAACGAACTCAGCATGCACGGCGTGCACGAGCCGTTCGGTCATCTCACCGCCCATTCGCTGCATGCCCAGGCGCATCACGCCAGGTTCGGCGCGGCCAAGCTCGAGGAGGCAGGCAGCGAGCAGGAGTTCCTGACGCGCACCATCAAGAAGGTGCTCGACGAGGAGACGACGGCGCTCGAGAACGGCCTCACCATGCTGGCGACGATCGGCGCCACCGCGCCGTTCGTCGGCCTGTTCGGCACCGTGTGGGGCGTCTATCACGCCCTGGTGGCGATCGGCATGAGCGGCTCCGGCATGCTCGACAAGGTGGCAGGCCCGGTCGGCGAGGCGCTGATCATGACCGGCATCGGGCTCGCCGTCGCCCTGCCGGCTGTCATGGGCTACAATTGGCTGACACGCTCCAACCGCGTGCTGAACGCCAAGCTCGATGCCTTCGCTTTCGAGCTGCTTACGTTCCTGTCGATGGGCCGCGCCCTGCAGGTCACCGGACGCGGCGGTCGCCCGGCCGCACCGCTGGCCGCCGTGAACTACTGAGCCGGAGCAGGACCATGGCTTTCGGAAGCTTCGATCGCAAGACTTCGTCCCAGCCGATGGTCGAGATCAACATGGTGCCGTTGATCGACGTCGTGCTGGTGCTGCTGGTCATCTTCATCGTGACGGCGCCGCTGCTCACCAATGCCGTGAAGCTCGATCTGCCGAAGGCGAGCTCGAGCGCCGACCTGCAGAAGCCCGACAAGATCGAGTTCGCCATCGACCCGGCAGGGTCGCTGTTCTGGAACGGCGAGCGCATCGACCGCGAGGAGGCGATCAGGCGCTTCGCGGAAGCGGGCGCCAGACGCCCGCAGCCGGAAATCTACCTGCGCGCCGACCAGAACGTGGCCTATCGCCACGTCGCCGAGATGCTGGCCGACGCTTCGAGGGCGGGGCTGAGCAAGGTCGCCTTCGTCAGCGAGCCGAAGCGGTAGCGCGGAAATGCCGATGCCGAGCGATGTGCGGCCGACGGCGACGGCGCCGGACGATGATCCCTATCTCTGGCTCGAGGACATAAACGGGCCGGCGGCGCTCGCCTGGGTCGAGCGGCAGAACCGGCGCACGCTCGACCGCTTCGGCGGCGATCGCTTCGCCGTCGACCGAGAGGCCATCGCCGCAATCCTCGATCGGCCCGACAAGCTGCCGCTGATCGCCCGGCGCGGACCGCACCTCTACAATTTCTGGCTCGACGCCGATCATCCGCGCGGCCTGTGGCGGCGTACGACGCTCGACAGCTATCGCCTCGAGCAGCCGCAATGGGAAGTGGTGCTCGACGTCGACGCGCTGGCCGCGCGGGAGGGCGAGGACTGGACCTGGTCCGGCGCCGCGACGCGGCCCGGCACGCACGATCGCGCCATCCTGCGCCTGGCGCGCGGCGGCAGCGACGCCGTGGTGCTGCGCGAGTTCGATACCGTGGCCCGGGATTTCGTGGTGGGCGGCTTCGAGCTGCCGGAGGCCAAGGGAGGGGCGAGCTGGCTCGACCCCGACTCGCTGCTGCTGAGCAGCGCGTGGAATGGCGACGTCACGGCCTCCGGCTACGCGCGCACCGTCCGCCGGTGGCGGCGCGGTGCCGATCCGGGAGGGTCGCCTGTCTTGTTCGAGGTGGAGCGCAACTCGATGTCCGCCGGTGTCGGGGTCGATCGCACGCAGGTCGACCGAACGGTGTGGTTCTACGACTCGGTGGGCTTCTTCGATATCCGGCTGTGGCGGGCCGACGCCAACGGCGAGAGGCCGGCGCGACTTGACCTGCCGACCGATGTGCAGGTCGACGCCGAGTATGGCTGGATCGTGGTCAAGCGCCGCACCGCCTGGACCGTCGGCGGCGAGACGCATCCCGGCGACACGTTGCTCGGCATGCGGCTCGCGGCCTTCCTGCAAGGCCGTCGCGACTTCACCGTGCTGTTCCGGCCCGGGCCGCGCCGGTCATTGCAGGACTTTCACTGGATCGCCGGCCGACTGGTCTTGTCGATGCTCGACAACCTTCAGCCGGTGTTCGAGCTCCTGACACCGTCCGACCAGGGCTGGAGTCGGGAACCGATCGTCGGCCTGCCCGGCGTCGGCCTGGTGAGCGTGGGACCTCTGGACATCGAGGCGTCGGAAAGCAACGGCGACATGCTGGCGACCGTGCAGGCGCCGCTGATGCCGCCGTCGCTGTTGCTGCTGCCGGCGGGCGCCGACTCGCCGACACTGCTCAAGCAATCGCCGTTCGCCTTCTCGACCGAGGGGCTCGTCGTCACGCGCCACGAAGCGGTATCGAGCGACGGCGAGAGCATTCCGTACTGGCAGACCGGGCCGGCGGAGACGACGGGCGATGCGCCGGTGCACCTGACGGCCTACGGCGGCTTCGCCGTTTCGAATCTGCCGGCGTACAATCCGGTCGTCGGCAAGGTCTGGTTGGAGCGCGGCGGCACGAGCGTCGTGGCCAACATCCGCGGCGGCGGCGAGTTCGGAACGGCATGGCACGATGCCGGTCGCTTCGCCGGCAAGCGGCTGTCGCACGACGATTTCGCAGCCATTGCCGCCGATCTCGTTCGCCGAGGCGTGACGCGGCCGGGCCGCATCGCCGCCGAGGGTGGCTCCAACGGTGGTCTGCTGATCGCCAACATGCTGACACGCTATCCCGAGCGGTTCGGCGCCCTGTTCTGCACCATCCCGCTGGTCGACATGCGGCGCTATTCCAGGCTGCTCGCCGGCGCGAGCTGGATTGCCGAATACGGTGACCCCGACAAGCCGGCGGAGTGGGCGTGGATCATGACCTACTCGGCCTATCACCAAGCCGTGTCGGGGCAAGCCTATCCGCCGATCCTGATCGCCACCACGCGGCGCGATGACCGGGTGCATCCCGGCCATGCCCGCAAGATGGCCGCCAAGCTGCAGGCGATGGGCTACGATCAGGTCTACTTCTACGAGCCGGAGGCGGGCGGTCACGGCTATGGCAAGGACAACCGGGAGCGCGCCTCCTTCAGTGCGCTGGGCTACACCTTCCTGCGCGAGAAGATCGGTTGGGTTTGATCATCGCCGGGAGCGCGCCACTCCGATGGCTCTCATGGGATGTGTCATCACCAAGATCAGCGCCATCGGCAGTGGCGCGCTCCCAGCGATGAGTCTCAGCGCACGGACGCCAGCGACTTCGCCATGAGAATATCCGGTCGGCCGACGCCGTTGACGTCGGGCAGCAGGCCAACGATGCGATAGCCGTGCTTGCGATAGAAGGTGAGGGCGTGGCCGCGTAGCGTCGCCTCGACGGTGGCGGCATGCGCGAGCACGTCGGGGAATAGCGGTTGGCCAAACAGGTTGGTACCGCCGTAATCGTCATCGCTGCCAAGGAAGAGCGTGAGAACACCGTCCCCTCTGGCGCGGGCTTCGAGATGCGCCAGCAAGGCAGAGCCGACGCCGCGGTGCTGGTGCGATGGCGCAACGACCAGCGGATGGATCTCCCATCCCGCATCGTAGGTCTTGATCGCGCCGATCCAGCCGACCAGGGCACCGTCCCTGAGGGCAGCGACACCCAGCCAATCGTCCTCGCTACACCGCCCGGCGACTTCTGCTTCGGCTGCGCCGGGCGCTCCGTAGGCCGACGGCAGATGAGCGAGAGCGTCGCGCAGAATACGCGCCGCCTCGGCTCGCAGCGACGGGCCGAGAGCTTTGAGGTCGCGGAATGACAGTGTCACTCAGTTTCGCGCCCCAGCCATGGTCACCGTGGCTGCTCCGGCGCCGATCAGCAGGCCGCCGCCCACCTTGTTGACCACGCCGATCGCGCGCGGGTTGGAGACGAAGCCGCGGGCGCGCGAGGCGACCACCGCGTAACCGAAGGCATTGGCGAAGGCCAGGGCCAGGAACGTCGTCTCGAACACGATCATCTGGGTGAGGAAATCGGCGTTGGGATCGAGGAAGGCCGGCAGGAAGGCAACGAAGAAGGTGATGCTCTTGGGATTGAGCGCCGTCACCAGCCAGGCGTGGCCCAGCATGCGCAATGCCGACACCGCGTCCGTGCGCGGCGCGGCTTCGAGGGCACCGCCGGCTCGCCACAGTTTGACGCCGAGATAGACGAGGTACGCGGCGCCGACCCATTTCAGGATCGTGAACAGCGTCGCCGACGCGGCGAGGAGCGCACCCACGCCCAGCATCGAGAGGGTCATCGCGGTGAAATCGCCAAGCGCCACCCCGATCGCCATCGGCAACGCCGTCCGCCAACCCTGGCCCAGCGCATAGGAGACAACCAGCAGCACGGTCGGTCCCGGGATGATCAGCAGCACCGCCGACGCCGCGGTGAACGCAAGCAAGCTCTCGAACATCATAATGGCGTCCTCCGAACACTCCTGGGATGCCGACTAAAGACACAGCCGGCGGCGGACGTCAGCCGGCTTTTGCCCATAGGCGTTAAGCTTCGTCAAAGCCCAACAAAGACCTCATCCAGAGGATGCTGCGTAGCGGCCGGCTCGAAGGCCGGGCCACACAGGAGATCATTGGAAAGGCGATGTCGCGGCCCCCTTCACTGTTGCCGACTCTTCGGGACGCCGTGCTACGTGCGGCTCCTCAGGGTGAGGGCCCTTTGCAATTTAACGCCTATGCGGCTTTTGCCGTCTTTCTATCAGTCCCCGGTATTCGGCGCAGAAGTGCCGACAGCACCGCCGTCGGGGGCTGATCCAGGAACGCGGCGATGAGAAGGGAAGGGATGTGTGAACAGGCACCTCGCGTCGCAGTCTTGACATCGCCTGTGGACGAAATGGCGAAACTTGTCAGCGACAAACAAGACTGGAATCTTGACACCGGCTGAGCCGCATGGTTCGGGATGGCCGATGGCCAGGCCAAAGACGGCAAAGCCCTATCACCATGGTGACCTGCGCGAAGCGCTGATCGTGGCCGGGCGCAACTTGATGGAAGAAAAGGGCTTGCGCGGCTTTACCCTGCGTGAATGCGCCCGCCGGGCGTCGGTGTCACACGCCGCGCCGGCACATCACTTCCCCTCGATCGATGCGCTGTTGGCTGAGATCGCCACACGCGGCTTCCACGAGCTGACGGAAGCGATGACCGCCGAAGCGCGCCGCTCCAACGGCACGCCGGCCGGACGGCTGGTGGCCCAGGGCGTCGGCTACATGGCTTTCGCCGCGGCGAACTCCGCCCTGTTTCGGCTGATGTTCAGTCTCGAGGTCGATCAGCTCGAGGGGCCGGCGCTGGCCGCCGCGGTCAATGCCACCCATGCGCTCCATCGTGAGGCGATCGAGGCCGTCATTCCCGATGCGCCGGCCGATGTGCAGGAGCGCATGGTCGACTTCGCCCGGGCGTCGGTGCACGGCTTCATCACCCTGGTCCTCGAGGGGCAGATCGGCGAGAAGGACTCACCGCGCGCCCTCAAGGCACGCGGTCTTGCCGTGCTGTCGGCAATGGTCGAAACGGTCGTGCGTGCCGGCAGCAGCTAGAGGGCGATTCGGAACAGCAAGGTCTCGACGTCGCCGTAGGCCGGTTCCTTGCGGAAGCGTTTCACGAGGACGCCGCCGTTGTTGGTGATGACCTTCTGCGACGGCAGATTGTCGGGGTCCGCCGTCAGCTCGACGTAGGGGAGCCCTTCGCGGCGGGCCTCGGGAAGCAGCATCGCCAAAGCGCGGCTGGCGTAGCCGCGCTCGCGCTTCCAGGGCACGACGGCGTAGCCGATATGGCCAAGGCAATGGGCGGGCAGCGCCGCCGTGCCGGGTTGCCAGCGAAAGCCGATCGAGCCGCAGAACTCGCCGTCCCACATCCAGCGCCGGTAGCCGGGCAGACGCGGCACCGTGCTGCCGTCGGGCAGCGTGATCGGCGCGCCCTTGGCCTCGCGATCGTCGAGCGAGGCGAGGAATGCCCCGGCATCGTGCTCTATCGCAACCAACTCCTCACGCGGCGCCTCCTCGATCCTGACATTGTCAGGCGACCAGCCGCGCTGCAGGGCAGCCGCGTAGCTGTCGAGATAGGGCAGGGCGGGTACGACCAGGTGCAAGAGAATGTCCCCTCGGGCGGGCGGCTGCTATAGCATGGCGAACCATGACTTCCACTCCCGTGCTCGTTCTCGATCTGGACGGTGTCGTGTCGACCGCGCATCCCGGCTCGGCCGAGCCGTGGTACGCGACACTGAAGGCCGACCTCGGCCTGGATTACGAGGAGATCGAACGCGGCTTCTTCAGAACGCCCGAATTCATGGAGGTGTTGCGCGGCCGGCTCGATCTTTACGTCGCCCTGCATGGCTTTTTCGAGCCACGTGGCCTCGCCGACCGGATGGAGGAGTTCGTCGGCTACTGGTTCGCCAAGGACGCCGTTCTGGACAGGGTCGTGCTCGGCCAGGCCGACGCCTGGCGCCGGCGCACCGGCGGCCGCTGCTTTACCGGCACCAATCAGGAGCACCACCGGATCGCCTGGTTGAAGGAGCACGCCGGGCTCGGCGCGCATTTCGACGACATCATCTATTCGGCGTCGCTCGGCGTGTGCAAGCCCGAGCGGGTGTTCTTCACCAACGCCCAGGCGCGCATGGGCATCACGGTGGCCCAGTCGATCCTGTTCGTCGACGATTCGGCGGCCAATGTCGACGGGGCGCGAATGGCCGGCTGGCGGGCGATGCTCTACCGCGGCCCCGAAAGCCTGGCGCGGGCTCTGGAGAGTTGGGGGTAGCATCATCTTCATGCGCCGGGAGCGCACCACTCCGATGGCGCTCATGGGACGTGCAATCAGCAGGAAGAGCGCCATCTTGGCGGAGATTACTCCCCCACCAGTGGCGTGGACCCGGCGCATGACGCCAGTTCAACTGCAAGGGCTTCGCCGACGCCTCGATCGGCGAGGTCATGGAGAACGCCGGCCTGACGCACGGCGGCTTCCATCGGCAGGCGCAAACTGTGCTAAAAGCCACCCCATGCTGATGTTCGACATACCGTTCGGCACGACCGACTGGAGCGACGTGGAGCGCACGGAGCATCCCGGCGAGACCGGCAAGGCCTTCTGGCGCACCCGGACCTTCAACAACATCCGCGTGCGCATGGTCGAGTACACGCCGGGCTACTTCGCCGACCATTGGTGCCAGAAGGGCCATGTCCTGCTGGTGCTCGAGGGCGAGCTGCACACCGAGCTGGCCGACGGACGCACCGTCGTGCTGAAACCGGGCCAGAGCTACCAGGTCGCCGACGGCGCCCTGGCCCATCGTTCGCGCACCGAGGGCGGCGCCAAACTCTTCATCGTGGACTGACATGGCGGACAGGATTGGATTCATCGGCGTCGGCACCATGGGCGAGCCGATGTGCCGCAACCTCGCGCGCAAGAGTGGCCTCGAAGTGCTGGCGGCCGACCGTGACGATGCCCCGCTGAGACGGCTCGCCGCCGACGGCGTGAAGGCCGCCTCGATCGACGAGATCGCCGCGAGCTGCCGCACCATCCTGCTGTCGCTGCCCGGCGGCAAGGAGGTGGAGCAGGTCTGCCTGGGCGAGGGCGGCCTGGTCAGCAAGGCGAAGCTCGGCTGGACGGTGATCGACCTCAGCACCGCTCCGGTCAGCCTCGCGCGCCGCCTCTATGCCGAGTTCGAGGGCATGGCGTCGGCCTTCGCCGACGCGCCGGTGGCGCGTACGCGCCAGGCGGCGATCGACGGTACGCTGTCGATCATGGTCGGCGGCACGCCGGCCTGCTTCGAGCGCATCGAGCCGCTGTTGCGCCACATGGCGAGCGAGGTGACCTACTGCGGCGAAGCCGGCAGCGGCCAGGCGGTCAAGATCCTGAACAACATGATCCTGTTCCAGACCGGCGTGGCGCTCGCCGAGGCGTTGTCGATCGCGCGGGCCCATGGCGTCGATGGCAAGGTTCTGTTCGAGACCCTGACCAAGGGCTCGGCCGATTCCTTTGCGCTGCGCAATCACGGCATGAAGGCAATGCTGCCCGGCGTGTTTCCCGAACGCGCATTCTCCACCGAATACGCGCTGAAGGACCTGTCCTACGCCATCGAGATGGCCGAGGAGCGCGGCGTTCCCGCCCTCGGCGCCGACGTGGCGCGCGAGCTGATGGAGCGGGCGGCCGAGCTCGGCCACGGCAAGGAATACTGGCCGGTACTTCTGCGCGCCATCGAGGATGGCACGGGCAAGGGCTGACATAGCTCATGTTCTTCCGGACCGCGGGCGTCCCGCCGGCTCTTCTCATACTCATGAATCATGAGCGGGCGGGACGCCCGCGGTCCGGAAGAACATGATCATGAGAGCACAGGTTTAGAGAGGTAGATCGATGGCGCGCATCGCTGTGGGAGGATTCCAGCACGAGACCAACACCTTTGCGCCGCAGCAGGCGACGTGGGAGGAATTCGTGCGCGCCGACGCCTGGCCGCCGCTGCTGCGCGGGCCGGAGATGATCCCGGCCGTCGAGGGCTTCAACATCCCGATCTCCGGCGCCGTGAAGCGGCTTGCCGAGCTCGGCCACGAGATCGTGCCGCTCGCCTGGGCCGCCGCCGCGCCCGCCTCCTACGTGACCGCCGACGCCTACGAACGGATGTGGGCGCTGTTCGACGAGGACCTGAGGAAGCACGGCCCGTTCGACGCGATCTATCTCGACCTGCACGGCGCCATGGTGGCGGAGAGCACAGAGGACGGCGAAGGTGAGTTGCTGCGCCGCATCCGCGGCGTCGTCGGCGAGACGCTTCCGATCGTGGCGAGCCTCGACTATCACGCCAACCTCACGCCCGAGATGGCGAAGCTCGCCACGGCGCTGGTCGGCTACCGCACCTATCCCCATATCGACATGGCGGTGACCGGCAGGCGCGCGGTCGAGCTGCTCGATCGCCTGCTGGCCGAGAAGCGGCCGGTCTATCGCGCCTACCGCCAGCTCGATTTCCTGATCCCGCTGGTCTGGCAGTGCACCTTCATCGAGCCGGCGAAGAGCATCTTCGATTTGGTGAGCGAGCTCGAGGCCGGCGAGAAGAGCCATAACCAGGGCATCGTCAGCGTCACCCACACGCCCGGCTTTCCGCCGGCCGACATCGCCCAGTGCGGTCCGGCGCTGGTGGTCTACGGCCACGACAAGGAGGCCGTCGAGGCGGCCGCCGACAAGCTCGCCCAGACGGTGCGGGCGCAGGAGAAGGCCTTCGCCGGCGAGCTGCTCGATCCCGATGCCGCGGCGCTGCGCGCCATCGCGCTGGCCCGCAAGGCCAGCAAGCCGATCGTGCTCGCCGACGTGCAGGACAATCCCGGTGCCGGTGGCACCTCGGACACGGTAGGCCTGCTGGCTGCCCTGATGCACAACAAGGCCAAGGGCGCCGTGATCGGCATGATCGTCGACGAGGGCGCGGCACACGAGGCGGTGGCGACCGGCGAGGGCAACATCATGCGTCGCGGCATCGGCGCGGTCGTGGGCTACGGCGGCGAGAAGCCGGTCCAAGCCGACTGGCGCGTGGTCAAAATCGGCGACGGCAAGTTCATCGGCACGGGTCCGTTCTACGGCGGCGCCCGATTCCAGATCGGCCCCATGGCCCTGGTCACCGACGAGGCGAGCGGCGTGTCGGCTGTGCTCGCGTCAAAGCGCATCCAGGCCGCCGACCAGGAGATGTTCCGCCATGTCGGAGTCGAGCCTTCGAAAGTGCCTATTCTCGGCCTGAAATCGACCGTGCACTTCCGCGCCGACTTCCAGCCGATCGCCGAGACGATCCTCGTGGTGCAGTCACCCGGCGCGCACATGACCGATCCGGTCGACATGCCATACCGCCATCTGCGCAAGGGCGTTCGCTTGCGCCCAATGGGCCCGGTGTGGAACGGAGTGAAGTAGGCCATTCCGGCGGCGCTCATGCTCTTTTGGACCGCGGGCGTCCCGCCTGCTCATGATCAAGAGGCATGAGCGGGCGGGACGCCCGCGGTCCAAGAGAGCATGACCCCTCCGTCCGCGAAGACGCGGTCACCTCCCCAAGCGTAGCTTGGGGAGGAGGATGATCAGGCGTCGCGAAACGCCGGCTTCAGCGCCCACACCATGGGCACGGTGGTGAGGGCGATGCAGGCTACCGCGGCGAGGGCGATCGGCAGGCCGACGGCGTCGCCCAGCAGGCCGGACAGCAGCGGGCCGGTGGCGCCGGCGACCGAACCGCCGGTATAGAAGATCGCGAAGGCGCGGGTGCGCCGCTCGGGGCTGACGAACTCCGGAATGGTGCCGTAGAGCACGGAAGACGTGCCGTTCAGCATCAGGCCGACGGCCGGCAGCAGGACCAGCGTCACGGACAACGACATCGGCAGCAGCGCCAGGATGAGGAACGTGGTCGCGGCCTCGGTGAGGATCACCGATGTCACGACGCCCAGGCGGTCGCCGACCCAGCCCATCACCAGCTTGCCCGCCGCGCCGCCGGCGAACAGCAGCGACAGGCCGAGGCCGATCGTCGGCAGGTCGGCGCCTTTGTCGCGCAGCAGGAATGGCAGGAAGATCATGAAGCCGGTGCGCACCAGATCGTCGGCGATGTGGATGCTGAACAGCAGCCAGTAGGCCCAGGGCCGATCCTGCCCTGCCATTGCCTTCGCCTTTGCCTTGCTTGCCTGATCGTGCAGAGGGATCGGCCGCAGCGAGCTCATGATGAGGCCGGCGCCGAGCACGGCCAGCGCGCCGACGATGACCAGGGCCTGCTGCCAGCCGAGCGCCGCCGCGACAACCGCGAACAGCGCCGGCAGCAGCACCTTGCCGACGTCACCGGTGAAATTGTAGGTGCCGAGCGCGGTCCGGGAGCGCAGCCCGGGGTAAGCTGCCGAGACGAGGCTGGAGCCGATCGGATGCTGCGTGCTGCCGCCCAGCCCCGCCAGGAGCAGGCCCGCGATCACGCCATAGAGCGATCCGCTGAGGCCGGCCAGTCCATAGCCGACCGCGATCAGCGCCGTGCCGACGGCGAGCACGCGCACCGGGCCCAGCCGCACCGCCAGCATGCCGGACGGGATCTGGCCGCTCGCCATGGCTCCGGAATAGACCGTCTTTAGTGCGCCAATGGTGGCGTAGCTCAGGCCGAACTGCGCCTGCAGCAGCGGATACAGGACGTTCAGAAGGTCGGTGAAGCCGTCATGCAGGGCGTGCGCCCCGCCGCAAACCGTGAGCGTTCGCCGCGGCGAGCAGGAAGAGGAGACGCCAACTGTCATCTCCCTGTCACAATACTACCGCCCCGGCATGCGTTTGAACCAAAAAGCGATCTGCTGCTGGAAGTCGCTCTCGGCAAAGGCGGTGTCGATGATCGGCGAGGGCTTGCCGTTGCGCGGGTAGCGAACGCTCGCCAACCTCGCGAATTTCGTGTCGCTGAGATGCAGGATCAGCACGTCGCCTTGTCGGCGGTGGAAGACGAGCTCGTGGATCTTGCGGATGTTGACCAGGCTCACGACGTAGCGGCCGTCGGCGCCGTCCTCGCCGATCTGGCGCACCGGGATGTCGCGTCCCTCGTTGGTGATGCCCATGAGGGCGAGCGCCTCTGGCGCCATCATGTTGTCCCTGCCGTCGACCTGGAGCCAACGCACCAGGCGGTCGCCGCGCGGCGACAGGGTGTGACGCGGCTGCCGGCCCAAGGGACCACCCGAGCAGGCGCTAATGGCGAGGGAAGCGGCGAGGACCGAAGCGGCCGCGACGAGGGTGCGCCGTGACGTCACGAATGCGCTCAAGCTCTGCTCTCCGCTGGCATGTCGACGACGACCGGCGCGATTTCCTCCAGCCCCTCGCCGCGCAGGGCGCGGAAGAAGCAGTTGTGTCGGCCGGTATGACAGGCGACGCCCGTCTGATCGACGAGCGCCAGCAACGTGTCGCCGTCGCAGTCGACCCGCAGGTCGACCAGGGTCTGGACGTGGCCGGAGGTGTCACCCTTGCGCCACGGCGCCTGGCGCGAGCGCGACCAGTAACAGACGCGTCCGGTGCTGAGCGTCTCGACGACGGCGGCGCGATTCATCCACGCCATCATCAGCACCTCGCCGGTATCGTGCTGCTGGGCGATCGCCGGCACGAGGCCCTGGGCGTCGAACTTGACGGCCGCAAGGAAGGTGTCGATCGCTGTGGATGAGGGGGCGGCGGCAATGGGCATGGCTTGGCCTCGCTGGGGAACGGGGCGTATAGTCGTCGCAATACTGCTTGGCAAATCGGATTGCCCGTGAAGAAGACAGCCAAGAGCGTTGATCGCAACCACGATCACGAACACTGCATCGAGGATGCACTCGCCGCGGCCGTGAAGCTGTGCGCCGACAGGAACCTGCGTTTCACGCCGCTGCGCCGGCGTGTGCTCGAGCTCGTGTGGTCCGGTCACAAGCCGGTCGGCGCCTATGCGCTCCTCAACCAGCTGCACGACGAGGATCTGGGCTCGGCGCCGCCGACCGTGTATCGGGCGCTCGATTTCCTGATCGAGCACGGGCTGATCCATCGCATCGAGCGCATGAACGCCTTCATCGGCTGCAGCCATCCCGGCGAGTCGCATCGCGGCTTTTTCCTGATCTGCGGCCAATGCGGCAATGCCGAGGAGCTGCACAGCAACGGCCTCGCCGACACGATTGTCGCCAGCGCCGGCCGCCGTGGCTTCGCCGCCCGCGACATGACCCTGGAAGTCACCGGCACCTGTGCCGACTGCCGCAAATCATAGACGGCATCGTTCAGGCTGATCCCTCAGGATGACAGTCTACAAAATCATCGCCGCTGATCTGTGGAAGGCGGCGGAACACGACGGCGTTTTTGCCGGTGCCGGCATGGATTTGCAGGACGGCTTCATCCATCTCTCCACGGGGCGGCAGGTAAGGCGAACGGCCCAACTGTATTTCAAGCGGCAGGACGGTCTCGTCCTCGTGGCGGTCGACGATGCAAGCCTCGGCGGCGCGCTGAGGTACGAACCTTCACGGGATGGCGATCTTTTTCCGCATCTCTACGGACTTCTGCCGACGGCAGCGGTGCTGTCGGTGCGACCTCTACCTCTTGGCGCCGATGGCAATCACATCTTTCCAGCGGACGTGGACTGAGATCATTCTCCTCCCCAGCTTCGCTGGGGTGTCCGCGTAATCGCGGACGGCGGGGGCATGAGTCACGCGAGGGGGCCTATGACCCCTCCGTCGCGGTATGACCGCGACACCTCCCCAGCGAAGCCGGGGAGGAGGACGGGAAGGGCGCCACTGGCGGCCCAGGTTACTTCGCCTGCGTTGCCTGCGTTACGCGTTGTGCGCCCGGTTGAGCCGGTCGAAACCCTCGGCGAGATCGGTCTTCAGATCCTCGACGTCTTCCAACCCGATGTGGACGCGCACGAGATGCTTGTTCTCGGGCCAGGGCACGGCGGTGCGGTACTTGTCGGGATGGGCCGGGATCATCAGGCTCTCGTAGCCGCCCCAGCTCGCGCCCATACCGAAAATGTCCATGCCGTCGAGCATCGCCGCCAGCGCGTTGCGGCTGTAACCGTCGCGCAAGGTGAAGGAGAACAGGCCGGAAGAGCCCTTGAACATGCGCTTCCAGTTGTCGTGGCCCGGGCAGTCGGGCAGGGCGGGATGCAGCACCTTGTCGACCTCGGGCCGCGCCTTGAGCCAATGGGCGATCTCGATGCCGCTCTTCTCGTGGTGACGCAGTCGCACACCCATGGTGCGCAAGCCGCGCAGCGCCAGGTAGCAATCGTCGGGCGCGGCATGGAAGCCGAAATTCTGGCAGGCCGTCTTGGCGATCTCGAACATCTCGCGCGTGGCGCAAGAGATGATGCCCATCATCGCGTCGGAGTGGCCAACGATGTACTTGGTGCCGGCGTGGATCGACAGATCGCAACCATGGTCGAACGGCTTGAAGTAAAGCGGCGTCGCCCAGGTGTTGTCGATCATCACGGCCGCGCCATGCTTCTTGGCGACGCTGGCAATGGCGTCGACATCCTGCACCTCGAAGGTCTGCGAGCCCGGGGCTTCGAGATACACCACCTTGGTGTTGGGCCGGATCAGACGCTCGATGCCGGCACCGATCATGGGATCGAAGAACGTCGTCTCGACGCCGAAGTTCTTGAGCGTCGTATTGGAGAAGCGGCGCGCTGGCCCATAGGCGTTGTCGGTGAGCAGCATGTGGTCGCCGGCCTTGAGAAAGCCGACGATGGCGCCGGTCACCGCGCCGAGGCCCGACTGGACGGCGATCGAGCGATGGGCGCCCTCGATGGCGGCCACCGCGTCCTCCAGCGCCTTCTGGGTCGGCGTGCCGTTGCGGCCGTAGCCGAACCCTTCGAAGGGCACGCGATTCTCGAACTTCTCCATGGTCGGGGAGAGGATCGTCGAGGCGTGATAGACGGGCGGATTGACGATGCCGAAATTGTTGGCGGGATCGCGGCCCGCGACAGCAAGAACGGTGTCGGCGCGCGTGTAGGTCTTCTTGGAAGTCATGAATCCACTATGGCACGGCGTTCAGACCGGCGGCCAGCGGTAGACGTCCGGCCACATCACACGCGGGTCGCGCAATTCGACGCGCTCGCTTCCCGTGGAACGAAAGCCCGCCTTGCGATAGGTGTCGAGTGCACGCGGATGGTCGACGGTGTTGGTGTTGAGGCGCAGCCGCTGCGCGCCGAGGGCGAAGGCGCGCTCGATGGCGCGGTCGAGCAGCCAGGGCCCGATTCGTCGGCCGATGTAGTCCAGGGTCAGGCCGAAGAAGGCAAGCTCGTCGTCGCCGAGCTCGAAGAAGCCGACGAGTGCAGACCCGTCATGCGCCACGTGCAACTCGTGCCCCGGCCGCAGCAGCAAAGCCTGCAGTGCCTCGTCGGTCCAGAGCCTCCGCTCGTACCATAGCCATGGCCGACCGACCCTGTCGTAGAGCTCGCGATACGCGGCGACCGTCGGCGCGCCGACGTGCTCGATCCGGACCTCGAACGCCGGCGGCCTGCCGCGACGCGTCCAGGCCGACGGCTCCATCTCGAGATGCGTGATGGTGACCGGCAGCCAGCCGTCGGCGCGCGGCGGCGGCTGATGGCGAAAGAGGTCAGGATCCGGTGACAATTGGCGTGTCGGCCCGGCCGCCCCATTCCGTCCATGAACCGTCATAGATCGCCGCTTCCGGCGCGCCGGTGAGATAGAGCCCCAGGGCCACGACGCAGGCGCTGACACCCGAGCCGCAGCTTGCCGTCACCTTCCTGGCCGGGTCGATGCCCGAGGCGGCGATGCGGGCGGCGAGCTTGTCGGCGGACAGCATGGTGCCGGTCGACGGGTCGATCAGGTCGTTGTAGGGCAGGTTGAACGCGCCCGGCATGTGGCCGGAGCGCAGGCCCGGCCGCGGCTCGGGCGCCTCGCCGCGAAAACGGTTGGCCGCCCTTGCATCGACGATCTGCTCGCGCCGGCTGTCGATCAGGCCGCGCACGTCGTCGAGCGAACGGACCAGGGTGTTGTCGAGGCGGGCGGTGAAGTGCCGATCTCGCGGCGGCGTCGGATCGTCGGTGACGGGATGGCCCTCGGCCATCCATTTGGTCAGGCCGCCATCCAGCACCGACACGTCCTTGTGACCCATGGCGCGGAACATCCACCACACGCGGGTGGCGCCCAGCATCGGCGTGGTGTCGTAGACCACGATCTTGCTGCCATCGCCCAGGCCGAGCTTGCGAACGCGTGCAGAGAATTTCTCCGGCGACGGCAGCATGTGCGGCAGCGGGCTCGATGTGTCGGCGATCTCGTCGATGTCGAAGAAGACGGCGCCCGGAATGTGCTGGTTGACATACTCCTGCCTGGGATTGCGCTTTTGCGCGGGCAGGTAGAACGAGCCGTCGACAACCCGTACGTCGGGCGCATTGAGCCGGCTGGCGAGCCAGGTCGTGCTGACGAGAGCGTCGGGTCTTGCGTAGTCCATCTTGGGTTCCTTAAACCTTTCGGGCTCTTTTCATTTGGACCGCGGGCGTCCCGCCCACTCATCATGACGATGAGCGGGCGGGACGCCCGCGGTCCAGTTTGATCACGTCAGGGCGATGACGAAGCGGCGGTTCATCTTGCCCTTGTTCTCGATCTTGACGCACTCGATCGGGCCGATCTCGCCGGTGCGCGCCACGTGCGTGCCGCCGCAGGCCTGCAAATCGATGCCTTCGATCGACAAGAGGCGCACGCGGCCGGCACCCATCGGCGGGCGCACGCTCATGGTCTTGACCAGCTCGGGCCGTGCCTCGAGCTCCTCGTCGGTGATCCATTGCGGCGTGACCGGCCGGTCGAGCGCGATCAGCTTGTTGACCTCCGCGGTCACCCAATCCTTGGCCGGCACCTCGCCCTCGAGATTGAAGTCGAGGCGACTCCTGTCGGAGCCGACCTGACCACCGGTGACGTTGCCGCGGATGACTGCCGACATGACGTGCAGCGCAGTGTGCATGCGCATATGGCGCATCCGCCGCTCCCAATCGAGCGCGGTATGGACCTTGGCGCCGACCGCCGGACGCGGCGAGTCGGGCGCGAGCACGTGCAGCACGTCGCCGCTCTCGGCCTTGATCGAGTCGACGATCCGCGCCTCACCGCCGTCCCAGCGCACGATGCCGGTATCGCCGGGCTGACCACCGCCGGTCGGGTAGAAAATCGAGCGGTCGAGGCGCAGGCCGCGCTCCTCGAGCGCGGTCACCGTCGCATCGGCTTCCCTGAGATAGGCGTCCTGGCGAAAGAGTTCTTCGAACATGGCAGGGATTTAGGCCCTCGCCAGCCGCGCCGCAACGTCCCGGGCCATCGGCATAGCCGGCGCGGCGCCCAGCTTCTCGACCGAGCAGGACGCTGCGGCGACAGCGAAGCGGGCGGCCTCGACCGGCGAGGCGCCGCCCAGCAGGCGGGCGGCGAGGGCGCCGACGAAGCAGTCGCCGGCGCCCGTAGTGTCGACCACGCTGGCCTTGTACGCCGGCACGACTTTGGCGGCCTCGCCCGTGACGACGACCGCGCCGCGCGCACCGAGCGTTGCAATGACGGTACCGGCACCCTTGGCCCGCAGCTTCTGCGCGGCGGCCGTAAGGTCCCGCATCGAGCTCCGGGCCTGCAACCGGGTGCCGGTCGACTGCGCAAGCTCGATCTCGTTCAGCACGGCAACGTCGACATGGCTCATCAGTCGATCCGAATGGGCGACGTAGGGCGCGAGGTTCAGCACCGTGCGTGCCCCGGCCGCCTTGGCGCGCTTGAGGATGGCCTCGGTCTCGGCGACCGATATCTCGAACTGCGCCAGCCACACCTCGCCGCGGTGCGGCGCGTGGCGGATCATGCGCCGCGTGAAGCGATGATTGGCGCCGGAGGCGACGGTGATCGCGTTGTCTTTGCCGGCGACCTGGATCAGGGCAACGCCGGTTGCCGGGCCGTCGATCTCGCGAACGCCGGTGGCGTCGATGTCCTCGCTCGCCAGGAAACTGCGCAGGCCGTTACCGAAGGCATCGTTGCCTACCGCGCCGATCATCGCCGTCGGCGCGCCGAGGCGCGCGGCGGCGACGGCCTGGTTCAGCCCTTTGCCGCCCGGCAGGAACGATACCGTGGCCCCCAGCAGCGTCTCGCCGGTCGCCGGCCGACGCGCGCTCTGGACCACGACATCCATGTTGAGGCTGCCACAGACGACGACCCGGCTCATGATGCAGGGCATTCGCACATTGCAAAAAAACCGTCATCCCGACCGGAGCCGAGCGAAGCGAGGCGTAGTGGAGGGACCTTTCTTGTTGCAGCATCACCAAGAAAGGTCCCTCGACTGCGCCGCCCTCCGGGCGGCTCCGCTCGGAATGACGGTATTTTTTTACATCTGCTAATGCCCTGGCTCATGAAAGGTGCCCGTCGGAGAAGGTGCTCACTTCATCCAGGGCGGCAAAGGCAGGTTCTTCTCGCGCAGGAACACCGGATTGAACAGCTTCGACTGGTAGCGCTGTCCGCCATCGGCGAGGATGGTTACGACTGTCTTGCCCGGCCCGAGATCGCGCGCGAGCCGCATGGCACCGACGACATTGATGGCTGTCGAGCCGCCCAGCACCAGGCCCTCGTGCTCGATCAGGTCGAACAGGACGGGCAGCGCCTCCTCGTCGGTGATCTGGTAGCCGAGATCGATCGGCGTGCCTTCGAGGTTGGCCGTCACCCGGCCGTTTCCGATGCCTTCGGTGACGGAGTTGCCCTCGGCCTTCAGCTCGCCCTTTGCGAACCAGTTGTAGATCGCCGAGCCCATCGGGTCGCTGACGGCGATCTTGACGTTGGAATTGCGCTCCTTCAGCGCACGCGCAATGCCGCCCAGGGTGCCGCCGGTGCCGACGGAGCAGGTGAACCCGTCGACCTTGCCCTCGGTCTGTTCCCAGATTTCCGGTCCGGTGGTGCGGTAGTGGCCGTCGCGGTTGGCGGTGTTGTCGAACTGGTTCGCCCACACCGCGCCGTTGGGCTCGGTTGCCGCGAGCTCCTCGGCGAGCTTGCCGGAATAGCGCACGTAATTGCCGGGATTGGCGTATGGCACCGCGGGCACCAGCCGGAGATCGGCGCCGCACAGGCGCAGCATGTCCTTCTTCTCCTGGCTCTGCGTCTCGGGCATGACAATGACCGAGCGGTAGCCCCGCGCATTGGCGACCAGGGCGATGCCAATGCCGGTGTTGCCCGCCGTGCCTTCGACGATGACGCCGCCGGGCCGGAGCTTACCCTGCTTCTCGGCGTCCTCAATGATGGCGAGCGCGGCACGATCCTTCACCGAGCCGCCGGGATTGAGGAATTCGGCCTTGCCGTAGATGTCGCACCCGGTCGCCGCCGAGGCGGCGCGCAGCTTGATCAGGGGTGTGTTGCCGATGCTGTCGATGAAACCCGACCGGACGTTCATGGAGTGCTCGCTCTGCTAGGCTGCTAGGCCGTTTGCTTCCCTGCCGGACGGTAAACAGGGACCCGCCTCGAAGGCAACCACGAGAGGAGAGGGGGGATTGCCGGCGAAACGGTAGATGGCTGCCCCTGCGCCTATGGCGCGCGCGTCGAGGCCTGCACCCATACGGTCGGCGGCTGCCTCGTGGCTCGAGGCCAGCGCAACTCATTCGCTGGGAGCGCACCACTCCGATGGCGCTCTTCTTGATGATTGCTCATCCAATGAGCGCCATCGGAGTGGCGCGCTCCCAACGTAGGAGTCGGGCTAGCTCCAGCGTGCCCGGATCTGGTCGCGGTGGAGGGCGAGCCACTGGATGGCGATCACGCCGATCGCGTTGCCGATCTCGCCGTGCTCGAGCATCGACCGCGCCTCGGCGAAGGACAGGACCTTGACCAGGATGTTCTCGCCTTCCGACTCCAGGCCGAACACGCCGCCGGCGTTGGTCGTGTCGACGTGGCCTACGAAGATCGAGCAGCCTTCGGAGCAGGCGCCGGGGCTCAGGATCACATCGTGCACGGGCACGACGTCGCGCAGCTCGAGCGAGGCCTCCTCGACGGCCTCGCGGCGGACCAGCGCCTCGGGCGTCTCGCCGTCCTCGACGATGCCGGCGACGATCTCCCAGGTCCAGGGATGCCGTCCGGCGACGTAGGCGCCGGCCCGGAACTGGCGAATCAAAACGACCTCGTCGCGCCGTGGGTCGTAGGGCAGCACTGCAGCCGCCTGGCCGCGCTCGAACACCTCGCGCCGCAGCACGCCGCTCTGTCCGCCCTGGTAAAGGCCATGGCGAAAGAAGTAGCGGCCGACCCTGAAATAACCCTGGAACGCCACGACATGATCGACCAGCTCTACGGTTTCGTTGGGCAAGGGACGAGACGACATGAACGGACCCTGGATGCAAGAAGGGCCGCTCTCTTGCGAGAGCGGCCCGAAATGGCTCCGGGGGCCGGATTCGAACCGGCGACCGATCGGTTAACAGCCGATTGCTCTACCGCTGAGCTACCCCGGATCAAGAGCCCCCGCGCCGGCGCGGTAGACCGGGTGCGAAGGCGCGGTGTTTTGACAGAGCCGACCTGCGCACGCAAGGCCTGCGATCAAAACGTCCGCGCGCTGGAGGCCTGGGCCGGAATCGAACCGGCATTCGCGGATTTGCAGTCCGCTGCATCACCACTCTGCCACCAGGCCCTTGCCAACGAAATCAAAGCGTTAGCTTCGACCCTTGAGTGCAAGGCGGCGTCTTGTGACACAAGTTCGGGCACAGCGGAAGTGCGATGTTCACCTGCGGTTCCTGTGCGCGGCGTGTCCACAGGGTCGAAGCCTGTTTCGACGTGATACAGGCGGGTGACGCTCCGCAGCCTTTCCCCACGAAGCAGGGCACTCACTTCATCGACAGCGGCAGGCAGGCACATGCGAGCAATTGTTCAGGCCGGACGTCGACGTCTCGACGTCATCTGAAGCGCCGGCGTCCCCGCCCGGCGAGCGCTGCTCGAGAGCGACGCCGTCCACGCCGGCAACCCGCCCCTCGCTGCGACAGCGGGGAAATCCATCCTCGCGCCCGTCAATGTAGGCGCGGGGATGCAGACGGCCTGCGAGCCGGTCAAGCCGGCGCGACCGCGCGACCTTTGACGCTCTCGCTGCCTGATGCGTATAAGATCGTACGATATCTTGAGGTAGGCATGGCGGATTTTGCTCTGGCGCGGCGCAACATGATCGACGGTCAGTTGAGGCCCAACCGGGTGACCAATGCCCAACTCCTGGCGGCGGTCAACGACCTGCCGCGCGAGCGCTTCCTGCCGGAAGGCCTGCAGTCCATTGCCTACGCCGACGACGACGTGCCGCTGGGCGGTGGCCGCTACCTGATGGAACCGATGGTGCTGGCGCGCCTGATCCAGGCACTGCAGCCGCAGGCCGGGGACAAGGCACTGGTCGTCGCCTCCGGGCGTGGCTATGGCGCGGCGCTTCTGTCGAAGCTGGTGAAATCGGTGGTCGCCGTCGAGAGCGATGCCAATCTCGCCGCGGCGGCCGAGCGGACGGCGAAGGAGTTAGCGCTGCCGGGAGTCCGGCAGGTCGTGGGCCCGCTGGAGGACGGCGACAGGTGGAGTGGGCCATTCGAGGCGATCCTGATCGAGGGCGCCGTGCGCCAAGTGCCGCAGGCCATTCTCGGCCAGTTGGCCTCCGGCGGACGCCTGGCCACCGTCGTCGCCGGACCGGAGGGCGTGCTCGGTGTCGCCCAGCTTTTCGTGAAGGAAGGCGACGTGGCGTCGGCTCGCCCGCTGTTCGATGCCGGCACGCCCCTGCTGCCCGGCTTCGCGCCGCCGCCGCGCTTTACATTCTGAAACGTTGTCTGGTCAGTTGCGAGGCTACCCATGCCGTTCCGACCAGTGGTAGGCTACGATCAACACATGAGGGTATTGCAATGCGTATCCGACCCAGCTTGAGGGTCGCGCGCACACTGGCTGTGTGCGCCCTCGCCGTCGGATTGGGATTCGGCTCCAATGCTTGGTCGCAGAGCCTGATCGAGGCGTTGTCGACGACCTACAATGGTAATCCCGATCTGCTGGCTTCCCGTGCCATCCTGCGTCAGACCGATGAAGGTCTTGCGCAGGCAGTTGCCAACTGGCGCCCGCGCATCACGCTCACCGTCGAGTGGAACAAGGTCGAGCAGGACTCGATCCCAATCCGCACGGCGCCGAGCTACTACATATTGAACGGCCGGTTCACTACCCTGCAGGCCATCCAGCCACTGTTCCGCGGCGGCAAGACCATCTCGGAAACCAAGACGGCCCAAGCCAACATCCAGGCGCAGCGCGCCGCGCTCGCCGACACCGAGCAGAGCGTCCTGCTGGCAGCGGTCACGTCGTATGCCGACCTGGTGCAGAACATCGCCATCGCCGAGGCCAGGCGGAACAACGTCAAGGTGCTGATCCAGCAGCTCGATGCCACGCGCGAACGGTTCCGGGTGGGCGAGCTCACCATTACCGACGTCGCCCAGGCCGAGGCGCGTCTCGAAGGCGCGCGCGCCAGCCTGGTGCAGGCCGAGACCGACGTGCGCATCGCCGAGGCAGCCTACCAGCGCACGATCGGCCAGAAGCCCGGCCGGTTGGGCGAGATTCCCCTTGTCGGCGGGCTGCCGGCCAGCGAGGACGAGGCGATCAGCCTGGCCATGGATATGGGGCCGCGTGCGGTCACGGCGCAGCATCGCATCTCCTCGGCGAGCTACAGCGTCAACACGGCGATCGGCGACCTGCTGCCCCAGGTCAACCTGGTGGGTGTCATCCAGCAGCAGTTCGACCTGTCGGTGCCGACGGACCAGTACTACACCTACGGCATCCGCGTGCAGGCCGTCGTGCCGATCTATCAGAACGGCAGTGAATGGTCGCGCGTCCGCCAGGCCAAGGAGCTGGTCGCCCAGCGCCGCAACGAACTCGACAGCGCCCGTCGCGCCGTCGCCGAGAACGTGATCCGCGCCTGGCGGCAGCTCGACTCCTCGCGCTCGCAGGTGACTTCCTTCGAAGCCCAGGTCCGCGCCAACGAGGTTGCGCTGAACGGCGTCCGCCAGGAGGCACTGGTCGGCTCGCGCACCACGCTCGACGTGTTGAACGCGGAACAGGAGCTGCTGAACGCCCAGGTCAGCCTGGTGCAGGCGCGTCGCGCGGTTCAGGTTGCCTACTACAGTGTTCTGGCGGGCGTCGGCCGGCTGACCGCTCGTGCACTGACCCTTCCGGTCGAGTATTATGATGAGGAGAGGTACTACAACGAGGTCGGGTCCAAGTGGATCGGTTGGGGAACCAGTGATTCGGGCGGCAAGCCCCCGATGCCCGCGCCGACCACGACGACCAGCCCGCCTTTCGGGAGCAGATGATGAGCGATCCCAGGAATGGCGGTGGCGACCCGTCAATGGACGATATCCTGGCATCGATTCGCAAGATCATTTCCGACGACGAGGCCCGAGCCCAGATGACGAACCAGAGGACGAGCGGACCGCAGGCGCCCGGCCAGCCTGCAAGGCTCTCGGTCGTGCCGCCGCCCGAGCCTCCGCGGCCGGAGTCAAGGATGCGCTCGGCAGAGCATGACGATGTGCTGTTGCTCACCGAGGATCTGATGGAAGACCCCAAGGCCACCACCCCGCGTCCCGCCGAGGTCGTGGCGCCGCTCAGCCTGCAGTCGAGCAGCGAACTCCCGCGTGCGGTGGAGGCTGCGCGTCCGCCGGAGCCGTCGCGCCTCGCCGAAGCGGCCGTGCGAGATGCGGAGCCGGCGCGCCCGGCGGGCGTCGGCCTGGGCCCCGACTCGCCTCTGATCGACGGGTCGGCGGCCGGGGCGGCTACGGACGCATTCTCCCGCTTGAGCCTGGCGGTGCAGGAAAGTGTCCCTATGCCCGCCGCCGGCGACCCGGGAATGCTGGTCGGCGGCAAACCGCAGACGATCGAGGACCTCGTCAAGGAGATGCTGCGGCCGATGCTCAAGGATTGGCTGGATCGCAACTTGCCCGGCATCGTCGAAAGCTATGTCGAACGCGAGATTGTCCGGCTGACACGCCGCTGACCCCAGGCGCCCACCGAATTGAACGCCACGGCGCCAGGACCGTGGCGTTTTTGTTTTGAAGGCCTAGAGATGCTCGACAAGACCTACGACCCGAAGGAAATCGAAGCCCGCCTCTATCCGCAATGGGAGAGCGAAGGCGCCTTTCGCGCCCATCCCGAGTCGGCGAAGCCGCCGTACTGCATCGTCATCCCGCCGCCCAACGTCACCGGCAGCCTGCACATGGGCCATGCGCTCGACAACACGCTGCAGGACGTATTGATCCGCTGGCGCCGCATGAAGGGCGACGACGTGCTGTGGCAGCCCGGCACCGACCATGCCGGCATCGCCACCCAGATGGTGGTGGTGCGCAATCTGGCGCAGGAAGGCATCGGCCTCGCCGTCGAGGGCGCAACCGCCAGCGACGGCAACAAGAAGCTCCTGACGCGCGAGGAATTCCTGGCCAAGGTCTGGGAGTGGAAGGCCTTTTCGGGCGGCACCATCACCGGACAGCTGCGCCGCCTCGGTGCGTCCTGCGACTGGAGCCGCGAGCGCTTCACCATGGACGAGGGCCTGTCGGCGGCCGTGCTGAAAGTGTTCGTCGATCTCTACAAGGCCGGCCTGATCTACAAGGACAACCGGCTGGTCAACTGGGATCCGAAAATGCTGACGGCGATCTCGGACCTCGAGGTCGAGCAGCACGAGGTCAAGGGCCATCTCTGGTATTTCAAGTACCCGATCGAGGGCAGCGACGAGCACATCGTGGTGGCGACGACGCGGCCCGAGACGATGCTGGGCGACACAGCCGTCGCGGTGCACCCCGACGATCCCAAGTGGAAGCACCTGATCGGCAAGCACGTCATCCTGCCGCTGGTTGGGCGGCGCATCCCGATCGTCGGCGACGAATATTCCGACCCGGAGAAGGGCTCGGGCGCGGTGAAAATCACGCCGGCGCACGATTTCAACGATTTCGAGGTCGGGCGGCGGCACAAGCTCGAGGCGATCGGCATCTTCGACAAGTTCGCGCGGCTGAACGACAAGGCGCCGGAGAAATACCGCGGCCTCGACCGCTTCGATGCGCGCAAGCAGGTCGTCGCCGACATGGAGGCGGCGGGACTGGTTGAGAAGATCGAGCCGCACACCCACTCGGTGCCCTACGGCGATCGCGGCGGCGTGCCGGTCGAGCCTTTCCTGACAGAGCAGTGGTACGCCGACGCCAGGAAACTCGCCGAACAGCCGATCGCGGCGGCGCGCGACGGCCGCGTGACCTTTGTACCGGAACGCGGGCGCGAGGAATTCTTCCGCTGGATGGAGAACATCGAGCCGTGGTGCATCTCACGCCAGCTCTGGTGGGGCCATCAGATCCCGGCCTGGTACGGACCCGACCGCAAGATTTTCGTGGCGATGTCGGAGGCAGAGGCGAAGGAAGAGGCGCGCGCCCACTACGGCAAGGACGTGACCCTGGAGCGTGACCCCGACGTGCTCGACACCTGGTTCAGTTCGGCGCTGTGGCCGTTCTCGACCCTGGGCTGGCCCGACGAGACCGCCGCCCTGAAAAAGTACTACGCGACCGACGTGCTGGTGACCGGCTGGGACATCCTGTTCTTCTGGGTCGCCCGCATGATGATGATGGGCATGTACTTCATGAAGGACGTGCCGTTCCGCACCGTCTACCTGCACGGCCTGGTGACCGACGAGAAGGGCCAGAAGATGTCCAAGTCCAAGGGCAACGCCATGGACCCCCTGGAGCTGATCGACAAGTACGGCGCCGATGCCCTGCGCTTCACCATGACGGCGCTTGCCGCAAACAATGCCGGCCGTCTGCGGCTCGCGCCGGCGCGCGTCGAAGGCTCGCGCAACTTCGCCACCAAATTCTGGAACGCGACGCGTTTTGCCGAGATGAACGGCGCCGCGCTACCGGAAGGCTTCGACCCGGCGAGCGCCCGGCTGACCATCAACAAGTGGGTGCTGGGCGAGCTGGCGCGCGCCAACGCCGCGATCGACAAGGCAATCGCCGAGTTCCGCCTGAACGAGGCGGCCGGCGCGCTGTACGAATTCATCTGGGGCATCGTCTGCGACTGGTACGTCGAGCTCAGCAAGCCCGTGCTGGGGGGCGAGGACGGTCTGGCCAAGGACGAGACGCGCGCCGTCACCGCCTTCGTGATCCGCGAGACCGCCAAGCTCCTGCACCCGGTGATGCCCTTCATCACCGAAGAGCTGTGGGACAAGCTCGGCCATCGCGCCCGGCACGGCATGCTCATAAGGCAGCCCTGGCCCGTGCCGGCGCCGACCGATCGGGCGGCCGACGCCGAGATCGGCTGGCTGGTGAAGCTGATCTCCGACATCCGCTCGGCGCGCGCCGAGCTGAACGTGCCGGCGGGCGCCAAGCTCAAGCTGCTGGTGGTGGGTGCCGACGCGACCACGCGCCAGCGCCTCGACACGCACCGCGCTGCGATCGAGCGCCTGGCCCGCATCGAGGGCGTCGGGCCCGCCGCGGCGGCACCCAGGGCGGCGCTGCAGATCGTCGTCGGCGAGGCGACCTATGCGTTGCCGGTGGGCGAGGTCATCGACCTCAAGGCCGAGAGCGCGCGCCTGCAGAAGGAGATCAAGAAGCTCGGCGACGAGGTCGGCAAGATCGACGCCAAGCTCGGCAACAAGGCCTTCGTCTCGCGCGCGCCCGAGGAAGTCGTCGAGGAGCAGCGCGAGCGCCGCCAAGCCGCCGAGCAGACGCGCGCGCGCCTCAGCGCGGCGCTGGAGCGCCTGGGGGCGTGAAGGGGCGTGATGGGGGTAAGGGCGTGAGAGCGCGCGCTTGAGCCTGGCCCTGCGTCCCGTCGAGCCTGGGGATGGCGATGAGCTGCACGCCATCTTCACCGAACACGGCGTGAAGCAGTACCTGTTCGACGACATCCTGCTTCGCCGCGACCAGACGCAGGCGCATGTCGAGGCCGCGTGCGAGCACGGCGCCTGGGTGATCATCCTCGATGGCGTGATCGTCGGTCTGACGTCGCTGCGGCCGACCGGCGCCGATCGGGAGCTTCTGATCGTCATCAGCGAACGCTGCTGGGGCAGGGGCGTGGCGTACCAGGCTGCCCAGGCGGCCCTGCGCCACGGCTTCGAGGTCCTGAAACTCCCGCGCATCCTGGCCGGCGTAGACTTGCCGAACGAACGCTCGCATCGCCTCATGCGCCGGCTGGACTTCGTGGCAATCGGCGAAAGCGACGGGTCGAAGTACCGGGCACGAAACTACGAGATATTGCGTCGGGCTTGGCCGTCCTCCTGAGCGCAGCGAAGGATCTCATCGCAGGAGGTGGCCGGCGCGCTCTGGGACTGCGGGCGAAGAGATCCTTCGCTGCGCTCAGGAGGACAAGGCGCTCGCGATGGTCGACAGTGGGCTCTAAAGCTGGCGCAGCCAGTTCGTCAGTGGCATAAGCCGCCGCTCGATCTCACCACGGACCTCCCGATGAACCCGTTCTGGAGCCAGATCGCGCGCGAGCTTTCGCCCTATGTGCCGGGCGAGCAGCCGCGCATTGCCAATCTGGTGAAGCTCAACACCAACGAGAGCCCATTCGGGCCGTCGCCGCGCGCGCTCGAGGCGATGCGTGCCGCCGCGGCCGACAGCCAGCGGCTCTACCCCGATCCCGAGGCGACCGAATTGCGGGAGGCATTGGCCAACCATCACGGCGTCAGGCCGGAGCAGGTGTTCGTCGGCAACGGCTCGGACGAAGTGCTCGCACACGCCTTTGTGGCGCTGCTGAAGCAGCCCAGGCCGCTGCTGTATCCGGACGTCACGTACAGCTTCTATCCCGTGTGGGGGCAGTTGTTCGGCATCGCCTGCCAGACCGTGCCGCTGGACAACGACATGCGCGTGCGGGTCCAGGACTATCGGCGCGAGGCCGGGTCGATCGTGATCGCCAATCCCAATGCGCCGACCGGCATCGCGCTGCCGCGCGCGGAGGTCGCCCGGCTGCTCGACGAACATCGCGACATTCCGGTGCTGATCGACGAGGCCTATGTCGATTTCGGCGGCGAGAGCGCGGCCCCGCTGATCGCCGATCATCCGAACCTGCTGGTCGTGCAGACGATGTCGAAGTCACGCGCGCTCGCCGGCCTGCGCGTCGGCTACGCGCTCGGCGAGGAGGGGCTGATCGAGGCGCTGCGCCGTGTGAAGGACAGCTTCAATTCCTACCCGATCGGCCGTGTTGCCCAGGCGGGCGCGACGGCCTCGGTGCGCGACGACGCCTACTTCCGCGTGAGCTGCGCCCGGGTCGTCGCGGCCCGCGAAGCAATGACGCGCGAGCTTGTCCGGCTGGGCTTCGCCGTCCTGCCCTCGAGCGCGAATTTCGTCTATGCGAGGCATCCGAATCAGGGGGGTGCAGAGCTCGCGGCGGCGCTGCGCGAGCGCGCGGTGCTGGTGCGGCATTTCAATAAACCGCGCACGGCGCCCTATCTGCGCATCACCGTGGGGACGGAAGAGGATACCCATCGGCTGATCGAGGCGGCGACGGAAATTCTGAGAAGATTGTGACGTCGATCTTATGCCGGACGGGCAGAGGTGCTGAAGGACGAAACGACCTGCCGGAGCATATGCGTTGGCTTTCAGCGCAACGGCTTGGTCCACCAGTTCGAAGCAATGGTCATCTCGGAGCGGCGCAGCATCTCGGTCTTGGCGAGGTCGCGGTCGGCCGAGACGACGACGATCTGCACGCCGCCATGTTCGTGGATCAGGGTGGAGACGTAGGAAAGCAACGCCTCGCCGATGCTGAGCCAGAGGTGCGGCTCGGCCACGCAGAAATCGTCGATTATCCAGGTATCGCCACCCGGATCGAAGACCGGCGGGTTGGGGAACTTGCGGGCAATCAGGAAACCCAGGTGCCGGCTTCCCTCGACGGCGACCAGGAAGATCGTGTCCGGCTCGGTCAACAGCTGCGTGAAGAATGTCTCGGTTGCCGCTGTCGAGTTCGCCGCCTTGCGCCAGAAAGTCGGCTGGTACTTGTGGAGCGGCCGGCGGCTGCGTTCCGCCAGCTCGACGGTCGCCTTGAGATCGGCCGTCTGGGCTTTGCGGACCTCCAAGGCAGCCGCCGCCGGCTATGAGGCCTTGCGCAGGTCCGGCACGTAGGGCCGGCTGGCAAAGTGCTCCTGATTGTCGCCGCGAGCGAAACGCAGGCCGGCGGTGCGCAGCGCGTCGTCGTCGACCGCTTCGAGCGGCACGAAGTAGCGGTCGTCGGCCTTGACGAACGTGTCGTTGTCGACCCGGTTGTAGCAGATCAGCAGGGTCCAGCGCCGGTTGGCGGAGCGGTTGGCGTCGGAGCGGTGAATGGCGTTGCAGTGGAAGATCAGCGCATCGCCCTTGTCGAGCTCGCAATACTCGATCGGACACTTCTCCAAGATGTGGGGCATGCGCTTGGGGTCGACCTCGTTCTGGGTCGGCGACAAGGGCGTGTGGTCGATGCGGCCGAGCTTGTGCGAGCCCGTGGCGATCTGCAGACAGCCATTCTCGCATGTCGTCTTGTCGAGCGCGATCATCACCGAGAGCAGGTCGGGCCGCAGGCAACCGTTGTAGTACCAGTAGCCGTAGTCCTGGTGCCATTCCCAGGCGCCACCGACCTCAGGCTCCTTGGCAGTCAGCTTGGACTGGTAGTGGTAGACTGGTCCGCCCAGCAGCGCCACCGAGGTGTCGACCATGCGCCGGCAGCGCGCCGCCAGCCCGTAGACGCTGTCGCCGGCGCGGTTCCAGAGCGCGATGCGCGTCGAGCGGCCTTCGCCATCGCGCCGGTCGAGGATGCTGCCACGCACCGCGGGGTCCTCTTCCATGGCGCGCGTCAGCAGGTCGATCTCGTCGGGGGCGAACAGGCCGCGCGCGTAGGTGAAGCCCTTGTCGTCGAATTCCGCCATCTGCGCCTGGCTTAGCTGGTTCGGCATGTTCCCTCGCTGCTTGTCAGCTCGAATGTCCGCGTCGGCCTTCGGCAATCAGCCGCGATATAGCTCTCCGGTCGCGACGATAGCGCAGTCGTTCATTGATAGTCTCTTCAGCCGCCGCGATCGCGTCGCGTGTGCTTGCGGCCCGGCGGATCTCGATGTTGCCATCCTGTTCTTCGACTGCCACGCGCTCGCCGTCGACCAGTCCGGTTCGCTCGACGACGTCGTGAGGAACACGAACGGCGAGGTTCTTGCCCCAGCGCCTGACAATGGCTCGCGACATGCTGATCTCCGGAACGGTCGCTGCGCCACCCTGAGCGAAGCGAAAGATCTCATCGCCAGAAGCTTTGGAACAATCCGTAGCCGGCGGCGATAAGGTCCTTCGCTGCGCTCAGGACGACTGAGAAAGCTCGGACAACAGACGAAACTCTACACCGGCCGGAACACGTTGCGGCGGTCCTTCTCGGACACGGTTACTTTACGCCCCAGCTGTTCCCGCGTCAGCATGTCGGACAGCAGCGCCGGGTCGCCCTGGGCCACGGCGATGAAACGGTCACCGGTCGCGTCGAGGCGGCCCAGGACGTAGGCCCGTTCGGGGGCATCCTTGCCGTAGGCGACGCAGTATGTCTCGATCGTGCCGGTTCCCGTCGGCCTGGTGTCGACACGCTGCCTGGCGCCGGCGTCGAGTTCGGCCTGGAGCTTCCTGGGGTCTTCGCGCCGCCACGGGCCGTGCACCGGCGCGGTCGAGTAGAGGCCGGCCGAATGCTTGGTGAGATAGTTGCCGTTGGCCGTCACCATACCGAACGAACCGGGCTTCCTGCGCACCACGTTCATCATCTCGGCGATCGAATGGGTGACGTAGTTGTTGCCCGGGCCACCGAAGAAGGGCAGGCCCCCGGTGACGCTGATCGGGCGCGGGTCGTCCTCGGCGAGGCCGATCTCCTTCATCGCCACTTCGACCGCCGACGGGAAGCAGCTGTAGAGATCGAAGGCCGCCACGTCGGCGACCGACTTGCCGGCCATGTCGAGGGCGGTGCGGGCGCAGCCACGAATCGCCGGCGACGCGTCCAGTCGCGGGCGCTCGGACACCACCCAGGTGTCGGTGCCGTCGGCGCAGCCGTGCAGGAACACCCACCGCACCGGCGGGATGCCCCACTCGCGCGCCTTCTCGACCGACGTCACGAGCACGGCGGCCGCCTGGTCGATGATGGCGTTGGCATTCATCAGCCGCGGGTAGGGGAAGCAGATCCAGCGGTTGTCGTCGGAGATCGTCGCCAGCCGTTCCGCACTGTAGCCCTCGCGGCGGGTCGCCAGCGGATTGTCCCGGGCGACGGCGGCAAGGCGCTCGAACAGGCGACCCATGGTCGCCAAGTGGCTTTCGACATCCCGCCCGAGCCCGCCGCGGATCGCGTTCTCCAGCAGCGGGTAGAAGTGGATGGCCGCCCGGAGCTCGTGCCGCCCCTCCTCGTCGGAGAAGCCCAGGCGCTTGTCGCCGATCCGCATCGGCTCGCCGCCGGGATCCTCGTTGTGGTCAATGGCAAGCCCGGCCTTGCGGGCATTCTGAGTCGAGCGCAGCAGCTCGGCGCCGCAGATCAGCGCCAGCCCGGTCTCGCCGCTGGCGATCTCCTCGGCGAAGCGATTGACCATGTACTGGGGCGTGTTGCCGCCCTGGTGGGTGTAGATGAGCTGGCGCGGCGTCGCGTTCAGGCGGTTGGCGACGGCCTTGGGCGGATTGGTGCAGCGACCGAAAGGCGAGGCGAAGCGCGGGCTGACGTCGGGAAAGAACTCGAGCACTGCGACCGCGTCGATCTTGCGACCCAGGGCCTCGGCGCCGATCGACGCGCCGGCATCGGCGAGGGCGAGGCGGGCCGCCTCGGCGGAGAAGGCGACGTTCGACCGTGCGCTCGAGGGCTGGCCGGTCGTATCCGTGATCTGGCCGCAGCCGACCAGGATGGGCGTGCGCGGATCAATCACTTGGCGAGCGCCTCGATCTCGGCGGGCGAGAGGCCGGCTTCCTCGAGAATCTCCCGCGTATGCTCGCCCAGGCTCGAAACCCTGGGGCCGCTCTGCAGGGCAGAGCCGGAGAAGCGGAAGGGCGGAGCCGGCGATTTATAGGAGCCGGCGCTGTCCTCGATGGTGCAGAGCGTGCCGCGATGGGCGACCTGCGGATCCTGCAGGGCCTCGGTAACAGTGTAGTAGGGCGAGCACGGCACGCCATGCTTGTCGAGGACCGCTACACACTCCTCGACCGTAAGCGTCCTGGACCACGCCTCGAACTCGTCGACGAACTGGTCCCAGTTCATGCGCCGGTCGGCGTACTTCTCGAAGCGTGGATCGGTCAGCCAGTCGCGCCGGCCGGCCGCCGTCGCCATGTCCTGGAAGGTGCGCTCGCTCGCCGTGGCCAGCATGACGTAGCCGTCCTTGGCCTCGACCGGGCCGTACATCGGCCGAGACGGCATCTCGAAATCGAACTGGGCACGATTGACCTCGCCCAGCAGCATGCCGACCAGCGCCTCGAACATCGAGACGTCGACCATCTGCCCCTTGCCGGTGACGTGGCGCTGGTGCAGCGCCGCCAGGATGCCGCCCAGCGCATAGGCGCCGCTCGCATAGTCGGCGACGAAGATTCCGCAATTGTCCGGCCGCTCGCGGCCCTGCTGGTAGAACAGATGCGCGCGGTCGAAGCCGGTCGCGGCATGGATCACCGGCGCGTAGGCCGGCCGACCGGCGCCCGGCCCGGTCTGGCCGTAGCCCGAGATGGCGCAATAGACGAGCTTCGGATTGATCCTGGCCAGCTCCGGATAGTCGAGACCGAGCCGCTTCATCACGCCCGGCCGGTAGTTCTCGACGACGATGTCGACGCCGGCCGCCAGCTTCTTCACCGCGGCGACCGCTTCTGGCCGCTTGAGGTCGAGCACGATCGAGCGCTTGCCGGCGTTGAGCTGGCCGAACATCGTGCCGGCGCCGTTGCGCTGCACCGGGCGGCTCCTCATCAGCTCGCCTTCGGGCGCCTCGATCTTGATGACGTCGGCGCCCATGTCGGCCAGCAGGCGGCTGCAATGCGGGCCGGCGATGGTGGTCGAGAAATCGAGGACGCGGACGCCGTGCAGGGGCCGCGGATTGGTTTCGCTCATTGGGTCACCGGAAGATCAGGATGAGG
This sequence comes from Reyranella sp., assembly GCF_050185545.1. Classification (GTDB taxonomy): domain Bacteria; phylum Pseudomonadota; class Alphaproteobacteria; order Reyranellales; family Reyranellaceae; genus Reyranella. The sequence goes on along the minus strand of NZ_JBFWZI010000016.1, from coordinate 30,826 downwards.
ACGACGCCGCCTACGACGAGAACGCTGCCGATCCACTCTCCAGCGGACGGCCGCTCCTTGAGGACGATGTGCGAGGAAATGAAGGTGAAGACCAGCTCGATCTGGCCGACGGCCCGCACCAGGGCGGCATTCTCGAGCGTCATGGCGAGCGCCCAGCCGGCCGAGCCGAGCACGCTGAAGATGCCGACCCACGCCGAGGAGCGCCAGTTGACCCAGACCTTGCCGAGCTGCGGTCGGTCGCGGCGCGACAGGTAGGCAGCCATGAGCACGACCTGGATGGTGTTCATGCAGGCGAGCACGGTGATCCCGCGGATCATGAAGTCGCCGTCGGGCAGCAGCTTGGAGGCCTCGCGGATGGTGCCGGCGGCGATGGCGAAGATGGCACCCGACAGGATGCCGTAGAGCGCGCCCTTGTGGGTGAGGTCGGCGAGCACCGAGCGGATGTTGGCGAACGAGCCGCGCACGCTCAGGATCGCCACGCCGCCCAGGCAGATCAGGATGCCGGTCCACGCTCCGAGCTTCAGGGGCTCATGGGCGATGAAGGTGGCGAACAGCGCCACGAACACCGTCTCGGTTTTCGAGTAGACCGTACCGACCGCGAAGTTGCGCAGCGAGAAGGCATGGATCATGAGCGACGTCGCCACGATCTGGGCAACCCCTGCGATCGTAACCAGGAGCAGGAACGACGCCGACAGGGCGGGCACGTGTCGACCGGTGAAAAGGACAAGGAAGGCCAGAGTCCCCAGCGCCAGCGGCGCACCATAGAGGTAGCGGACGAAGTTCGCGCCGTCGACGCTCAGCACGCCGCGAATCTTCTGCTGCAGTGTCGTGCGGATGTTCTGACAGAGCGCGGCGAAGACGGTTATCGGTATCCAGAGCGGCACGGTTCCTCCGCCGACCAGTCTATGGCGTCGGTGTTCCGGCGTCTGCTAGATTGATTTTCACGATGCGACAAGAACTGCGAGATGCGCTCTCGACGGCATGGCGAGCGCTGGGCGACCCGGGTGAATGGTGGACCGCCGCCGAGCGCACGACGATCGCGCGCGAGGTGCGTGCGGCCCGGGCCTGCGCGCTGTGCGGCGCACACGCAAGGCAGCTCTGCTGCCGAGCACGATTGCCGGTGAGCATCAGTCCTCGACCGACCTGCCGCGGGCTGCGGTCGAGGCGATCCATCGTATCGTCACCGACCCCGGCCGGCTGTCCGAGGCCTGGTTCCGCGAGATCGTCGAGGGCGGCCAAGTCGGCGGAGGCTTGAGCGAGGAGGCTTATGTCGAGCTGTTGTCGGTCGTGGCGATCACGACGGCGGTCGACACGTTCGATCGCGGCCGTGGCTCGTCGCCGCGCACCCTGCCCGAGGCCCAGCCCGGGGCGCCGACACGACGGCGTCCCAAGGGGGCGAAGTCCGGGCTCGGCTGGATGCCGATGCTCGCGCCCGAGGATGTCGGCGCCGAGGATCCGCCGCTCTACACCTCGGCCGGACGCAGCGGCGGCAATGTCCATCGCGCGCTCAGCCTGGTGCCCCAGGCGATGATGCAGTTCTGGGACCTGTTCGAGACGATGTACCTGCCGCAGGACGCGATGCGGGACTTCGCCCGCGAGTACCGTGCCGTCGAGCATGCCCAGATCGAGATGCTTGCCGCCCGCGTGGCCGTTCGCAACCAGTGCGTCTATTGAACGACCAGCCATCTGGCCCTGCTCGGGGCGAGCGGCAGGCATAGCGGCAAGGACTACGAGTTCACCGGCATCGTTCAGGGCGACGACACCAATCGCGTTGCCAGCGGCGTTGCCGCGGAGAAGGCGCTGCTCGCTTTCGCCGATTCGGTGATCGACGGCGCAACGGACCTTGACCAGTCGCGCGATGCGGTCGTTGATCGCCTCGGTGAGCCAGCGATGGTGGACGCGGCCGCCGTCATCGCCGGTTTCGATGCCATCACCCGCGTCGCCGACGGCTCGGGCATCCGTCTGGAGCCGGAAAAGGCAGCGGCCACGGCGAGCTGGCGATCTCACCTCGGTATTGATGATTTCTGGGCCAGAAAGGTGTGATACTCGGGACGTCGGGGGGGGAGCGTGACCATGAAACGAGAAATCGGACGACGGGCCCTTGTCGCCGGCGCGTTGGCGATGCCGTTCGCGGCGCGCGCCGAGGCCAATTGGCCGACCAGGCCGATCCGCATCGTCGTGCCGTTCAATCCAGGCGGTGCCATCGATGCGCTGGTGCGGGTCATCGCCGAGGGGCTGACGCAGCGACTGGGCCAGCAGGTGCTGGTCGATCCCAAGCCCGGCGCCAACACCATCGTCGGATCCGAGATCGTCGCCCGGGCGGCGCCGGACGGCTATACGTTCCTGATCACGACCAACTCGACGCACACCAACAATCCGAGTCTCTACGTCAGGCTGCCGTTCGATCCCGCCAAGGAGCTGATCCCGGTATCGCTGATCTCGCTGGGCACGATCCTGCTGGCAGTGAAGGCCGACGCGCCGTTCGACGACCTGCGCGGCATGGGGGTCTGGGTCAAAGGACTCGGCCGGCCGGCGACGTACGGCAGCTGGGGCATCGGCTCGAGCGGCCATCTGTACGGCCTCATGCTGGAGAGCGCCTTGGGCGGCAAGTACAACCATGTGCCATACCGAGGCGATGTGCCGGCACTGCAGGATGTCGCCAACGGCACCCTCGACATCACCTGGGCGAGCCCGACCAGCGCCAAGCCGCAGATCGCGGCCGGCCGGGTCAAGCCGCTGGCCGTCGCCGGCGCCAAGCGCTCGGCATCGATGCCCGATCTCAAGACCTTCGGCGAGCAGCTTGTCGCCGGCTTCGACCTCAACCTGTTCGTCGCCGCCTACGCGCCCGCCGGCACGCCGGCCGACATCATCGACCGTCTGCAGCAGGCCATCAAAGCCGTGATCGATCTGCCCGCCGTTGCCGACAAGATGGTCGCCCAGGGACAGACGTCGGTCGGCTCGACACCCAAGGAGCTGGCCGACGTGCTGGCCCGCGAAACGCCGATCTGGGCCGAGCTGATCCGCCAGTCGGGCGCCAAGGTGGAGTAGCGGCGCACGTTCATGCTCTTCTGGACCGCGGGCGTGTCGCCCGCTCATGCTCATGAATCATGAGCGGGCGAGACGCCCGCGGTCGGCATGAGCGCCACAAAGTGGCGCGCTCCCAGCGACTACAAATCCGCGCCGACCGCGTCCTTGACCGAGGCGAAGCCGTCGCGGGCGAGCAGGGCGGCAAGCTCGCGCTTGATGCGGCGGACCAGTGTCGGGCCTTCGAACACCAGGGCGGAGTAGAGCTGCACCAGGCTGGCGCCGGCGCGGATCTTGGCGTAGGCGTCGGCGCCCGAGCCCACGCCGCCGCAGCCGATCAGCGGGAACTGGCGCTCGACCCGGCGGGCGGTGCGGCGCAGCACTTCGGTGGACAGCGCCATGAGGGGAGCCCCGGACAGCCCGCCGGCCTCCCCGCGATGGGCACTGCGCAGCGACGGCGGCCGCGACAGCGTCGTGTTGCCCACGATGATGCCGTCGATGCGCTGATCACGGCACACCGCGACGATGTCGTCGAGTTCATCCTCCGTGGCATCGGGAGAGATCTTGACCAGGAGCGGCGGGGCCTTGACGCCGATGACCTCGCGGACCCGCCTCAGGAGCTCGGCGAGGGCGGCGCGCCCCTGCAGGTCGCGCAAGCCCGGTGTATTGGGCGAGGAGACGTTGCACACGAGATAGTCGGCATGAGGCACCATGACCGCGGCGCAAGCGACGTAATCCTGCACCCGATCCTGGCTGTTCTTGTTGGCGCCGACATTGATGCCGACAAAGCCCCTGCGCTTGCGGCCGACCAGGCGTCCGCGCACCGTCATGAGTCCCTGGCCGGGAAACCCCATTCGGTTGATGACGCCGCGATCGGCGGGCAGGCGGAACAGGCGCGGCTGATCGTTGCCGGGTTGGGGCTGCGGCGTCACGCTGCCGATCTCGACCAGGCCGAAGCCCAGACCGAGAAGGGCGTCGGGGACCTCGCCGTTCTTGTCGAAGCCGGCGGCCAAGCCGATCGGATTGGGAAGCGTTTTTCCCCAGATATGAGTCTCGAGGGACGGCGGGTCGGGCTTCGGGTCAGCCGGAAGCCATCCTTTCGCCAGTGCCTTCAGGGCGAGGGCATGGGCCCTCTCGGGGTCGACACGCGAGAGGTAGAGGTTGGCAAGGGTGTACCAGACGGCCATGCCGTCTGGTTACCAGACCCAGCCTGTGGAGCGTTCGTCGCTCAGCGCCGATCCTTGCCCAGCTGTGGGCGCAGCGCCGGCGAATCGCTGAACACGACCATGAACAGCTCGCGGAACAGCTCCCCGATCCGCGGGTCGTTCGGGCTGCTGGCCGGCGTCCACGCCGTGGTCTGCGACATCGACATGTCGTTTCGGCAATAGACGGCAAAGAGATAGAAGACGCCCGGGCTTCCCGGCCGGAAGCGGGTCTCGCCCCTGCACACCGTGTCGGCGTTCAGGTCGAGCGCGGGGTCGAAGACCAGCACCAGCCGGTAGTCCGGGCGCGGCCGTTCGAGCGGCGCGTCATAGGTAAAAGTGAGAGCAGGCCGCGGCTTGGCAGCCTGCATCATGGGCAACAGGTCGCGCGCCACCGTGTTGGGATCAGCGCCGGGGAAGGGGGTGCCGGCCAATATGACCTGGAAATTGCGGCCGTCGGTTGCCGCGAAAAACTCGCGATAGTCGTATTGCGGTGCATAGTACACTCCGCCGATGACGGCCGCCGCCGCCGTCGCGGGGATTGCCATCAGGCCGAGCAAGACTGCGGCAAGCTTGTTCTTGAGACGCATTGCGGACGTCCTCTCTTGTAGCCGGTAGCCATGATAGGCGGGGACGGCCTTCAATTCACGTCACAAGATTGCGTGTGGTCCTTGGGGGCGGACGTAAAAAAGCCTCAGACATCGAGATCGCGTGCGAACCTGGCGTTTTCCTGGATGAAGGCGTAGCGCTTCTCCGGCTTGCGCCCCATCAGGTCCTCGACCAGCGATCGCGTCTTCATGGCGTCGGTCCGCGCTTCGACATCGGAGGCCGTCGGCACGTCGACCTTGAGCAGGGTGCGCCGCGTGATATCCATGGTGGTCTCGCGCAGATGGACGGACTGCATCTCGCCCAGACCCTTGAAGCGGGTGATCTCGACCTTGGCGCCGCCGAATACGTCGCGGATCAGCTCGTCCTTGTGCTGCTCGTCGCGTGCATACTCGATGCGGTCGCCGCGACTCAGGCGGAACAGCGGCGGCTGGGCGAGAAACAGGTGGCCGTTCTCGATCAGCTTCGGCATCTCGCGATAGAAGAACGTCATCAGGAGCGAGGCGATGTGCGCGCCGTCGACGTCGGCGTCGGTCATGATGATGACGCGCTCATAGCGCAGGCGCTCGTCGTTGTAGTGGGCGCCGGTGCCGCAGCCCAGCGCCTGGATGAGATCCTGGATCTCCTGATTCTCGCGTAGGCGCTCGGCGCTGGCGCTGGCCACGTTCAGGATCTTGCCGCGCAGCGGCAGGATGGCCTGGGTCTCGCGGTTGCGCGCGGCCTTGGCCGAGCCGCCCGCCGAATCACCCTCGACCAGGAAGATCTCCGTCCCCTCGGCCGCGGTGTTGCTGCAGTCGGCGAGCTTGCCTGGCAGGCGGAGCTTGCGCGTCGCCGACTTGCGCTGTTGCTCGCGGTCCTGCTTGCGGCGCAGACGCTCCTCGGCCTTGCCGATGACGTGCTCGAGCAGCACGTTGCCGGCTTCCTTGTCGCCGGTCAGCCAGTGCTCGAAATTGTCGCCGACAATCGTCTCGACCAGCTTGGTCGCCTCGACGCTGACCAGCTTCTCCTTGGTCTGACCCTGGAACTGCGGCTGCTCGATGAACACCGAGACCAGGCCGGCCGCGCCGTCGAGCACGTCGTCGGCGGTGACGATCGAGCCCTTGCGGTTGCCGGTCAGCTCGGCGTAGCGCTTGAGGCCGCGCACCAGGGCGCTGCGGAAGCCGGATTCGTGCGTGCCGCCTTCAGCCGTCGGTACGGTGTTGCAGTAGGAGCGGATGAAGCCTTCCTCGTCGGTCGGCCACCACACCGCCCATTCGACGCGTCCGCCCGCTGTTCCGTTGGTCTCGCTCCTGGCTTCACCGGCGAACGGCTGCGGCACCACGGTCGGCCGCTCGCCGACCTCCGACATCAGGTAATCCTTCAGGCCGCCGGGGAAGTGGAACGATTCCTCCTCCGGCACGCCGCCGCCCTTGGGCAGCACCGATTTGTCGCAGCGCCAGCGGATCTCGACGCCGCGGAACAGGTACGCCTTGGAGCGTGCCATGCGATAGAGGCGCTCGGCCGAGAAGGTCTGCTTGCCGAAGATCTCCGGATCGGGACGGAACGTCACTGTCGTGCCGCGCCGGTTGGGCGCGGCGCCGGCCGACTTGAGCTTGGTCACGGGGTTGCCGCGCGAGTAGGTCTGCACCCACGCCTGCCGGTCGCGTGCAACTTCGACAACCAGCTCGTCGGACAGCGCATTGACCACCGACACGCCGACGCCGTGCAGGCCGCCCGACGTGGCATAGAGCTTGTTGTTGAACTTGCCGCCCGAGTGCAGCATCGTGAGGATGACCTCGAGCGCCGACTTGGTCTTGAACTTGGGATGCGGATCGATCGGCATGCCGCGGCCATTGTCGCGCACCAGCACCCGGTTGCCCTCGAGCAGCTCGACATGGATCGTGTCGGCGTGGCCGGCCACTGCCTCGTCCATGGAATTGTCGAGCACCTCGGCGACGAGATGATGCATGGCCCGTTCGTCGGTGCCGCCGATATACATGCCGGGGCGCTTGCGGACGGGTTCCAGGCCTTCCAGAACCTCGATGTCGCGCGCCGTGTAGGAGTTGTCCTTGCCCGTTGCGCGCTTGCCGCCAGCCCGATCGAACAGATCGCGTTCTTTCGCCATGGATGCTTCTTGTCTTTCCGCGGCCGCGCGAGGGGATCGCTTGATGGCCGGTCAAGGATCGATATGGTAGGAAAATCGCAGAAAATCAACCATATCCGGGGAAGGTTTGATGGCCGAGAGGAGCCGCGACCCGATCATCAGGACGGTGCCGCAGCCTGGCGACATGAACGGCAATGGCGATATTTTCGGCGGCTGGGTGCTGTCGCAGATGGACGTCGCGGGTGGTGCGCTGGCGGCCAGGGTCGCAAAGGGCAGGGTGGCCACGGTGGCGATCGCCGCCATGACCTTCGTCCAGCCGATCAAGGTCGGCGACATGGTGTCGATTTACGGTGAGGTGAAGAAGGTGGGCCGCACATCGATCACCATCGACCTCGAGACCATGGTGCAGCGCCGGCACGAGGCGACCGACATCCAGGTCACCCACGGCACCTTCGTGTTCGTCGCCATCGACGAGGAGGGGCGGCCGCGGCCCGTCCCGGCCGGGATGGCGACATGAGGCCTAGCATGTGGCGCGCCCTCGCGGTGGTGAGCCTCGTCATCGCCTGGCTGGCCGCCGGCGTCGCACACGCCCATCCGCATCTCTGGCTGCAGCAACTGGTGCGAGTCGTCGCCAAGGACGGCAAGTACACCCATGTCGAGATCGAATGGCGCTTCGATCCGTTCTCCAGCGAGATCGAGATCCCGCTGATCGACGAGGATAAGGACGGCAAGTTCTCGACCCGCGAAGTCAAGGTGCTGGGTGGCGAGATGCTGCCCGAGTTGGCCAAGATCGGCTACCTCACCTGGCTCAGCACCGGCGGTAAGGATTTCCGGCCGGCCAAGCTGCCGCAATTCTCCGCCCGCGTCGACGATCCGGCGAGCTTCACCTTGCCCGACTGGGATCGCTCGGCCGGCGATAGCGGCATGGCAATGCCGCCCAACAAGCGCGCCAATGAACCGCCGCCGCCGCAGAAGAGGGGGCCGCGCAATCTCGTCTACATCATGCGATTCGCTTTGCCGGAGCCGTCCAAAACCGTGTCGATCACCACCTACGACCCCGACGATTTCATGCGCATCGAGGTCGACAAGACCTCGCTGCCGGCCGGCTGCACGCTGGCCAAGCATCCGTCGTACAAGGCCGAGTTCGTGCGCGGCTACCCGGTCTTTGCCGATAGCGTGACCTGTCGTTTGCCATGAGGGCGACCACCGTGAAATCGATCGCGCTGCGCTCGCCGTTCCTGTGGATCGGAATCCTGCTGGTCGTCGCTCTGGTGGGCGCGTTGATCTTCAGCGACGGCGTGGCTGAACTGGCGCGTTTTTCGGCTGACTACCAGCAGCGCATCCAGCGGACACTGTCGACGGCGCTGCGCGATGTCCAGTCGGGCTCCGGCTCGGCCGCCCTGTGGACCCTGGTCGTCGTCTGCTTCGGCTATGGCGTGGTGCACACGCTGGGGCCGGGCCACGGCAAGGCCGTGGTCGTCGCCTACTTCCTCGACAGCAGCCGGCCGCGTGCCTGGATCGAGGGCGTCCTGGCCGGCGCCTGGATTGCGTTCACCCACACGCTCGCCGCCTTGCTGCTCGCCACTGCACTGAAGGTCTTTTCTGTCGTGGGCCTGTTCGGGGCGCTGCGCGAGGTGCGCAATGTCGAGATCGTCTCCTATACGCTGATCCTGGCGATCGGCATCTGGCGCCTGTGGGCCGGCATCACGGGACGCTTCCACGAGCATGGCCACGGCGACCATGATCATGACCACTATGGCCATGACCACGGTCACGATCATCACCACCATCATGGCGGCAATGGGCAACGCCAGCGCACGATCGCCGGCTGGCTGCTGCTGACCGCGGCCGGCATCGCGCCCTGTGCCGGCGCCCTGGTGGTTGTCCTGCTTTCGGTCGCGCTGGGCGTCATCTGGGCCGGTGTGGTCGGGGTTCTCGCCATCGCGCTTGGCATGGCGATCACCCTGGCTGGTATCGGCATGGCCTCGATGCTGGCGCACCGGTTGATCATCGGCGAGGGCAGCGCGCGCGAGATCGGCCGCTACACCGCGATTGCCGCCTCGCTCATCGTGATCGCCACCGCCGGCACCCTGCTGCTGGGTTCCCTCGAACGCTTCCTGCGCTGAACGGCGATGGCGGCTTCCCAGGCGCCCGCGCGGGCGTCGCGACCGGTCATGGGCCTGCTGCTGATGTGCGCGGCCTGTGCCCTGTTCCCGATCATGAACGGCTTCGTGAAGCTGCTGGCCGCGACTTACGATCCGGCGCAGATCGTTTGGTTCCGCATCGCCATGCATCTCGTGTTGGTGCCGCTGGTGTTCGTGCCGCGGCTGGGCCTCGGACTCTTCCGCACGCGGCGCATCGACCTGCAAGCAGCGAGCTCGGTCATGATGCTGCTGTCGACGCTCTGCTTCTTCTTTGCCGTCAAGGACATCCCGGTCGCCGAGGCGATCGCCGTCAGCTTCGTGGCGCCGCTCGTGGTCGTGTTCCTCGCCTGGCCGCTGCTCGGCGAACGCATCACGCCGGTGCGCCTCGGCGCGGTGCTGCTGGGCTTCGCCGGCGTGCTGGTGGTGATCCGGCCGGGCAGCGCCGTGTTTGAGTGGGCCTCGGTGCTGCTGGTCGGCAGCGCGCTCTGCTATGCCATGTACCAGATCATCATTCGGCGGGTCGCCGGCACGGACCATCCGGCGACGTCTATCTTCTACAGCGTACTGCTGGGGACTGTGCTGATGTCGATCGTGGTGCCGTTCGTGTGGAAGACGCCGGCCAACTGGACCGACTGGGCATTGCTCTGCTCGCTGGGCGCCTTGGGCGGGCTTGGTCACTACTGCATCGCCCAGGCGATGACCTATGCGTCGGCGAACTTCCTTGCGCCATTCAACTATACGCAGATGATCGGCTCTGTGATCGTGGGCTACCTGATGTTTTCCGAGGTCCCCGACCTGTACGTCTGGCTGGGCTCGAGCCTCATCGTCGGCGCCGGCCTCATGGTTGGGCTGCCGTCTCGCAAGAACTGAGGCCAAGGAGGAGAGGATGCCCTATCTCGTCGCCGCCGACCTGCCGTGCGCCCCCGCGGGCCGGCGCTTTCGCGAAATGCTGGCCCGGCCCGGCATCCTGCAGCTTCCCGGCGTCCACAACGGTATGGCGGCGCTGCAGGCGCGCGCCGCCGGCTTCGATGCGCTCTACCTGTCGGGGGCAGCCATGTCGGCCTCGATGGGCCTGCCCGATCTCGGCGTCATCACGGTGGACGACGTCTCGTTCTTCGTCCGCCAGATCAGCCGTGCCAGCGGCCTGCCGCTGCTGGTCGATGGCGACACCGGCTACGGCGAGGCGCTGAACGTGATGCATATGGTGCGCGCATTCGAGGATGCCGGCGCTGCCGCGGTGCATATCGAGGATCAGATCCTGCCCAAGAAGTGCGGCCATCTGAACGACAAGAAGCTCGCCTCGCCGCACGACATGGCGGCCAAGGTGGCGGCGGCGGCGAAGGCCCGGCGGCATCTGTTCATCATCGCCCGCACCGACGCGGCGGCCAGCGAAGGCCTAGATGGCGCGGTGGCGCGGGCGCGCCAGTACATTGCCGCCGGCGCCGACGCGATCTTTCCCGAGGCGTTGCACGACGCCGAGATGTTCCGAGCTTTCGCCCGTGCGATGCCGGGCGTGCCGTTGCTCGCCAACATGACCGAGTTCGGCCGCACGCCGTTCTTCACCGCAAGCGAGTTCGAGGTGATGGGCTACAGGATGGTGATCTGGCCAGTCTCCTCGCTCCGGGTTGCCAACAAGGCGCAGTCCGACCTCTACGCGGCGATCCGGCGCGACGGCGGTACCCAGAACATGCTCGACCGCATGCAGACCCGCGCCGAGCTCTACCAGACGATCGGCTATCACGAATTCGAGGCGCTCGATTCCTCGATCATCGAGACCGTCGTCCCGCAGGGCATGCCACAGCGCCGGCAGTAGCGCCTGCGCCCCGGCGCGGCGCTAACCCGGATTTCTCAAAGGTAGGCAGTGCATCGGCGTTCCGACTCTGCGAAAAGTCTAAGTAGACAGTCGCTCGATGATACGCGGCAGGTGTTCGCGTCCCCAATAGAGATCACCGTCGGGGAAGAGAAAGCTCGGCACGCCGAACACACCGTTCGCCTCGGCCCGCTCCTGAACCGCTCTCAATTCGCGTTCTCCGTCGCCCGTCCGAAAGGCGTCGAATCCATCGGCATCGGCTCCCGCACGGCCGAGAATGTCTTTCAGAGCCTCGGGATTCTCGATGTCCAGATCGCGCTTCCAGAACCGCTCGAACACCTCGTCGTTGTAGGCCCGGAACACGCCGCTCCGTTTCGCGTAGAGCAGTCCGATGCCGGCAAGCGAAGAGGCCCAAATTTTTCGCGTGCCCAGGATCGTCAGCCCAAGCCGGTTGGCCTCGCGGCGCACATCCATGTAGCTGTATCTGACCCGACGCCACTGGTGGGCATTGCGGTCCTGCTCCAGTACACGGCCTTCGGAATCGACCCTCGCGCTGCCCAGGTAGGCGGGGATGTCGAGTACGTACGGCAACCAGTCTATCTCGGTCCCGGTGTCGCGCTCCAGCTGATAGGCGAGACCCTTGGCGAGATAGGCATATGGGCTCTTGTAGTCGATGTAGAGCTCGAGCTTTCGAAGCGGCATTGCGTCCATAGGTCTCTACAATCCCAAACCCGTGAGGTCCGGCGCGCGTCGGTGATGGTCGGTGGTGTCCTGGAAGGCCTTGCCGAGGCGCAGGATCGTGCTTTCGGCGAATGGCTTGCCGACGATCTGGATGCCGAGCGGCAAGCCGCCGGAATTGCCAGAGGGCATCGCGAGGCCGCACAGGCCGAGGTAGTTGGCGGGTCGGGTGAGATAGCCCGGGATGGGGGACGTCTCGTCGACCTCGGCCAGGGGGATCGCGGGAACGGCGACGGTCGGCAGCAGCAGGGCATCGTAGGGCGCCATCCAGCCGGCGAAGGCGCGGCGGCGGTCGGCAACGGCGCGCAGTTCCTCGGCATAGGCCGCGGTCGGCAGTCCCTTGGCGGCGAGCGTGCGGCTGCGCACGGCGGGGCCGATCGGCTTGCTGGCATCCTCGATGTAGTCGCGGTGCAGCGAGTAGGCCTCGGAGGCGATCAGCGTGCCGGCCGGGCGCGACAGGTCGAAGAACCAGTCGGGCACACGTACCGCTTCGACCGTGGCGCCCAGGCTCTCGAAGGTGAGCCCTGCCGCCTGCCAGGCCTTGACCACGTCCGGGTGCATGAAGTTCGGAAGCTGTGCGGTATCGGGCATGACCACGCGCATGCCTTCGATCGAGCCCGGTCGAGCGGCAAGGGTGAAATCCTCGAGCGGCTGACCTAGCGTCGTCGGGTCGCGCGCATCGGGCGCGGCGAGGGCGTTCAGCATCAGGGCGCAGTCCTCGACCGAGCGCGCCATCGGGCCGATCGAATCGAATGTCCAGCTCAGCAGGATGGTGCCATGGAGGCCGATGCGGCCGAACGTGACCTTGAGGCCGACGAGCCCGTTGAAGGCCGACGGAATGCGCACCGAGCCGCCGGTGTCGCTGCCGATCCCGGCCGGTGCCAGGCGTGCGGCGACGGCCACGCCGGTGCCGCTGGAGGAACCGCCCGGCACGCGATGCGTGGCGAGGTCCCAGGGATTCCACGGCGCGCCCATCAGCGGGTTGGTGCCCCAGCCGCCGAAAGCGAACTCGACCATATGCAGCTTGCCGAGCGGCACCATGCCGGCGGCGGTCAGCCGTTCGACGGTGTTCGAGGTCTCGCTCGCCACGCGCTTCTCGAACATCTTGGAGCCGCCTGTGCCGACCCTGCCGGCGATGTCGCACAGGTCCTTGTAGACGACCGGCAGGCCGTGCAGGGGCCCGAGTGGAAAGCCCGAGGCGCGCGCGGCATCGGCCGCATCGGCGAGCGCGCGGGCTTCACTGGCGTAGAGCTCGGTGAAGGCATGCAGCTTGCCGTCGGCCTTCTCGATGCGCGCCAGCAGCCCGTCGACGATTTCGCGCGACGAGAAGCGCTTGGCGGCGAGCCCGGCGCCGAGTTCGGCCAGGGTGAGATCATGCAGGTTCATGGTGGGGGGTCCTTCTCATTTGCCCTGTCTTACGGGCAGGGCTATCGCATACTGAAAAAATGCCGTCATCCCGAGCGGAGCCGCCCGAAGGGTGGCGCAGTCGAGGGACCCTTCTTGCTGACACCGCAAAAAGAAAGGTCCCTCCACTACGCCTCGCTACGCTCGGCTCCTGTCGGGAGGACGGAATTCTTTTCCATGTGCGATAGCTCTGAGCCTGATGGGGGAGGAAGACTAAAGCTAATACGTCGCCCGCCCTCCTGACAGGTCGAAGGTGGCGCCGGTGGAGAAGGTGCAGAGGTCCGACGCGAGCCAGGCGACCATTTCGGCGACCTCGTCCACTTCGCCGAAACGGTTCATCGGGATCTTGGCGAGCATGTACTGGATGTGCTGCTCGGTCATCTGGCTGAACAGCTCGGTCTTCACCACCGCAGGGGCCACGCAATTCACCAGCACACCGGTGGTGGCAAGCTCCTTGCCGAGCGACTTGGTGAGGCCGATCACGCCGGCCTTCGACGCCGAGTAGGCGGACGCATTCGGATTGCCTTCCTTGCCGGCGACCGAGGCGATGTTGACGATGCGACCGCGCCCGCGCGCCGCCATGCCGCCGGCCACCGCGCGGTTGCAGAGGAAGACGCCGGTAAGGTTGATGTCGATCACCTGCTTCCACGCATCGACCGGGTAGGCGACGACCGTGGTGTTGGGGCCGGTGATGCCGGCGCTCGCCACCAGGATGTCGGGCGGGGCGATCTGCGCTTCCGTCTCGCCCAGGGCGTCGTTGATCGATCCTTCGTCGGTCACGTCGACCTCGACGGCGAGCGCGCCGGGCAGCGAGGCGGCCGATTGGCGGGCACGTGTCATGTCGCGGTCCCACAGGGCGACGCGGCCGCCGCCAGCGGTAATCCTGGCGGCGCAGGCAAGGCCTATTCCGCGCGCGCCGCCGGTTACGATGGCGGTCCGGCCCTTGAACATCTCGCCGTGCATGGCTGCCTCCCAAATCCTTGAATTCGCTACCAATTCCTACCATATCGGCACGCCCACCCATCGGCTACACTGCGTCCCGGCGCCGTCGGGCGCCGCATGCATCCCGGGAGTTTCATGTCCTCCGCCACGCCGGCCTCCATCGACGCCACCCTCGACCTCCTGAAGGGCGGCAACTACATCGCCGACCGCAGCCTCGCGACCGTGCTCTATCTCGCCCTCAAGCTCGGCCGCCCGCTGTTTTGCGAAGGCGAAGCCGGCGTCGGCAAGACCGAGATCGCCAAGGTCCTGGCCGCGACGCTCGGCCGGCCGCTGATCCGCCTGCAGTGCTACGAGGGCCTCGACGTCGCCTCGGCGGTTTACGAATGGAACTACGCCCGCCAGATGATCGAGATTCGCCTTGCCGAGGCGCAGGGCGTGCATGATCGCGGCCAGCTTGCCGCCGACATCTTCGATGAAAGATTCCTGATTCGCCGACCTCTGCTCGAGGCGCTGCAACCCCACACCGAAGGTGCGCCGATTCTGCTGATCGACGAGCTCGATCGCACCGACGAGCCGTTCGAGGCCTACCTGCTCGAGCTGCTGTCCGACTTCCAGGTCACCATTCCCGAACTCGGCACGATCAAGGCGGCGCAGACTCCGATCGTCATCATCACGTCGAACCGGACGCGCGAGATCCACGACGCGCTGAAGCGGCGCTGCTTCTATCACTGGGTCGACTATCCGGACCTCAAGCGCGAGCTGCAGATCCTCGAGGTCAAGGCGCCCGGCGCCGGCGCACGCCTGTCGCGCCAGGTCGTGGGCTTCGTCCAGGAGCTGCGCAAGCTCGACCTCTTCAAGTCGCCGGGCGTCGCCGAATCGATTGACTGGGCAACCGCCCTGTCGGAGCTGAACAAGCTCGACCTCGACCCGCGCACCATCAACGACACGCTGGGCATCCTGCTCAAGTACCAGGACGACATCCAGCGCCTGCAGGGAACGGAGGCGGCCGAGATCCTGCGCAAGGTGAAGTCCGATATCGCCGCCGAGCCGCTGGGGTGAGGCGGTGAAGAGAGTCTCTGCCTCTCGCGGACTACGGGCGTCTTCTGGACCGCGGGCATCTTCTGGACCTCGGGCGTCTTCCGGACCGCGGGCGTCTTCCGGACCGCGGGCGTCCCGCCCGCTCATGCTCATGATCGGCGCATATGAATGCGCCGGGCGGTCCGGACGCCCGCGATCCGGACGACCATGAACGTCGTCACACAATCCGAACCGCCCGAGCCGGCCGGCCGGCTCGCCACCAACATCGTGCACTTCGCGCGCACGTTGCGCACGGCCGGCCTGCGCGTCGGCCCGGGCCAGGTGCTGCGCGCCATCGAGGCGGTGGAAGCGGCGGGCCTGCGCAAGCGTGATGACTTCTACTGGACGCTGCATTCGGTGTTCGTAAACCGGCGGGACCAGCGCGAGATCTTCGACCAGGCCTTCCATGTCTACTGGCGCAATCCGCGCCTGCTCGAGAAGATGATGGAGATGCTGCTGCCGCACGTCGAGGTGCCGGGGCAGCAGGAGAAGGGCAAGCAGCTCAGCCGCCGCCTGCAGGAAGCCTTGCAACCCGGCCGCGGCGAAGCGCCCAAGGACGACAACGAGCCGCCTGAGGTGGAGATCGAGGCGACGTTCACGGTCTCCGATCGCGAGGTGCTGCAGCACCGCGACTTCGAGCAGATGTCGCAGGCCGAGATCGACGAGGCGTTGCGCGCCATCTCCCGCCTGCGCCTGCCCGTGCCGGAGCGCCGGACGCGGCGCTACCAGCCGGCGCGGCGCGGCCCGCGCGTGGATTTTCGTGCCTCGCTGCGCCGCGCGTTGCGGCCGGAAGGCCTGACCGAGCTTCGCAAGCGCGAGCCGCGCCGGCGGCCACCGCCGCTCGTCATCCTGTGCGACATTTCCGGCTCGATGGCCCGCTACACGCGCATGTTCCTGCATTTCATGCACGCCATCACCAACGACCGCGACCGCGTCTACTGCTTCACCTTCAGCACGCGACTCAGCAACGTCAGCCGGGCCCTGCGCAGCAAGGATGTCGATGTCGCCTTGCAGAAGGCCTCGACCCAGGTCGAGGACTGGTCCGGCGGGACGCGCATCGGCCAGACCCTGCACGAGTTCAACAACAAGTGGTCTCGCCGCGTGCTGGGGCAGGGTGCCGTGGTCCTCCTGATCACCGACGGGCTCGACCGCGAGGGTGCGGCCGGCCTGGCCGAGGAAATGGAACGGCTGCACAAATCCTGCTCACGCCTGATCTGGCTGAACCCGCTCTTGCGGTATGGCGCCTACGAGCCCAAGTCTCAGGGCAACAAGGCGATGCTGCCTCACGTTGATGAATTCCGCCCGGTGCACAATCTCGATAGTCTTGCGGGACTGATCGCGGCCCTGGGCACCGCACCGACGGCCGGCGACAGGCGGCTGGCGGGCTGGCAGACGGAACTGCGCAAGGAGAGGAACTAGACCATGAGCGACGCACTCGATGTCCTGGACCAGGTCGGCAAGTGGAAGGCGAGCGGCAAGGGCGTCGCGATTGCCACGGTGATCACCACCTGGGGCTCCTCGCCGCGTCCCGTCGGCAGCCAGCTCGGCGTCGACGACACGGGCGCCATGGTCGGCTCGGTATCGGGCGGCTGCATCGAGGGTGCGGTGGTCAAGGAGGCTTTGGCCTCGATCGCCGACGGCCAGCCGCGGCTGCTCGATTTTGGCGTCACGGACGAGCAGGCCTGGGATGTCGGCCTGGCCTGCGGCGGAAAGGTCCAGGTCTTCGTCGAGAAGGTGAACTGACGATGAAAAGCGAAACCCTGGCTGCCCTGCAGAATGCCCGGACGCAGCGTCAGGCAGTGGCACTCGCCACCCGGCTGAGCGATGCCGCCGAAGCGCTGATCTACACCGACCGTGCCGAAGGCGCGCTCGCGACCGACCCGGCCGTAGTCGCCGCAGCCCGGCGCGCGCTCGGCATCGGCCGCAGCGAGACGATCGAGGTGGGCGGCCAGCGCATCTTCCTCAATGTCTACGTCCCGCCGCCGCGTCTCATCATCGTCGGCGCGGTGCACATCGCGCAGTCGCTGGCGCCGATGGCGTCGCTGCTCGATTTCGACGTGACCGTGGTCGATCCGCGCCGCGCCTTCGCAACCGACAGCCGCTTCCCCGGCGTGAAGGTGATGCAGGAATGGGCAGACGACGCCTTCGAGAAGATGGGCCTCGACGCCTCGACGGCCGTGGTGACGCTGACGCACGATCCCAAGCTCGACGATCCGGCGCTCGAGGCGGCGCTGAAGTCCGACGTGTTCTATGTCGGCGCGCTGGGCAGCCGGCGCACCCACGCCAAGCGCAAGGAGCGCCTCTCCGAGGCCGGCATCACCGACGAGCAGTTCGCGCGCATCCATGGTCCGGTCGGGCTGAATATCGGTGCCAAGTCGCCGGCCGAGATCGCGGTATCCATCATGGGCCAGATCGTCGAGGTGCGGGCGCGCCGTCTCGAGGAGCTGGCCGGTCCGAAGGTGGTAGCAGCGTGAGATTCGGCGAAACCCCGATCGACGAGGCGACCGGCGCCATCCTCGCGCACAGCTGGCGCGCCAACGGCGTCAACTTCGCCAAGGGTCGCGTGCTGTCTGGTGACGACGTCGCCAAGCTCAAGGCGGCCGGCGCTGAAAGCGTCATTGCCGCCCGCCTAGATGCCGAGGATGTGCATGAGGACGAGGCGGCGGCCACCCTGGCCCGCGCCTTGGCCGGCGAGGGTATCGAGGTCACAGCGCCGTTCACCGGCCGCTGCAACCATTTTGCCCGCGACGCGGGGCTGGCCGTGGTCGACCATGCGCGCATCGATGCTCTGAACGAGCTCGACGAGTCCGTCACCGTCGCCACGCTGCCTCCGTTCGCGCGGGTGGAGCCTCGTCAGATGGTGGCGACCGTCAAGATCATTCCCTATGCCGCGCCGCGTACGGCCGTGCAGCGCGCCCTCGAGGTCGCCAAGGAAGCCAACCAGCCGCTGGTCTCGGTCGCACCGTTCAAGGCGATGCGGGCCGGCCTGGTCCAGACCCGCTTGCCCGGGACGCGGGACAAGGTGCTCGACAAGGCCGTGGGCACGACGACCAAGCGTCTCACCTCGCTCGGCAGCAGCCTGGTCGGTGAGCGCCGCGTGGCGCACGAGGCAGAGGCAATTGCGGGCGCCCTCAAGGAATTGAAGGGCGAAGGCTGCGATATCTTTCTGATCGCCGGCGCGTCGGCGATCGTGGACCGCCACGACGTCGTCCCGGCCGGCATCGAGGAAGCGGGCGGCGAGGTCATCCATTTCGGCATGCCGGTCGATCCGGGCAACCTGCTGCTCACGGCCAGGCTCGACGGCAAGCCGGTGCTCGGCCTGCCGGGCTGCGCCAAGTCGCCGAAGTACAACGGCTTCGACATGGTGCTGGAGCGGCTGGCGGCAGGACTGCCGGTCGGACGGGCCGAGATCGTGCGTATGGGGGCGGGTGGCCTGCTGGCCGAGATCGCGAGCCGTCCGCAGCCGCGCGATGACAGCGAGGCGGAAGGCGAGGGGCCGCAACAGGCGCCGCGGGTTGCCGTTCTCGTGCTGGCCGCCGGCCGCTCGACGCGCATGGGCGGGCCGAACAAGATGCTGGTCGAGGCCCATGGAGAGCCTCTGGTCGTGCATGCGGTGAAGGCGGCGCTCGCATCGCAGGCCGTCGAGGTCGTGGTCGTGCTGGGGCACATGGCAGGGGAGGTGCGCGCCACCATCGAGCAGGCCATTCCCGCCGGCGCTCGCCTGCGTTTCGTGGTCAATCCCGATTTCGCCGACGGGCTCAGCACTTCCGTGCGCACTGGCATCGCTGCTCTCGGTGCGACGATCGATGCCGCCGTGGTGCAACTCGGCGACATGCCGGGGGTCGGCGCACCCCTGCTCGACCGCCTGATGGCGGCGTTCAGCCCGGTCGAGGGGCGCTCTATCTGCGTACCGACCGTCGGCGGCAAGCGCGGCAATCCGGTGCTATGGGCTCGCCGCTTCTTCCCGGAGATCGCCAGGCTGTCCGGCGACAGCGGCGCCAAGCACCTGATCGGAGAGCATGCGGACCTCGTGTGCGAGGTCGAGATGACGGGCGAAGCGGCAGTCACCGACATCGATACACCAGAGGCGCTCGCCGCCTGGCGCGCGCGGAGCACGCCATGAAGTTCGACGTCGCCGGCATTCGCCGGCAGTTTCCCATCCTGTCGGCGATCATTGGCGGGCAACCCGTCCACTATCTCGACAATGGCGCCTCGGCGCAGACGCCGGACGCCGTGCTCGACGCGGTACGCACCTACGAAACCACCGGACGCGCCAACGTGCTGCGCGGCGTGCACCGGCTCGCCGAGCGTGCGACCGAGGCCTACGAGAATGCGCGCGCCGAGGTCGCCGCGTTCCTCGGAGTTGCGCCGATGGAGGTGGTGTTCACCGGCGGCTGCACGGCGGCGATCAACCTGGTCTCCCATTCCTACGGTTCGCTGCTGAAGCCCGGTGATCGCATAATCCTCTCCGAGCTCGAGCACCATTCCAACATCGTGCCTTGGCAGCTCCTGCGCGCCCGCAGCGGCATCGAGATCGACGTGATCCCGGTGACCCTGGATGGGCGCATCGATCTCGAGATCCTGCCGCGCCTGCTGACGTCGCGTACCAGGCTGATCTCCCTGGCCCATGTCTCCAATGTCACGGGCGCGCTGCTCGACGTGCGCGCGGTCGTTGCCGCGGCCAAGACGGTCGGCGCGCGGGTGATGCTCGACGGCGCGCAGTACGCGCCGCATGGCCCGGTAGACGTTCCGGGCCTGGGCATCGATTTCTACGTCTTCGCCGGCCACAAGGCCTACGGGCCGAACGGTATTGGCGTGCTGTGGGCGCGACCCGAGCTTCTGGACGCCATGCCGCCATTCCATGGCGGCGGCTCGATGATCGGCCGGGTCACCTTCGCCGAGACCACGTGGGCGCCGCCGCCGCGGCGCTTCGAAGCCGGCACGCCGCCAATCGGGCCGGCGATCGGCCTGGGGGCTGCCTGCGCCTGGATGCGGAGGCTCGACTGGCCCGGAGCCCATGCCCACGAAATGGCGCTGGTGCAGCGCCTGTTGGACGGCCTGCAGGAGATCGACGGCACGCACATTCTCGGGCCGGCCAGCCTGCAGAGCCGCTACCCGGTCGTGTCATTCATGCTCGACGGCGTGCACCCGCACGATGTCGCCCAGACGCTCGACTCGTTCGGCGTCGCCGTGAGGGCGGGCCACCACTGCGCCCAGCCGCTGATGGATCGCTTCGACCTCGACGGCACGACCCGCGTCTCGATGGCGCCCTACAACGACAACACCGATATCGACGCGCTGCTCACCGGTGTGAAGCACGCTGCCCGTACCCTTCGATGAACGACCAGCTTTATCAGGACCGCATCGTCGCCCTGGCCAAGGCCAGGACGGGAGCGGGCAAGCTCGCGCCGCCCGCCAGGTCGGCGCGCCGCGACAACCCGCTGTGCGGCGATCGCGTCACCATCGACGTCCGGCTGGGCGACGACGGCCGCATTGCCGAGATTGCTCACCAGGTCCGTGGCTGCCTGTTGTGCCAGGCCTCGGCCTCCGCCCTGGCCTCGGTTGCCGTGGGCCGCGACAAGGCCGGCATCGCCGCCCTCCGCCACGATGCCGAACGCGCCATCGGGCGCGAGTCTGGAGAGGCAGCCGAACCCTTTGCCGCCTTCGCTCCGGTGAAAACGCACAAATCCCGTCAGGAATGCGTCCTGCTGCCGTTCGAAGCTCTTGGCGAGGCACTCACCTAGGGCGTGGTTTTTATTTCCATGAACCTGGAATAGCGGCCCCTTGCCAAACGTCTCTTCGCTGCTGACCACGTTCAGACAGGAGAGACCAAGATGCTCAAATCAATACTCTGTGGCGCTGCTCTGCTCGCAGCCTTTGCGGCCCCAGGCGCTCTCGCGGCTGAACCCGCGAGTGCCGTCCCCCCATCGGCCAAAGGCGGCATGTTCGTCACGGCCAAGGGTATGACTTTGTACACCTTCGACAAGGACACGGCTGGCAAGTCGATGTGCAACGGCCAGTGCGCCACCAATTGGCCGCCGGCAATCGTCGGGGATGGTGCCAAGCCCGCGGGCGACTGGACGTTCATCACCCGCGACGATGGCATGAAGCAGTGGGCCTACAAAGGAAAGCCGGTGTACGCTTGGATCAAGGACACCAAGCCGGGCGATACTACAGGCGACGGATTCCTGAACGGCGCCTGGCACATCGCCAAGCCCTGATAAACGTCCGGCCCGGCGGTGCCGGCCCTCGGGGCCGGCAGCCGCTGATAGAGTAGGGCCACATGGCCGATCCGACATCCCAGCTGGAGCCTTTGATTCCTGCGTTGCGACGTTATGCTTACGCGCTCGTGCGCGACCATGACGCCGCAGACGACCTGGTGCAGGACACGCTCGAGCGGGCTTTGTCGCGCTGGGCGCTGCGCCGACCGGACGCCGATGTTCGGGCCTGGCTGTTTACCATTCAGCGCAACCTTTTCATCAACGCTTACCGACAACGGCAACGCCGCGGGCCGCATGTCAGTCTGGACAGCATCGCATCACCCGCGTTGACTGCCCGACAGGAAGTCGGGCTCGAGGTCCACGACGTCCTCGGGGCACTCGATCAGCTTCCCGAAGAGCAGAAGTCCCTTCTGTTGCTGATCGGAGTCGAGGATCTTTCATATGATGAGGCATCGCGCGTACTGGGTATTCCGCTGGGGACAGTAATGTCCAGGCTGTCGCGCGCGCGGCAAAAGCTTCGATCGATTCTGGAGACAGGTCGTGCGACATTGCTTCGGAGAGTGAAATGACCTCGCCGGGACCTCCCATTGGCGATGATGACTTGCAGGCATATGTGGATGGACGCCTCCCCGAAACACGTCGGGAAGCCGTGGAATCGTATCTTGCGGATCGTCCCGAGGTTCGCGAGCAGATCGCAGGTGAGCGGCGCCATGTTGCATTGCTTCGCGCCAGTTTGGACGGCAAGTTCGCCGAACCTGTTCCCGCCAGACTCCGAATCGCCAGTGTGCAGGCGCGACGACGAGCGCAGAGGGTGCGAGGTGCCCGGGTCATCGCAGCAGGGTTGATGATCTTCATCGTCGGTGCGGGCAGTGGTTGGTTCGCCAGCGCACTGCTGCCGGCCAAGCCCGCCGACATCCAAATCCCCGGGACCATGGGCATCACCGACGGTGCGACTGCCGCTTATCGCACCTTCGTTGTCGAGGTCGCCCATCCCGTCGAAGTGACCGCATTGCAGGAAGCTCACCTGCTGCAGTGGCTTTCGAAGAGGCTCGGTCGACCTTTGGCGGCGCCGAACCTGTCACAGTTTGGCTATAGGCTGATGGGAGGGCGATTGCTGCCTGCCGAGAGTGGCGCTGCTGCGCAATTGATGTACGACGACGCCAGCGGTCGGCGACTTACCATTTACGTTCGCGCGGCTTCGGGAACGGAGACCGCCTTCCGCTTCCAGCAGGAAGGAGATACCGCGACCTTTGCTTGGATCGATCAAGGATTCGGATTTGCGGTGACAGGCATGGAAAGCCGGGCCGATCTGCTGCCGATCGCAGAAGCGGTTTATCACCAGTTCACTGGCAAAACTTGAGGCCTGCTTCGTAGCTTCTTCCCGGGACGACAGAAAATCGGAACTGGGCTATGATGACCCCAAGGCATGACGGGGGCGCCCGATCGCGGGGTGATGCAGGGGAGTGCATCCAGGACAGCGCTCGACCAGTCTCGCTGTGGGGGTATGTCGATGCTCAACGAACAGCGCTTCCAGGAGTTTGCGCTCATGGGCGCCGACTGGTTCTGGGAGACCGACAGCGCAGGTCGCTTCACCTACTTTTCGACTGCCGAGACGCAGCAGGGCCTCGACCTGGTTGGCTTCCTTGGGCGTGTCCGCAGCGACTTCGTCCGGAAGGACCCCGACAACCTCGCCCGGCTCGAATGCATCGACGCTAAGGTGCGTGCGCGCGAATCGTTTCGCAACCTGCCCTATGTCGTCTCCTACGGCGATGGTCCTGCGCGCTGGTGCGAGATCAGCGGGAATCCGAAGTTCGACAGCACCACCGGCGCCTTCGATGGCTATCGCGGCGTTGGCCGCGACATCACGGCGCTGGTGGAGGCACGGGAGGCGCTCGAGCAGCGCCAGGCCGAGCTCCAGCGTCAATCGGACCTGCTGCAAGTCATCTTTGCAAACGTTCCGGCCGGAATCGCCGTCTACAACAGAAAATCCGAGCTGATCGCCTGGAACGAGCGCTGGATCGAGATCGTCGGAGTGGACCCGTCCATTGTCCGTTTCGGCGTGACGGCACACGAGATCATTGCCGCTCGCGCTAGTGCCGGCGAGTACGGCCCAGGTGTCGATCCGGAGGCGCTGGCCGACCAGGTGGCGGCGAGACTGCTGGCCGGCGAGATGGATTTCGCCGAGCATGTCCGGCCGAACGGCCTTGCCTTCGAGATGCACCGCGGCCGCCTGCCGGAAGGCGGCTCCGTGTCGATATATCTCGACGTCACCGAGCGCAAGCGCAGCGAACGGGAGCGGCAGGAGGCGGCGCAGGCCCTCGCCGACCTCAACGAAACGCTCGAAAGACGCATCTCCGAGCGGACGGTAGAGCTTGCCGAGAGCGACCGCTTTCAGCGCACCCTGATGTCGAACGTTCCGGGGATGGTCTATCGCACCATCAAGGAAGGCGCTCTCTGGACAGTGGAGTTCGCCAGCGAAGGCAGCCGTGGGCTGATCGGCGTTGCCCCGGAAGACCTCATGAGTGGCCGCATACAGGCGCAGATGCTGATTCACCCCGACGAGCACGCGGCGGTTCGAGCCAAGGTGAAGGCCGATCTCGATCTCGGCGATTCCTTCGAGGCGGAGTACCGGGTGCGTCGGGCCGACGGCAAATGGCGGTGGGTTCTGGATCGCGCCAGGGCGATCCGCTCGGAGAGCGGCGAGGTCCTGGCGCTCGAAGGTGTCGTGCTCGATATCGATGACCGCAAGATGGTCGAGCAGCAGCTTCATCAGGCCCAGCGCATGGAGGCGATCGGCCAGTTGACGGGCGGCTTGGCGCACGATTTCAACAACTACCTGGCCGTGATCCTGGGCAACCTCGACATGCTGGCCGAGCGTGGACAGGGCGATGCGGAAGCGACCAAGCTGGTCGAGGCCGCGATCTCCGGGGCGCAACGCGGCGCCGAGCTGACACGCAGCCTGCTCGCCTTTTCGCGCCGTCAACCGCTCGATCCCAAGGTGCTCGACATCGGCGAGCGCATCGGCGACGTCGTGCGGCTGCTCCGGCGCACGGTCGGCGAGCGCATCGCGCTGGAACTGCGAGTGGCTCCCAATCTGTGGCCGGTCAAGATCGATGGCGCGCAGCTCGACAGCACCATGATCAACCTTGCCAACAATGCGCGCGATGCCATGCCGTCGGGCGGCACGGTTACGATCGAGGTGCTCAACGCACCTGGGGACATGGTAGACGCTCCGGCCGGAGATCACGTTCTGGTCGAGGTCAGGGATTGCGGGGGCGGCATGGACGCCGCGACGCTGGCCAAGGCCTTCGATCCTTTCTTCTCGACCAAGGGCGCCGGTCGGGGCAGCGGTCTCGGCCTCAGCATGGTCCATGGCTTCGTGCATCAATCGGGCGGAGCGATCCGACTCGCCAGCATCGTGGGCAAGGGCACGACGGTGCGGCTCTTCCTGCCGCGCTCCGTCGTCCAATCGGCGATCCTGGTGAAGCCTGCCGTATCGAAATACCCGCGCGGCACCGAAAGCGTCATCCTGGTCGACGACAATGATGCCGTGAGGGAAACCGTCGCCGAAACGCTGAAGTCGCTGGGCTATCGCGTGACCGAAGCGGTCAGCGGTGATGCCGCCTTGAAGCTGCTCGAGGAGAGCGCCGGCAGGTTCGATCTCGTGATGAGCGACATGGTCATGCCGGGCAGGATCGACGGCCCGGCGCTCGGCCGGATCGTTCGCCAACGCTGGACGACTCTCGGCGTCCTGCTGACCACGGGATATGCCGGCGACCCCGATGCCAACACCCCGGAGCGCGTGGCCGACTTCGACATCCTGACGAAACCCTTCCGCAAGGAGGACCTGGCCCGCGTCATTAGACGGGCGATCGAGAAGGCGAGATAGGGCGACGCATCAGCACGCTTAGTTTCGTCGCGCTCTCGCCCCGGTGGTGTCACACTCGACGCTCACGGTAGTCGAGCATCGCGCGGGAGAGCTCATGCACCATCTTCTGTCCGTCATGGCCCTCGTGGGCCTGCTTGCGTTTCCCGCTCTGGCCGCCGCCCAGGAGCTTGCGCTGAAGCGCGTCATGCTGTCGTCCGGCGGGCTGGGGTATTTTGAGTACGAGGCCACTGTCGAGGGCGACGCCACGCTCAAGCTGACGGTCGGATTGCAGCAGGTCGACGACGTGCTGAAAAGCCTGGTCGTCTATGACGACAAGGGCGGCGTCGGTGGACTGAGCCTGCCGGGGCGGGAGCCGTTGGCGCAGGCGTTCAAGGACCTGCCGTTCGATCAGGATTCGCTCGGCTCGCCCGCAGAGCTGCTGTCGACCCTCAAGGGTGCCCAGGTCACCGTGGGCGGCGGGCGGACGATGACTGGCCGGATCGTCTCGGTGCAGGAGGAGACCGTTGCACTCGGCGACGGCAAGGGCACGACTACCCGCACCCGCGTGACCCTGCTGACCGATCGCGGCTTGCAGCAGTTCATTCTCGAGGACGCCGAGAACCTGCAGTTCGCCGACGCGAGCCTGCGCGACAAGGTTGGCCAGGCGTTGCTCGCCATCCAGACCAATCGGGCCAAGGAGGCGCGCACGCTCGACCTCGCGATGCGCGGCGAGGGGCGGCGAACGGTGCGCGTCGCCTACATCGTCGAGGTGCCAGTGTGGAAGGCATCGTATCGGCTGACCCTTGCTGCTGATCCGACGGCGCCGCGCTCGGGCCTGCAGGGCTGGGCCACGGTCGAGAACATGAGTGGCCAGGACTGGAAGAATGTCGAGCTCACCCTGGTGTCGGGCCGTCCGGTGGCGTTCCGCCAGGCCCTCTACAATGCCTACTACGTGGCCCGGCCCGAGGTGCCGATCGAGGTCGCCGGCAGGCTGATGCCCGGTGTCGATCGCGGTGGCGTCGACGCGGCCCGGCAGCGTGCCAAGGACGTACCGCCGCCACCTCCGCCGGCCCCGGCCGCCGCGCCGGCGCAAACCCGCCGCTACCAGGCCGAGTCTGCAGCTGGTGGCCGTGCGCCGCCGGCCGAGATGGCAGCCGCCGCCGACCAAGTGGAGGCGACCGACGCAGCGACCCAGGTCGTGTTCAAGTTTCCGCGCCCGGTCACCGTCGACAACGGGCGCACGCTCTCGATCCCGATCATCGATCGCCAGGTGCCGGCGATGCGGCTGGCGCTCTATCAAGCCGAGACGGCGGGGCGCAATCCGCTGGCCGCGATCCGGCTGACCAATGACGGCGACACTGGCCTGCCGCCTGGCGTGATCACACTCTACGAGCGCGACAAGGCGGGGGCGGTGGCCTATGTCGGCGACGCCCGGCTGTCGGCATTCCCGATCGGCGAGACCCGCCTGCTGGCCTACGCGCTCGACGAGAAGATCGTCATCGAACGCGAGGCTGCGCAGACCGACCGGCTGGCGACCGGGACGATCGTCAAGGGCGCCCTTCAGATCTCGCGCGTGGCCCGCCAGACCATGACCTACCGCGTCAAGGGTCCGGCCAAGGAGCCGCGCCAGCTGATCGTCGTGCAGCGCCGCCTGCCGGGCTGGACCCTGGTCAAGCCGGAGGCGAAGGGCGTGGAGCTGAGCGAAGGCAACTATCGCATCCCGTTCCAGTTGCCGGGCGGCGAGCAGACCCAGGTCTTCGAGGTCGTGCAGGAGCAGACCCAGCGCCAGGAGCTGCGCCTGGTCGACGCGTCGGCCGATCAGATCCGGGTCTATGTCGACGCGCGCGAGCTCGATGCCAAGACGCGCGAGGCGCTGGGCCGCGTGCTGCAGCTCCAGGCCGGTGTCGCCGACGCCCAGCGCCGGGTGACGCAGGCCGACCAGGAACGCCAGCAGATCGTGCAGGAACAGTCGCGGCTGCGGGACAATCTTGCCCGCGTGCCGGCGAACAGCGACCTGCAGCGCCGCTATCTCGCGACGCTCGACAAGCAGGAGACCGAGCTCGAGGCGATCGCCAAGCGCCGCGCCGAGGCCAACAAGGCCGTCGAGGCGGCACGCGATGCGCTGCGCACGTACGTAGCTCAGCTCGGCTAACGAGGTCATCCGCTGGGACGGCGCCACCTCAAGCGAAGTAACCTCCGCCTACAGTGACGCTGTCTTCTTCTCTCCAGCTTCGCTGGGTGTCCGCGTTTTCGCGGACGGAGGGGTCATGAGTCATGAGAGACGGCGGGCCCATGGCCAACGACCCCTCCGTCGCCGAAGACGGCGACACCTCCCCAGCGAAGCTGGGGAGGAGGAGACAGCGCCACGGGAGTCGGGCGGTCCCAGCGAAGGGAGTCGGCCACCCGCATTTCTTGACACCGAGCTCTGGACATCCTGTCGCGCGGCCGGCTCGATCTCGGCGTCGGCAAAGGCTACCGGCACAACGAGTTCGCCGGATTCGCCATGCCACCCGAAGAGGCCGAGCCGCGCTACGAGGAGGCGCTCGACGTCATGGTGCGTGCGCTGGGCTCGAACGAGCCCTTCTCCCACCGCGGACGCTTCTTCCGCTTTGACGAGATCGTCGTGGAGCCGCCGTCGCACCAGCGGCCGCATCCGCCGCTCTGGCAGGGCGCCGGCAGCGCAGGCTCGATCGCATCCTGCGCGCGGCGCGGTTCCAATCTTCTGCTCGACCAGTTCGCGTCGCCCCAGCAGATCGGGGAGCGCATCGCGCTGTATCGGCATGAGCTCGAGGCGGCGGGCCATGTGTTCGATCCCATGCGGGTGGCCGTTGCGCGCAACGTCTTCGTCACCGAGGACGCCTCCGCTTCACCCCGCCCGCAGTGTCCGCACCGCGTCGTCGCGGCGGAAGAGGTAGAGGAGGGCGCGCAGAGCGGCGCCGCGCTGGGACTCCAAGTCGGGGTCGCGGTCGATGACCAGCCTGGCGTCGTCACGTGCCGCCTGCAGCAGCTCGCCGTGTGCGGCGAGATCGGCCAGTCGCATGTCGGGCAAGCCGCTC
>NZ_JBFWZI010000016.1:0-2551 GCF_050185545.1 Reyranella sp. | reverse complement strand
AGCGGCGCCGCGCTGGGACTCCAAGTCGGGGTCGCGGTCGATGACCAGCCTGGCGTCGTCACGTGCCGCCTGCAGCAGCTCGCCGTGTGCGGCGAGATCGGCCAGTCGCATGTCGGGCAAGCCGCTCTGCCGCGTGCCTAGAAGCTCGCCGGCGCCACGCAGGCGCAGATCTTCCTCGGCGATGCGAAAGCCATCCTCGGTCTCGCGCATGATCGCCAGCCGGGCGCGAGCGGTCTCGCCGAGTGGCTGGGCGTAGAGCAGCAGGCAGGTCGATCGGGCGCTGCCGCGGCCGACACGACCCCGCAGCTGGTGAAGCTGAGCCAGGCCGAACCGCTCGGCATGCTCGATCACCATCACGGTGGCGGCCGGCACGTCGACGCCGACCTCGATGACCGTCGTGGCGACCAGCAGCGACAGGCGCCCCTCGGCGAAGGCCGACATGGTCGCCTCGCGCTCGGCGCTCTTCAGACGGCCATGCAGCAGGCCGACCTTGCCGGGAAAGCGCGCCTTCAGCAGCTCGAACCGTTCCTCGACGTTGGCGAGATCGATTTCCTCCGACTCCTCGATCAGCGGGCATACCCAGTAGACGCGGGCGTGGCCCGCGATCTGCCGCCCGACGCCATCGGCCACCTCGCCGATGCGCTCCAGGGGCAGCGCGCGAGTATCGATCGGCTGCCGGCCGGCCGGCTTCTCGGTGAGCTTGGACACATCGAGATCGCCGTAGGCCGCCAGCATCAGGGTGCGCGGAATTGGCGTTGCCGTCATGACCAGCAGGTCGACAGCATGCCCCTTCGACGACAGCGCCATGCGCTGATGCACGCCGAAGCGATGCTGCTCGTCGACGACGGCGAGCGCCAGGTCGGCGAACTCGACATCCTCCTGCACGAGTGCATGCGTGCCGACGACCAGCGGGATCGAGCCGTCGGCAAGGCCCTGTAGGGTTTCCCGTTTCTGCTTCTGACCGTCACGGCCCGTGAGCAGGGCGAGGCGCACGCCGGCGGCTTCGGCGAGCGGCGCGATGGTGGCGTGATGCTGGCGCGCCAGCAGCTCGGTCGGCGCCATCAGCGCGGCCTGGGCACCGGCCTCGACGCAGATCAGCATGGCGAGGAAGGCGACCAGCGTCTTGCCGCTTCCAACGTCACCTTGCAGGAGCCGCACCATGCGCTCCGGCTTGGCCATGTCGCCGGCGATCTCGTCGAGCGCCGTGCGCTGGCTGCCGGTCAACGAGAAAGGGAGCGCCGCGAGCGCCTTCGCGCGCAACCGTCCGTCGCCCTGGGTGGCACGCCCGGCGATCGTGCGGTTGTGATGACGGACCAGGGCTATGGCGAGCTGGCTCGCCAGCAACTCGTCGAAGGCGAGGCGGGCCCGGGCGGGGTGGTCGGGCGCGAGATCGGCTTCTCCACCGGGTGCGTGCGCCTGCATCAGCGATGATCGCCAGCCAGCCCAGCCGTTGCGTGCGAGAAAGGCTGGATCCTGCCATTCGGCGAGCTCGGGCGCCCGTTCCAGCGCGGTGGCGATCGCCTTCTGCACGACCTTCTGGGTCAGCCCGGCGGTGAGGCCATAGACCGGCTCGACCCGCAGGACCTGGTCGCGCTGCTCGAGCGGCACGACGTGGTCGGGGTGGGTCATCTGGGCCTCGCCCTGATAGAGCTCGACCCTGCCGCTCACGATGCGCTGCTCGCCGATCGGCAGCAGTTTCTTGAGGTAGTCCTCGCGGCCGTTGAAATAGGTGAGGGTGATCCGGCCGGTTTCGTCGCTGCACGACACGCGGTAGGGCTGGCGCGGCGAGTGCGGCACCTGGTGCGCGTCGACGGTGACGGTGAGCGTCGCAATCTCGCCGGCGCGCACCTGGGCGATTTCCGGTGCGTGGCGGCGGTCGATGATGGCGAAAGGAAGGCGCCACAGCAGATCGACGAGAAGGGGGCCGGCCAGCTTCTCGAAAAGCTTGCCAAGGCGCGGCCCGATCCCGGGCAGCGACGTGGTCTGGGCAAACAGGGGAGTGAGGCTCTGCGGACGCATGGCTGCCAAGCTTGGAGGCCCCCAGGCTTGGAGGCCACGTGACTTGGCCATCGCCGCCGCCTATATGCTACGCCCCTTTTGGGTTGGACCTGGGGAAAACATGACGGGCGAGGCGGACCTCGACAGCCGGCGTAAGCGGTTGCTCTACCGCAGCGTCTATCGTGGCAACAAGGAGAACGACATTCTCCTGGGCCAGTTCGCGCGCGCCCACATCGCTGCCCTGGACGAGGCCGAGCTCGACCAATACGAACGCCTGCTGGCCGCCTCCGACAACGACATCTTCGACTGGATCTCCGGTCAGGCCGAAGTCCCGCCGGAGGCCGACTCCCCGGTCCTGCGCAAGCTGATGGCGTTTCGCGTGAGGTTTTAGGGGTGATGGGCGCGTTTTTCATTTTCCTCCCCAGCTTTGCTGGGGAGGTGCCCCGTCTGACGGGGCGGAGGGGTCATCGCTCTCACGGACCGCGGGCGTCTCGCCCGCTCATGGGTAGGGCGGGCGAGACGCCCGCGGTCCACCTGAGCCATGCCCCCTCCG
>NZ_JBFWZI010000015.1:54483-73125 GCF_050185545.1 Reyranella sp. | reverse complement strand
GAAGAGCGCATCCTTCGCCTACAGCACCGCCTCGGCCACCACGCGCAGCGAGTCGATCGTGACGCCGCTCAGCAGCAGCGAGCCGACGTCGTCGCGCCTGGCGGCCTCCTTCCAGGCCTGCAGGCGGTCCTTGATGCGGTCGGGGCTGCCGACCAGCGAGCATTCGTCGACCAGGGCATCGGGCACGGCGGCGATCGCTTCGCTGCGACGGCCGCCGAGATAGGCGTCCTGGATTTTCACCGCTGCCTCGGCATAGCCGAACTGCTTGATGAAGTCGTTGTAGAAATTCTTGGCGCGCGCGCCCATCCCGCCGATATAGAGCGCCATCTCGGGCTTGAGTGCATCGCGGCAGGCCTGCAGGTCGTCGCCCATGCAGATGCGGACGTAGGGCGCGATATCGAACGGCGGGCGGTTGCCGCCGGGCGGGCGTCGCGCCATGCCTTGGCGCAGCGGCCGGGTGATCAGCTCGGCCTTCTCCGGTGACATGAAGATCGGCAGCACGCCGTCGGCCACTTCGCCCGCTGTGCGCAAGCCGATCGGCGTGATCGACGCGGCATAGATCGGCATGTCGGGATCGCCGTGCAGGATGCTTTTCAGTGGCCGGCCGAGCCCGGTCGCATCCGGACCGGCGTAGGGAATCTGGTACAGCTCGCCATCGTGCTGCAGCGGGGCGTCGCGCTTCAGGATCTTGCGCAGGATCTCGATGTACTCGCGCGTGCGCGCCATCGGCTTGCCGAACGGCACGCCGTGCCAGCCCTCGACGACCTGCGGCCCGGAGGCGCCGATGCCCAGCAGGAGCCGGTTGTTGGACAGCGCCTGCAGGGTGAGCGCCGTCATCGCCGTGCAGGCCGGCGTGCGCGCCGACATCTGCATGATGCCGGTGCCCGCCCGGATGCGCGTCGTGCGGGCCAGGATCCAGGCGGTCGGCGTGACCGCATCGGTGCCATAGGCCTCCCCGCTCCACACCGAATCGTAACCCAGCCGCTCGGCCTCGAGCACCTCCTCGAGGTGAAGGCTGTTGGGGGCGCCGGAGTATTTCAGCAGCATGCCGAGCCGCATGGATGTGCTTCCCTGTTGGCGATGAAACCTGGCTGTGAAACGATTCTAGCGCAGGTCCGCCAGCAGCGGCAGCGCATCTCGCGCGAAGCGCTCGATCACGTCGTAGCGCTCCTCGTAGGGGCCGACGAAATCGAGGATCAGATGGCGGACGCCCACGGCATGGAACTCGCGGATGCGCTCGACGACCTGCTGGGGCGTCCCGAGGGCGCAATAGCGCTGGGCGGCCTTGCGGAAATCCATGGCGTAGCGCGTGCTGAGCGACAGGGTCGCCGCATCGAGCGCCTTTTCGTAGGTGTCGTCGACGCGCGTGAACAGGAGATGGCTGGCGGCGAAGCCGCGATCGAAGACGCGCCCGCACTCTCTTGCTGCTGCGGCAATCTTGTCGAGGCCCTGCCGGTACATGTCCGGTGTCACGACGTAGGACATCCAGCCGTCGGCCAGGCGGGCGGTGCGCTTCAGCGCCGCGTCGGAGCGGCCGCCACACCAGATCGGCGGCCCGCTGGCCTGACGCGGCGGCGGCTGCATGGTCACCTGCTCGAACTGGAAGAACCTGCCCTTGTGCGAAGCCGGCTCGCCGGTCCACAGCTTGCGCAACACCGCGAGGCTCTCGGTCAGCCGGGGACCGCGCTCGCCCACCGGCACGCCGCAGACCTCGAACTCCTTGGCGAACTCGCCGCCCACGCCGACACCGAAAACCAGGCGTCCCTCGGTCAGATGGTCGAGCGTCGCCACCTGCTTGGCGATCGACGCTGGCTGCCGCAGCGGCACCAGGTAGACCGCGGTGCCGAGCTGCAGGCGTCGGCTAACCATGGCCGCCTGGGCGAGCTGCAGGAGGGGATCGAGCATGGGGATCGCGAAGGCGATGTGATCGCCGACCCACTGCGAATCGTAGCCGCACCGGTCGACCAGTTCGACCTGGCGCTGGAGCTCGTCGATCGCGGGCAGCCAGGGACCCTCGGCGGGCTCGGTGCGGCGATGAAGCGTCTGGATGCCGATGCGCAGCCGATCGTCGAGTGGCAGATCCATCGTTCCTTTTCCTCCGCGAAGCCGAGCGGCGCCAGAGCGGCTTCGGGCGTGACCACCACCGTCGACCGCTGATACTCTGACAACGGGTGCACGGGAGGGGCGCGGCGGTCAATGACGAATGGGGCCAATCCACTCGCGCCCGACGGCGAGGATCCGCAGCGTCTTGCCCAGGCGCTCAGCCAGAGCCATGCCAAGCTCACCCTGGCGGAGCAATCTGCCGGCATCGGCATCTGGGACACCGACCTTGCAACCGATCTCTGCCGCGCCACGCCCATCTTTTTCCGGCTCATGGGCCTGCCGCCGTCGGAGGGTCCATTCCCGAACGACAAGGTCCGGGCGGTCCGCCATCCGGAAGATGCAGCCAAGGTGGTTGACGGGTTCCGTCAGGCACTCGCCGAGGGACGCGATCACTACGAGGTCGAATACCGTATCGTGAGGCCGTCCGATGGCCAGCTGCGCTGGATCTTCGGCCGCGGCCGCGTCATCCGCGACGGCGCCGGCAAGCCGGTTCGCTACAGCGGCGTCGACATCGACATCACCGATCGCAAGCAGGCCGAGCAGCAGCTGCGCGAGAGCGAGGAGCGCTTCTCCAAGGCGTTCAATGCCGCTGCCCATCCGATGTCGATCACGACCTTGCGCGAGGGCCGCTATGTCGACATCAACCAGGCGGGGCTGGCGGCGAGTGGCCTGTCCCGCGAGCAGGTGATCGGCCGCACCGTGCGCGATCTCGGCTTCTACAACGACCCAGCCACCGCCGAGATCATCCGCGATCGGCTGACCCGCGAGGGAAGCTTAACTGACCTCGAGACGACG
Organism: Reyranella sp.; assembly: GCF_050185545.1. GTDB lineage: Bacteria > Pseudomonadota > Alphaproteobacteria > Reyranellales > Reyranellaceae > Reyranella. The sequence continues at coordinate 70,227 of NZ_JBFWZI010000015.1, read as the reverse complement.
CTGCGCGGCCGCCGCGGCCCGCGCACCTACCTCCTGTCCGGCACCTTGGTCGAGCTCAAGGGCGAGCCCTGCCTGCTGACATCCGCAGTCGACATCACGGAGCGCAAGCGCGCCGAGGAGCACATTCACCTGCTGATGAACGAGCTCAATCATCGGGCCAACAACCTGTTGATGGTGATCCAGGCGATCGCGCGCCAGACGGCCACGACCACCGATCCGCGCGACTTCGCCGAGCGCTTCACCGAGCGACTGAACGGCATTGCCGCCTCCAACGCCCTGCTGGTGTCGGGCAACTGGCGGGGCGTCGACGTGGCCCAGCTCGTGCGATCGCAGGTGACGCCCTTCGCAGGCGACAGCGGCAGGATCGGGCTCGACGGACCGGCGATTCGCGTGAAGCCGCAGGCTGCCCAGGCGATCGGCATGGCGCTGCATGAGCTTGCCACCAACGCCGCCAAGCATGGTGCGTTGGCAAACGATGCGGGGCGGATCGACATCGCGTGGAGCGTCTCGTCGGACGGGGCGCGGACTTTTCGAATAGTCTGGTCGGAGCGCGAAGGCCCGCCGGTCGTGGCGCCGACCCGGACGGGCTTCGGCCGCACCGTCGTGGAACGCATGATCACCGGCACTCTGGGCGGCTGCGCTGTCCTGCAACTCATGGATAGCGGTGCGGTCTGGACGTTCACCTGTCCGTCATCGAGTGTGCTGGAGAGCGTCGCCGGCTAGTTCTTCGTCACAGCGCCACCCGAGTGTGGAATGGGGGGAACGCTGGCGCACGGCGTCGGCATGCGCTGGTCGGGCAGCAGCTGCCGCCATTGGCCTTCGGCCGCTTTGACCGGCATGCGCCGACAGGCCTCCGCCAGCAGGTCGGCGGCCTGCCAGCGATACAGCTCGATGGTGCCTTTCGTGGCCCCGCTGGCGAAGCGGCGTGCGGCGATGATCGTATCGCCGTCGCGAAATTCAACGTCCCGGATCTCGCCGCCGATGTCCAGCTGTGCGACCGGTTGCAGGAAATCCGTGTCGAGCACCCGAACGGATCGGTTGCCCAGGGCGAGCCAGCGGCCGTTGGTGCTGAAGGCGACGGGGCCGGGATCCGCCGTGACGGTGCGGCGGACGGTACCTGCGGTCAGGTCCCACACTTTCACCTCGCCCTTATCGCCCACGATCGCGAAGCGAGTACTGTTCGCACCGAAGGCCATTGCGACAATTCCCTCGTCCTTCGGAACCGACAACACGACTCTGTTCGTTTCAGTATCCCATACCGTTGCCGCGACGCCCTGTGGCAACCCGGAAGGAACGAAACTTTCCGGGCCAAGTGCCACCAAGTAGCGTCCGGATCGATCGAATACCAAATCGCCGATCTTCGACTCAGATGATTGTTCGAGGAGAATGTCACCCGTCATCGAATTCCGCACATGAATCTTCGCGGTGGAAGATTCACTGCTTGTGGCAATCCGGCGCGCGTCCGGGCTAAGCGCCAGAGCAGTTACTTTGCCGACCGGTGCCGACCAAACAATCTCGCCCTTGGGCATATCTTGCACCGACAGCAAGCCGGATGGGCCGACACGCAGGAGCAACGCGTTCGACAGGAACTCGAGCAGCACTGGATCGCCATTCGGCAGAACTTCGGAATAGGTGACTTGCCCGGTCCCCGTGTCCCAGACCCGCAGCGTCCTGTCGGCATCACGCACGGTGGCCACTCGCTTGCCGGAGTTCGAGATCGCTCGGACGCTGACACTGCCCACGTTCTGCATCGTCCGAATCATGGACAAGACGGCACGGTCGCCGTGGGCTCGTCCTCGCAGCCTTGCTCGCACCGCATCCCAGTCCACAGGGTCGGTGTGGGCGAGTCGCGCTATGGAATCACCGCCGCGCACGTCCCAGACCTCGACGAGGTCGACAGGAGTTGGCGCGGCGGCGACGTTGCCCGTCGGGCTGACCTTCAGGTCGCGAGACCGTTCCTTCCCGGCAAGCTCGGCCGAGCAATTCCGTTGGACCGGGTCGAGAAGCTCGCCGCTCCAGCTGCGTCCGGTGCTGACGAAAGTGCGTACCATGACTTCGTCGAGGATACAGTCGCTGCGCCCTGCCTCGCCCGGCGTCGATGTTTGCCACATTCGTGCCGTGCCGTCCGTGCCGGCAGTGACGACGAGGGCGCCAGTCGACCCATAGGTGCCACTGAGCATCTGTCTCTTGTTGTTTTGTGTGCCTTCAAACGCATAGACGTGTGCGAACTGATGGATCTTGCGCCCTGAAATCAAAGACCAGCCGCTACAGTTGCCATCAGTGCCGCAGGTTATGGCCTTCGGCGCGGATGGATCGAATGAGAGGGAGTGAATTGTCTGGAACTCGCCGTGGGAGGGGATGGCGGCTTCGCTCCAGTCCCTCACGCGCCAAATTGCGCCAACGTCGTGCTCGCCGACCGCGCCAAGGTGACGACCATTGGCGTCGAATGCAATCTGCCGAATACGCCCCGGCCCCGAGCCGCGGACCTGCAAGTGTGCCGCGATCGTTTCCTTGGTCAGATCGAATACGGTGACCTTGCGGTCTGCACCCGCCGCGAGATAGCGACCCGTTGGATCGACGGTGAGCAGATCCAGCGCACCGATTTGCGGATCCAGGGTCTTCTTGAGTTCAAGCGGACTACCTGAGTGCACCTCTATCTTCTCGCGTGGGCCGAAATACAGAGTGCCATCCGGTGCAAAAGCGATTGCGGTCGCATGGCCCGAGAGCTTGATTTCGTGGCGTAGAAGGAGCTGTCGGCTCGCCAGATCATAAATGGCAAAACCAGGTCGGGCGGCACGGAGACCGATCGCCAGCAGTTGGCCATCGGCACTGAAGGCGATGTTCTCGGGTTCCCCATGCAGGTCGGCCGATGAAAGCAAGAGCTGTTGCGCGCCTGCGCGATCCCATATGCCAACTTTGGCGCAACACCCGGCGATACGGCTGCCATCAAGCGAGAAGACGACCTTGCGGCTTGCCCCGGCCAGGGGAGCGACACGAGCCGCTTCCGGCAGCTTCCACAATCCACCATCTTCTGCGGCTGTCGCAATTTGGGTCATGTCAGGGCTGAAGACGGCCGACTCGACGAGCGAGGCGTGGCGCAGCACAGTCGTCGGCAGAGGAAACAGCGACAGCACGCCTCGAAGGGTCTGTTGCGCCTCGATCGAGTCCGGCTGCGACCGCGCCGACTCGGTTGCCATCAGCAGGGCGAGCGGCAGGCGATCGGGCTGCTGCGTGCGCATCAGCTCGGCCTGGGCCGCGAGCTGCCTTGCCACGGCGATGTCGCGTTGCCGCTCGGCCTCGAGTCTCTGCTGGTTGGCGACGAAGGCCTGCCAGATGGCAATGCCGGCAGCCAGGGTAATGGCCGCGACACCCCCGCGGACGAGCAGCCGATTGCGGGCCAGCTGGCGTAGATCGGCGCCGTCCAGCTCGTCCTTGGGAACGCCCCGTATGGGGGCCGCGACGTTGACCACGACGTCGCGGAACTGGGCACTGCGCAGCGACATCAGCTCGGAGTTCCGAGTCCATCGCACATCGACGTAGAGCGGCTCGTCTTCGCATCGGCCTTCCAGGATGCGCGGCACGGCCGTCGTTCGCGACCAGTCGAAGTCGCACTTGATGGGGTCCCACAGGATGTCGCCCTCGGTCAGGAGGACGAGCATGCGATTGGCCGAACGGTGCTCGAGCCACCAGCTTACTTCCTTGTTGCACCAGACGGAGGCAGCCGAAGCGGGGCTGGCGAGCAGCACGAACCATTCGGAGGCCTCGAGGTGCGCCACGATGCCCGGCCACAGCGCGGGGCTCGCCGAGAGGCTGGTCTGGTCGCGAAAGACGTCGAGTGCGCGCAGCTTCAGGAGCGGCTTGGCAAGCTTCTCCAGTCCGTGCTCGAGGGCTGCGGCGAGCTTCCCGTCCACAGCATGGCTGTAGGAGATGAAGGCGTCGTGCCGGAGAGCCATGTTCCTGGCGACAGATGATGTCGCGTCCACAACCGGCAAACAAGTGCGGCGACGGTCGGTCATGGCTCTCTTGGCCGGGAGTGCGTCACTCCGTGGCGCTCATGTGGACCGCGGGCGTCCCGCCCGCTCAGGAATCATGAGCGTGGTCCGGCGCGGCAAACCGCGCCGCTGGACGCCCGCGGTCCGGAAGTGAATGAGCGCCACTGGAGCGGCGCGCTCCCGGCGATGAAGCGGTGCAGTCAGGTCGCGCTGCGGGAGTCTTGCTGGGCCTCGAAGAAGGCCTCGGCGTCGTCGATCTCGACCAGGCGGCCGCGGCGGATCTCGAGGAATCGCGTCGCCACGCTGCGGGTAAAGAAGCGATCGTGCGACACGAACAGGCACGACACGTCGCTTTTCTCGAGCTGCTCCTCCAGGTCCTCCTGGCCCTCGATGTCGAGATGGTTGGTGGGCTCGTCGAGCAGGTACATGTTGGGGCGCAGGAGCTTCATCTTGAGGAAGACCAGGCGGGCCCGCTCGCCGTGGCTCAGCCCCTCGATCGCATCGCCGATGCGCCGGAAGACGAAGCCCGCCGCAGCGAGGGCGCGCACGGCATCCTTCTCGCTGATGTCGGGCGCCTCGAGCACGTAGTCGAGGATCGCCGTGTCGAGCGGCAGGTCGCGCATCGTCTGGTCGAAATAGACCAGCCGGCAGGCCGGGTTGAATCGCACCGCCGCCTGGCTGTCGTAGTGCTCGCGCGCGGGATCGTAGGCCGCGGCAAGGGCCGACAGAAGGGTCGACTTGCCGGCGCCGTTGACACCCAGCACGGCGATCCTGTCGCCGGCGCCGATCGTCAGCCGATCGATGCCGATCAGCTTGCGCTCGCTGCCCGGCGCCTTTACCTCGAGGCCGGTGATGCGCAGGGCGACGCGCGCATCGATGTCGCCGTCGCCGAGCTCCAGCCGGCGCTCGCGCGCGACGTAGGTCTGCGTGCGCTCCTTCTCGATCCTGGCGATGCGCGATTCGACGGCGTTCTTGCGTTTGTTGAGATCGGGATTCTTGACCGCCCAGACCTTGTAGCGCGCCGCCGCCTGCTCGAGGCGGCGGATCTCCTTGTCCTCCAGCCTGGCGCGGGCGGCCGCCGCCGCGTCGCGGCGCAGCAGCTCCTCGCGCGCCTGGCTGAAGCGCGTCTTGAAGGCGTGCACGCCATCGCTGCGCAGGAACAGGGTACGCTCGGTGACGCGATCGAGGAACTCGCGGTCATGGCTGACGATCAGCATCGGCACCGTGAACTCGACGGTGAGCCAGCGCTCGAGCGTGTTGATGTTGGCGAGGTCGAGGTGATTGGTCGGCTCGTCGAGGATCAGGATGTCGGGCTCTTCCAGGCGGGCGGCGCCGGCGATCAGCAGCAGGCGCTGCCAGCCGCCCGACAGGCTGCCGAACGGCTGGTCCAGGGTCGCCGGCTCGACGCCGATCTCGTCCATCAGGATGTCGATGCGCCAGTCGTCGCCGGTCAGGCCGACCTTGTCCAGGGATTCGTGCAGCACGTCGCGCACGGGGCGCCCGGCCAGGCCGTCCGGAACATCCTGCGGCACGCTGCCGACCCTGAGGCTGCGCGAGCGGATGACTTTGCCGCCATTGAGCTCGAGCTCGCCGCTCAGGCACTTGAGCAGGGTCGACTTGCCGGCGCCGTTCTCGCCCACCAGCGCCGTGCGCGCGCCGTCGAGCAGGAACGACACGTCCTTGAAGACGCGGACCGAGCCGAAAAAGAAACTGCCCCGCTCCATCCCGAGCACGGCCTGCCGCGACGCCATGACGATCCCTCTCAGGCAGGATGCTCATGCGGACCGCGGGCGTCCCGCCCCTCATGAATCTGGGCGGGCGGGACGCCTCGCATGAGACCAAGCCTGTTCAGGCGACCAGTACGCCATCCCGGGCGATAATGCGACCGGCCTTGATCACAAGCTTGCGGCGGGGCCGGGTCGCGACAGCCTCGGCCAGAGAGGCGGCCTCGACGACGACAAAGTCGGCCGGCGCGCCGACCGCGAGGCCGTAGGCCGCTACCCCCAACACGCGGGCCGCCGCCGCCGTCACCATGTCGAAGGCGAAGGCCAGCTCCTCGTCGTGGCGGAAATTGGCGCGGTAGCCGATCATCATGGCGCGCTCGAGCATGTCGCCATTGCCGAAAGGTGACCAGGCGTCGCGAATGTTGTCGGAGCCGCCGAACACACTTACCCCGTGCTCGTGCAAGAGTTTCAGCGGGGGAATGGCCGCGCCGCCGGGACCGTGACTCATGATGGCGACGCCTGCTTTGGCCAGCAGGTCTGCGGTACGTGCGGCCGTGTCGGTCGGCACCGAGCCCAGCGCGAAGGCGTGGCTGACCGCGACCTCGCCCTGCAGTCCGGCCGCCGCCGTGCGCCCGGCAATCGCCGTCAACTCGGCGATGCCACCTTCGCCGCCGTCGTGCAGGTGGATGTCGATGCCGACACCGCGGCGTTCGGCGATTGCGAAGATCGCGTCGAGAGGACCGTCGAGATCGCCGTCGATGCCCACCGGGTCGAGGCCGCCTACCAGGTCGGCGCCTTCGGCGATGGCGGCATCCAGCAGCTCCGCCGTGCCCGGCGAGCGCAGGATGCCGCTTTGCGGGAAGGCCACGATCTGGATGGTGACGAGATCGCGGAACTGCTCGCGCACCTTCAGTATCTCGTGCAGGTTCCTGAGCCCGAGCCGGTTGTCGATGTCGACATGGCTGCGCATGTGCAGCGTGCCGCTGGCCATGACCTGGCGCACAAGATTGGCTCCGGTCCGCGACTCCGGCACGGTGCGTGCCGACCGCACGCGGCGCTCGGCCTCGATGCGATCGGCGACGCGATTGCCGGTCGCCTGGTTGGGCACCCAGGGCAGGCCGAGCAGCGTCTTGTCGAGATGGATATGACCATCGACCAGCGACGGCAGGACCAGCGTGGCGGGCTCGGCATGGCTCGGCGGCAGGAAGGACGCGATGCGGCCGTCCTTGACCTCGATATCGTGGCGGGTGCCGTCGGGCAGAGTTGCGTTTCTGAGGATCACTCTGCTGCGAGCTTACCGGACGGCAGCGTGGTTGGCACGGGCTTGAAGGTGCGCGTCGGGGCAGGGAAACCGCAGCTCGTGCCGTCGGTCACCTTGACGTCCATCTCCCACGGCACGGCGTATTTCCCGGCGGCGAGATCGTGCATGTAGGTGTAGGGGCAGTCGCGCGCGCCGCCTTTCACCGCGACGTAGCCGCGGTGGCCGAGCTGGTAGATGTTGTTCTCGACGCCCCAATGCACGCGCGCCTCATCGCACTGGCGCGGCCGTACTTCGGCGGTGATGATCTCGTCGGGGATGCCGTTGCCGGTGGCGAGCGGCGTGCCGTCGTAGTTCACGATCATGCCTTCGCCCATCGAATTGAACGAGCCGTCGGACCCGGCGAGGCAGACGCTGGCCGTGTACATCAGGTTGCAGAAGGCGTTCGACTGGTTGGTGAAGTGCCAGCTCTGGCGGATTGGCGCGGTGTATCCCGCGGTGCGCAGCATGACGTTGGCGCCCTTGTACGCCGACTCGCGCGCCATCTCGGGGAACATGCCGTCATGGCAGATGATCAGCGCCAGCTTCGCGCCGTTCGGCCCGTCGCATACCGGGATGCCGAGGTCGCCGGGCTCCCACGGCTCGACCGGCACCCAAGGGTGCATCTTGCGGTAATAGAGCCTGATCTCGCCCTTGTTGTCGATGATCAGGCCGGAGTTGAACGGGTTGCCGTGGGGATTGAGCTCCATGATGGAGAAGCAGCCCCAGATGTCGTTGACGATGCAGGCGCCGCGGAACTTCTCGACCTCGGGTCCGTCGAGCCGGCACATGATCGCCGGGTTGGTGTCCATCGACAGCCCGTGCAAGGCGTATTCCGGAAAGACCACGAGATCCATGGTCGCGAGATTGCGCCGCGCTTTGGCGACCAGCCCGCAGATGCGATCGGTCTGCCGCGCCAGGTCCTCGGGCGTGACGACGACGGGATTCTGGATCTGCACCAGCCCGATGACCATGCCATCGGGCGCCTTGTTGAGACCGCCTAGACCGCTCATTGCTTCCTCCGCCGGTTGTTGCCGGCGGGAAGGCAAGGCGCGTGCCAGCTCTCGAGGGCCTGTCCTAGGGGGCGGCGACGGCGCCGGCTTCCTTGCGGGTCTGGGCGACGGCGGCGCGCGCCGCCATGGCCATCAGGCCCGAATCGTTGGCAATGGTGACGAACTGAAAGCCCTTGCCGATCATCTTGGCGGCGTAGGAGGCCGTGCCGTTGTGCAGGCCGGCGAACAGGTTGCGCTTCTTGCAGGCCCCCACGAGCTTGTCGTAGATCGCCAGGACCTGCGGCTCCTCGCGGTCGAGCCGGGGCGCCAGGCCGAGCGACAGGCCGAGGTCGCTGGGGCCGATATAGATGCCGCTGATGCCCGGCACGTCGAGGATGGCGTCGATGTTGTCGATCGCCTCCTGGGTCTCGATCATCGGGATGATCAGCACCTCGTCGTTGGCCGTCGCCTGGTAGGGTGTCGCAGCACCATAGGCGCCGGCGCGGATCGGGCCGTTGCTGCGCTTGCCCTTGGGCGGATAGAGGGCGTACGAGGCGAGCGCCTGCGCTTCGGCCTTGTTGTTGACCATCGGGCAGATGACACCCCAGGCGCCGCCGTCGAGCACCTTGCCGACGATGCCGGGCTCGTTCCACGGCACGCGCACCAGCGGCGTGATCGGATGCTTGTCCATCGCCTGGAAGCACTGGACCATCGACTGGTAATCCTGCACGCCGTGCTGCATGTCGACGGTGACGCTGTCCCAGCCGCACTGCGCCATGACCTCGGCCGAGAAGCCGCTGGGGATGGCCAGCCAGGCGTTGACGCAAGCCTTTCCGGCCTGCAGCCGCTTCTTCAGCATGTTCGTCATGTGGCGCTTCCCTTGTTCGTCGTGTTCCGGAGGCGGAGATCATAGGCAGCCCGGCGACGCGAGGCCATGGCGCTTTGCCGCTGTGCAGTCCTCCTCTCCAGCGTCTTCGCTGGGGAGGTGTCGCGTCATACGCGACGGAGGGGTCATGATCATGCGGACCGCGGGCGTCTCGCCCGCTCAAGAATCTGATCGGGCGAGACGCCCGCGGTCCAACAGATAACCCCTTAACCCCGCCCCCCCACAGGCCGTCGACGATGTATAGCTGCAGCAGCGCCACCAGCACCACGGTGGGCGCCAGCGCCAGCAGGCAGATCGCCATCATCAGGTTGAAGAAGACGAAGACGTCGCCGACCAGGCTGGCGATGACCACGGGCAAGGTCATGAAATCCGGCCGGGCGTTCAGGATCAGGGGGATCAGCAGCTCGTGCCAGGAGACGATGAACATGATGACGCCGCAGGCGGCCAGGGCCGGCGTCGCCAGGGGCAGGACGATGCGCACGAAGGCGCCGAGACGGGTGCAGCCGTCGATCCGCGCCGCCTCCTCGAGCTCCGAGGGGATGCTGTCGAAGTAGGGCGCCAGGATCAGGATGGCGTAGGGCAGCAGGAACCCGGTCTCCGCCAGGATGACGCCGCTCAACGAGTTGAGCTGGCCCAACGATCGCATGACGATGTAGAGCGGAATCATCAGCACGATCACCGGCACGAAGCGGGCGACGATGTTGGCCTGCAGCAGGAACAGCGTCCATCGAAAGCGCAGGCGGGCGATGGTGTAGGCCGACAGCGAGCCGAACAGCAGGGTCAACGCCGTCACGGAAACCGCCACGATCGTCGAGTTCAGGAAGGCGGCATAGAAGCTCTTGATGTTCTCCGGCAGGTAGGTCGCCTGCTCGAAGATGCGTCCGCGCTGCTGGCCCTTGGTCAGGATGACGGTGAAATTGTCGAACGTGACCTCGGCCGGCAACACCCGGCGGGTGTCGGCCTGCAGCGATTTCTCCGACTGGATGCTGGCGATGAACACCGCCACCAGCGGCAGCAGGATGAAGACGATCACCGTGAGGTTCGCTGCGTGCAGCAACAGCTTGCCTGTGCGCGTGACCTTGAACATCAGAGCGTCACCCGGCGGTAGACGGTGCGCACATAGACCAGGGCGATCGCCGCGATCATCAGGGTCAGGATGAAGGCGGAGGCCGAGCCCATGCCGAAATTGTTGGGGGGCGAAAAGGTGATCTTGTAGCTGTACCAGGCGGCCACCCAGGTGGCGTCGCCCGGCCCGCCCTGGGTGATCGCCAGGATCTCCTCGAACACGGCGAAGGCGAACGCGGTGCGCAGGATGAGGATGATGGCGATGATCTGCTGCAGCATCGGCCAGGTGATCTGGCGAAAGCGATGCCAGGCGTTGGCGCCGTCGATGGCCGCCTGCTCGTAGAGCTCGCGCGGAACGCCCTGGAGGGCCGCGTGCACCAGGATGACGGCGAACGGCAGGGTGCGCCAGATGTACGGCACGGTGACGGCGTACAGCGCCGTATCGGGATTGCCGGCCCAGTTGATCGGCTGGTCGATCAGCCCGGCGGTGAACAGGATGCGATTGAGAAAGCCGAACTGAAAGCTGTAGAGGAACGACCAGATCAGGCCGTTGCAGATCGGCGGAATGGCGTAAGGCAGCAGGATCAGGAAGCGCGTCACGCGCGAGGTCCAGACACTGGTCTGGTTGATCAGCAGGGCGATCGCGATCGCCAGGATGACCTCGGTGCTGACGGTGATGGCGGTGAAGATCAGCGTGTTCTTGATGGCGATCCAGAACAGCGGGTCCTCGAGCACGCGGCCGTAATTGTCCCAACCGTTGAACGGGAATTCGCCGCGACGCAGCTGCGCCAGGCCGACCCGGTGCACCGACAGGTAGCCGGCATAGACCACCGGGTAGGCGAGCACCACGCCCAGGAACAGAAGTGTCGGCAGGTTCAGCAGGAACGCGAATCGACGCGCCGACATCTCGCGCCGATACCAGGGCCGGTGACCGGCCCTGCTCACCTCCATGCCCGTTGCCTGGCTGGTCAGGGCGTCAGACCTTGCGCTTGGCGTCGGCGATGCCCTTGATCAGGTTGTCGCAGCACTGGTCAGCGGTGATCTGGCCTGTCAGGCACTTCTGGACCTCGATGTTGAGCTGGTCGGTCCACGGGAAGTGCCACGGCTGATAGACCGACGAGCACACCTCGCCGATATAGGCCGCCTTGTCCCAGATGCCGAGGATGGCCGGGACGTCGCCCCACGGCGCCCAGCCCTGCTTGACCGCGTCGCTGTTCATCACCGAGTTGTAGCCGGAGCCCAGCATGGCGTCCTTGGCGAGGCTGATGGCCTGCGTGTAGACGCCGTCCTTGGTCTTGCCGCCGAGATATTGCAGGAGCTTCCAGGCCCATTCCTTGTCGCGATTCGCCGACGACAGGAAATAGACATGGGTGACACCCATCGTCTTGCCGTCGCCCGGTGAGCCGAGGACCTTGACCTTGCCGGCGATCGGCGATTGCGCCGGGTCGTTGACGACGTTCAGGCCATAGTGATGGTTGGGGCCGCGATAGAGGTTCTTTCCGGCGCCGAACGCTTTGGCAGAGGTGGTGAACTGGACCTTGAGCGATTCGGGATCCGCGATGTCGAGGCCCTTCTCGAAGGTGTTGGCCCACCATTTCAGGGTCTCGCGGGCGATCGAGCCGGCGCCCAGCATGTGGTTGCCCTGCTTGTCGAAGAAGGTGCCGCCCTTGTTCCAGGTCATCTGGTACCAGGTGCCGGGCAGCTGCTCGAGACCGACGCCGGCGACCCACAGGACCGGATAGCGCGAGACGCCGTCCTTCTTGGCCTTGACGCAATGCTCGGTGAACTCCTCGTAGGTTGTGAACGGCTTGTCGATCTTGAGCTTCTCGAGCATGTCGGCGTAGTAATTCCAAACCCATACCGACGAGAAGTAGGGCAGGCCCATCGTCTTGCCGCCGATCGTCGCCACCTGCTTGGTGAAGGGCGTGAAGTCCTTGATGTAGTCGGCAGCCCCGGGGAGGCCGTCGATCGGCTCGGCCAGGCCCTGGGCGACGAAGTTCGGGAAGGAGAACGGCGAGGATTGCGAGACGTCGATCTTCTCGCCGGCCGCGAACATGGTCGCGAGCTTGGTCGGATGGTCGTTGAAGGCCGAGATCGTCGAATCGACCTTGACGCCCCAATCGGCCTCGAACTGCTTGGCGATGCGTGCGTAGATATCGCCATAGGTCCAGACGACGAAATTGACGCGGTCGACCTTGCTTTTCGGCGGCACGCTCCATGGACCGCCAGGCTGTCCGAAGGCATTGCCTGACAGTCCAGCGAGACCGAGACCGGCTGCGGCCGCGAGAACGCGGCGGCGGCTCAATTCCCATTTGCGGACGAGATCATCTGTCATTTCGGCCCCTCAGAATCCCCGGTGGCACGGAGCCTAGCACCCCGCCACGCCAGTCAGTAGATACGATGCAGCAAAAAACATGCCTCGGAGGGTAGCTCCATGACGCTCTTGTCGTTGCGCGCCGGCTGGCTCGAAGTCGATCTCGCTCCGCAAGCGGGCGGATCGATCGCCCGTTTCAGCGTCGACGGCAGGCACGACGTGCTGCGCGCGACACCCGCCGACGTGCTCGCCAACGCGACAGCCGCCAACCGCGGCAACGACACCGCCTGCTACCCGCTGCTGCCGTTCTCCAATCGCATTGCCGGTGGTCGCCTGAGCGTCGACGGACGCGAGATCGTGCTGCGGCGCAATTGGCCCGGCGTGAATCATCCGATGCACGGCGACGGCTGGGCCAGGGCCTGGAAGGTCGAGCGCCACGATCAGCGGTCAGCCGAGATCGCCTATGACCACGCGGCCGCAAGCGATGGGGGCTGGCCGTTCGCCTATCGCGCCCGTCAATCCTATCGTCTCGACGAGGACAGGCTGACCGTGCGCATTTCCCTCGAGAACCGTGAGGCGCAGGTGGTGCCGGCCGGGATCGGCCTGCATCCCTTCTTCGTCCGCGACGCCGCGACCGACCTTCAGTGTCGTACGAAGAGCGTCTGGCTCGCCGATGCCGAGGTCCTGCCGACTGAGCGCGTCACCGTCCCGGCCGCCTGGGATTTCAGCGCAGGCCGGCGCATCGGCGAGGTCGCCCTCGACAATTGCTTCGAGGGCTGGGATGGTCAGGCGCGCATCGCTTGGCCCAACCGCGGGCTGGCGCTCGAAATGATGGCCAGCGAGCAGCTCCGCACGCTGGTGATCTTCACGCCGCCGCAACGCCCGTTCTTCTGTGTCGAGCCGGTCAGCCATGCCAACGGCCGGATCGCTGCGACCCGGCTCGCGGCGGGTGATACGATCGCCGGCGAAGTCACCTTCCGTCTGACCATTCAGTGAGGAGCCATGCTGCCTTTCGCCTCCTTCCCCAGCCTGAAAGACCGCGCTGTGTTCGTCTCCGGCGGCGGTTCGGGAATCGGCGCTTCCATCGTCGAGCATTTCGCCGAGCAGGGCGCCAGGGTCGGGTTCTGCGACATCGACGATGGCGCCTCGCGGGCGCTGGTGGCGAAGATGTCGGCCGCCGGTCATGCCGTGCCGACCTATCGGCGCTGCGACGTGCGCGACATCCCTGCCTACCAGGGCGTGCTCGGCGAGCTGGCGGGCGAACTGGGGGCCTTCACCGTGCTGATCAACAACGCCGCGCGCGACGACCGGCACGACCTCGAGGAGGTGACGCCCGCCTTCTGGGATGAGCGCATTGCCGTCAATCTCAAGCACCAGTACTTCGCGATCCAGTCGGTCGTGCCCGGCATGAAGCAGGCGGGTGGCGGTTCGATCGTGAATTTCAGCTCGGTCAGCTACCACATCATGACGCCGCGACTCTCGGTCTATCAGGCCGCCAAGGCTGCGGTCATCGGTATGACGCGCGGCCTGGCCCGCGATCTCGGCGGCGACAGGATCAGGCTGAACTCGATCACCCCGGGCTGGATCATGACCCAGCGCCAGATCGACCTGTGGCTGACGCCCGAGGCCGAGGCGGCCCTGATGGAGGCGCAGTGCCTCAAGGAGAAGGTCTATCCGCCCGACATCGCGCGCATGGCGCTGTGGCTCGCCGCCAACGACAGCCGGATGGTGACGGGGCAGAATTTCGTCGTCGACGGGGGCCGCATGTGAGGCCATTCGCCCCGCAGCTCTCGCGCCGCGCCGGCCTCGCTGCGGCGAGGTTCGTGCATCACCTGCTGCCACCGACGCTCTACTTCATCATCACCTTCAACCTGATCTCGTTCTCGACCAATCTGACGGTGCGAAATTCGTGGTTCGACGTCCATTCGATCGTCCTGTCGACGACCACGGCGCTGGTCGTCGCCAAGGTGGTCCTGGTGGTCGATCGCGTGCGCATCATCGACCGTTATCGCGGAGCGCCGCTCATCCTGCCGATTCTCTACAAGTCGCTCTTCTATTCCGTCGTCGTGCTGGTCGTGCGCTTTATCGAGAAGGTCGTGGATTTCGCCTTCGAGGCGGGTGGCTTCGGCGATGTCTTTCGCTCGCTGATGCAGGAGTTCACGTGGCATCGCTTCGTCGCCGTGCAGGTCTGGATCTTTCTCTGCTTCCTGGTCTACGTATCGGCATCGGAGCTCAATGCGCTGGTCGGCGAAGGCCAGCTCGGACGCCTGTTCTTCCGCCATCGATCGGCCGGGCATCGCCTGACGCGCCGTCAGCATATCCGTGGCCTGATGGAGCTGAGCCGGCTGGCCGAGAACACGCCGCGCGAGCGGCTTCTCGATCCCGCCACGCCGCAGGGCGCCCGCCTGGTCGCCATCGTCGACGCCCTGCGGCGCGCGCCCGCGACGTCTGCGTGATGCCGCCGTGAGCTCATGGTCTTCCGGTCCGCGGGCCTCCCGCCCGCTCATGAGCGGCGCATTCACATGCGCCGAAGAGCGGGCGAGACGCCCGCGGTCCGGAAGACCATGAGCCGGCGCCCTGCCGCGCACGGCAACAGCTGGCGCAAGCCGGCCTGGCTGATCATGGGCATCGGCGGCCTGATCGTGGCGGGCGGCCTGGCGCTCGGCTGGGGCAGCCTGCGTCATGTTCTCTACAGCGAGCGCGCCGATGGCGAGGTGGTCGAGATCCGCCGCGAGGGCAGCATGTATGCGCCGGTCGTGCGGTTTCGCCTTCCCAACGGCGCCGCCCGGGAGGTCACCGATCTCGGGACCGGTGCGCCGGACTTCGCGATCGGCGACCTGGTCACCATCCTCTACGCGCCGCGCGATCCGACCGACTTTCGCATCGCCACCTTCGAGCGGCTGTGGATGTCGGCCATAATCGTCTCGGCGTTCGGCAGCTTCTGGCTGCTGTTCGGGCTGGTCGCCTGGGCGCTGTCGCGCAACGCCGACCTCACCCTGGTCGGCGAGCGTGCCTTTGCCACCATAGCCGTCGCAGCGGCCGGCATCGGCATCGTCGTGCTCTCGGGCGCGCTCGACCTTTACGCCAGCGGCGCGCGCACGGCGGGAACGATCGTCGAGGTGCGCGAAAGCCGGACGACGGTGCGGGAGGACGTGCGCCTGGCGGACGGCCGCGAAGTGAGCCGCGATGTCGAGCGCATCTCCTACGCACCCATCGTCCGGTTCGACACCAGCGACGGGCGCGCAATCGAATTCCATGGCCGCGGCGGCAGCGGCATCGACTACATGGAAGGGGAACGGGTGACGGTGATCTACGATCCCGCCAACCCGATCCGCGCCCACATCGTGTCTTTCATCGATCTCTGGCTGCCGTCCGCCGTCTGCTTCGGCGTCGTCATTCTGTTCGGTGGCGCAACCCTGTTGTCGCGCCGGCTGCGAAGCGGCACTCGTGTGCCTCCCCCGTAATCGGGGGAGG
>NZ_JBFWZI010000015.1:0-54383 GCF_050185545.1 Reyranella sp. | reverse complement strand
TCTTTCATCGATCTCTGGCTGCCGTCCGCCGTCTGCTTCGGCGTCGTCATTCTGTTCGGTGGCGCAACCCTGTTGTCGCGCCGGCTGCGAAGCGGCACTCGTGTGCCTCCCCCGTAATCGGGGGAGGTGGCCCGTAAGGGCCGGAGGGGGAGGGCCTCACACGAGGTTCATAAGGTTCCGACGTCGAAATCTCATGGATCTCGACTGAGGCTCTCCCCCTCCGCCCCTACGGGCCGCCTCCCCCGATCACGGGGGGAGGGATTGGAGGTCCGTCCGGGCGTGCGCGCCTACTTGCGGTCCTTGTAGGGCGGCGCCGGGTAGACCGCCTTGGCCGTGGCGATCTCGGGCGGGAAGACCGCCTCGGGGCCGGACGGCATGTTCTGCATGACGGCGAACTCGCTCTTGAACTGCTTGCCCGTCTGGTCGATTTCGTAGGGACCGGTGACGGTGACGATCTTGTTGTTGAGCTTCAGGGCCGCGGCCTTGAGCTTCGCCGCCTCGAGCGACTGCGCCTCGACGATGATCTGCTCGAGCGCCGCACCGGCGCCGTAAGCCAGCGCGGTCTGGAAGTCGGCGGGATACTGGGCATTGGGGAACAGCCTGGCGTAGCGCTCCATCATCTGCGCCCGGTTGAGCCCGCCGGTCACCTTCCAGTTGATGCGCTCATGCAGCAGGGTCTGGCTCCAATGGTAGAGCGCGTCCTTGCCGATGGCGAGGAACTGCGGCTGCGAAGCATAGACCAGGTAGACCGCCTTGAACTCGACGTTCATCTCGCGCAGCTGGCGGGCGATCGTCATCTGGTCGCCCTCGTAGGCGGTCGGCATGAAGACGTCGGCGCCGGTCGCCTTGGCCTTCTGGATCAGGATGTTGAAATCCTTGGTTCCCTTGGCAAACTTCTCGTTCATCGTCACCTCGATGCCGAGCTTCTTCGCCTCCTCGACGGCGCCGTTGGTCAGCGCGGCGGGGAACGGCTCGTCGAGATAGGCGAAGGCGATCTTCTTGGCGCCGAGCCGGGCGAACGCCTTCACGCCCGGCCGTCCGAGCAGGGTGCCGGCCTGCTGCGTCGCCGACACGATGTATTTGTAGCCCTGCTGGTAGATCGAATCCGCCGAGGCCGACCAGATCACCATGAACTTGTCGTTGGCCTCGGTGGCGTTGACGGCGGCCGCGGTGAGGGTCGAGCCGAACGGGCCGAAGCAGAGATCGACCTTCTCCTCCTTGACCAAGGTCTCGTAGACCTTGGGCACGGTGGTCTTGTCGCTGCGGTCATCGAGCTTCACCAGCTCGACCTTGCGTTTGGTGCCGCCGATCGCGATGCCGCCGCGGCTGTTGACGTCGTCGACCCAGATCTCGGCGCCGCGCAGGCCCGATTGGGCGGCGAGCGCGAAGGTGCCGGTCGACGACACCGTCATGCCGATGCGGATCGGCTTGGCATCCTGTGCACGGGCGCCACTGATCGCGATCGTTCCGGCAGCGCCGGCGAGCAGCGTCCTCCTGGGCAACTTGATTGACATGGCGTTCCTCCTTCCCATCGTGGCCGAGGCTAGCAACCGCCGGCCGGGCGGTCACGTGTCGATGCGCCCCTTCACGTGTCGATACGATAGTCGACCCATTCGGCGATCAGGTCGCGCAGTCCTGAATCCTCCTGAAAGGCATGCGCCGAGCCGTCGACCTTGTTCTGGCCGAGCTCCAGAACGTAGAGGTGCTGGGCGATGCGCACGCACTGGCGCACGTTCTGGTCGACCAGCAGCACGGTGATGCCCTGAGCGGGCAGGCCGCTGATGAAGTCGTAGATGTCGGCGCTGACCCGCGGCGCGATCATCGCCGTCGGCTCGTCGAGCAGCAGCACGCGCGGCCTGAGCGCCAGCGCGCGGCCGAGCTCGAGGAAGCGCTGCTGGCCGCCGCTCATCGAGCCCGCGAGGTCGCGGCGTTTTTCGCGCAACATCGGGAATTGGGCGTAGGCGCGCTCCAGCGCCTCCTCGACCCGGCGGCGATCGCGGCGGAACGACCAGCAGGCGAGGCGCAGATTGTCTTCGACCGACAGCTCGTTGAACAGGCTGCGCTGCTGCGGCACCAGGGCGATGCCGTGCTCGATGAACTTCCACGGCGGCAGGCCGGTCACCGTGCGGCCGTCAATCAGCACTTCGCCGGCGACCGGCTTCAGGAGGCCGTAGAGGGCGCGCAACGCCGTCGACTTGCCGGCGCCATTGGGGCCGATGATGCCGGTGATCAGGCCGGACCTGACCTCGAGCGACAGCCCGCGCAGGATGCGGATGTCGCCGTGATAGGCGACATCGACCTTGTCGAGCGCGAGGACGGGTGGCCCATTCGGGTCATTCGTCGCCATCGTCAGGCCCCGAGATAGGCTTCGATGACGGCCGGGTTGCCGCGGATATCGGCGACGCCGCCTTCGGCGATGACGCGTCCCTGGTTCAGCGCGATGACGCGGCTCGACAGCCGATAGATCGAGGTCAGGTCGTGACTGATCAGCAGCACTACCTTGCCGGCCCGGGCGGTCTCCTCGATGCGCTCGATCATGAACCTGCACAGCACCGGATGGACGCCGGCGAACGGCTCGTCGAGCATGACGATAGCCGGGTCGGGCATCAGCATGCGCGCCATCTCGAGCAGCTTCTGCTGGCCGCCCGACAGCTCCTCGGCGTAGTTGTGGCGCAGCTCGATCAGCTGCATGCGCTCGAGCATCGCCTCGGCGCGGCCGATCAGCTCGGAATCCGATGCCGGGCGATCGAGCACCGGCACCAGGAGGTTGTCGATCAGCGACATCTTGCGGAACACGCGCGGCACCTGGAAAGTCCGGCCGATCCCGTGATGGGCGATCACGTGCGGCGACTGGCCGGTGACCCGCGCGCCGCCGATGAACACGTCGCCGCCATCCGGCCGATAGAGGCCGCAGATGCAGTTCATCAGGGTCGTCTTGCCCGCGCCATTGACGCCGATGACACCCAGGATCTCGCCGGAAGCGGCCTGCAGGCTGACACCGTCGAGCGCCACCAGGCCACCGAAGCGCTTGGTGAGGTCGCGCGTCTCGATGGCGGTGCTCACCGTCGGAATCTCGTGCCGAGCAGGCCCGACGGGCGCAGGAAGATGGTGCCGACCAGGATGACGAAGCCCACGATCTGGGCCAGCGCCTGCGGCAGGAACACCGTCGCCATCTGCTCGGCCAGGCCGAACACCACGCCGGCCAGCAACGCCCCGACCGGATTGCCGAGGCCGCCCAGCACCACGACGATGAAGGCGATGATGGTGTACTCGGCGCCGGAGAAGGCATTGAAGGCCGGGAACACCAGGGCGACCAGCACGCCGGTGACCCCGGCCAGCGCGGAGGCCAGTGCGAAGGCGAAGGCCGACAGACGGACGATGTCGACGCCCATGATCTGGATCGCTTCCGGGTTCATGATCGCCGCGCGCAGCGCCTTGCCGGGGAGGGTGCGGAACAGGAATAGCGCCAGTGCGATCGAGATCGCTATGGTGATGGCGAGCGCCACCAGGCGCGCCGTCGAGATGTAAATCGGGCCGACCTGGACCGAGACCGGCGTGAAGGTGAAGTCGATCGAGCGCGAATCGGCCTCGAACAGCAGCAGCATCAGCGCCGCCGCCGCGATCGACACGCCATAGAACATCAGGAACGACATCAGCTCGGGATCGTCGCTGAGCGCCAGGCGCGGGATCAGCACGTAGTAGAGCAGCCAGCCGGCGACGAAGAAGGCGACGGCGGCCAGCGGCAGGGCGAGCAGGGGAGGGATCTTCAAGGTGCTGAACAGCACGAAGGCGAAGAACGAGCCGGCGATGACGAACTCGCCATGGGCGAAGTTGACGACGCGCAGGACGCCGTAGAGCAGCGTCAGGCTGACGCCGATCAGGGCATAGATGCCGCCGACGATCAGCCCGTTGGCGAGGCCGTTCAGGATCAACAGTTCCACGGCGTCTCCCTAGGGCACGTAGCGCCGCCAGTGCGGCTTGCGGCGCAGCACGGTGCCGACGATGCCGCGCGGCAGGAACAGCACCAGGATCACCGTGGCGACGCCCAGGATCAGGAGATTGAGCAACGGAAACTGGCGCCAGATCAGCTCGTCGAGCCACACCATGGCGACGGCGCCGATGATCGGCCCGGTCACCGTGCCCATGCCGCCGGCGACCGCGTAGATCACCGTCTTGGCGGTGATCAGGGTGTTGAAGGCGGTCTCGGTGTCGACGACGTTGGTGTACCAGGCCTCGACGCCGCCGCACACCGCGGGGAAGAAGGCCGAGATCAGCCAGCCGTAGAGTCGTACCAGGGGAACGTTGACGCCCATCATGTCGGCCGCCTCGGCGTCGTCGCGCGTGGCGCGCAAAGCCTTGCCGAGGCGCGAGCGCGACAGCCACAGGATGGTGGCGAGCGCCAGCACCATGACCGCCATCATCACGTAGAAGCTCTGCAGCGGCTGGGCGCGGCTGCCGAGCTGCAGGCCGAAGCTGCCGCCCGTAATCTCTTCCGGCATGTTGGTGATGGTGAGCCGGCAGATGCCGGCCAGCGCCAGGCTGACGATGCCGAAATAGATGCCGGACAGGCGAAGCGTCGGCGCGAACAAGAGCGCCAGAACGAGGCCCGCGACTCCCGACAGCGGCAGGGCGAGGAACAGCGGAAACGCCGCCTTCTTGACCAGGATCGCCGTGGTGAAGGCCCCGACTCCGTAGAACGCCACGTAGCCGAACGGCATGTATCCCGCGAAGCCCGAGGCGACGTTGAAGGCCGACGCCATGGTGATCCACAGCATCAGGTAGAAATGAAAGGCGACGTTGAGCCCGAGCGCCGGCACCGCGGCGAAGTACACCAGCAGGGCGCCGCCGATCAGGGCAACCAGCGTGAAGTAGATCCGGTCGGCCGAATCGGCAGCGCGAGAAACGGAAAACATCAGATGTCGCGCGAGTTAGGCACGCGGCACGATAGGACAGGGTTATCGCTCCGACAACGAGGGACGTTTGGTGCGACTGCGAAGTTTTCCAACCTCCCCCGTAATCGGGGGTGGGGGCCCGTATGGCGGGAGGGGGAAGGCAACAGTATGGATGTCTCCGACCATGACGTCGGAATCAGAGGGACCTCGACTGTGGCCTTCCCCCTCCGCCCCGTAAGACGGGGCACCTCCCCCGATGACGGGGGAGGAGAATGAGGCGTGTCCGCCGAGCATCACGGAATCTCATAGATCGCCACCTCCGTCGCGATGCCGCGCAGGGGCTGGCTTTGCGCCACGGGCTTCTGCCCGTTGCCGCTGAGCAGGCTGGCGCTCTTCGGATTGTGGACGACGGGGGCCGTCGCCAGGATCGAGCGCGACAGGGCAAGTCCCTGGACGCGCGAGGCGATGTTCACCGTCTGGCCGAAATAGTCCTGGCGCTCGTTGAGGTTCACGGCGAGGCAGGGACCTTCGTGGATGCCGATCTTGAGCAGCAGGTCCTCGCGGCCGTGAGTCTCGTTCAGCTTGCGCATCGCCTCGCGCATGCGCAGCCCCGCCGCGAGCGCCTGGTCGGGCGTGAGGAAGGTCGCCATCACGGCGTCGCCGATCGTCTTGACGACGGCGCCGCCCTCGTCGGCCACGATCTCGTTCAGCGTGCGGAAGTGCTCGCGCACCAAGTCGAAGGCCACCAGGTCGCCGACGCGCTCGTAGAGCTCGGTCGAGCCCTTGAGATCGGTGAACAGGAAGGTGAGGCTGGTGATCTTGAGTCGCTGGTCGACGTCGAGCGTGTCCGTCCGGTAGATGTCGCGGAACGTCTGGTTTGACAGCAGGCGCTTGGCGGTGAGGAACGGACGGCGCTTGCCGGTGATCCCTTCGAATTTCTTGCTGACGACCCACACGGTGGGCAGCACTCGCGTGCCAGTGCGATTCTCGAGAGAGAGCCGGATCGGGCCCGGCCGCATCTCGAGGGCCGCGCCAGGCGCTCGCAGGTTGTTGTAGACGACGGAAAGCGCCTGCCGATCGGCGGTCGGCTCGCCCTTGACGTCGATGAACTGCGCGGTGTGTGTCACCGGCTCGAGCACGATGACGAAGTTCGCCGGCAGCTGCAGGGAAAGCAGCGCCTTCTCGCCAGCCGGCAGCTCGACGGCATCGAGCGTGATCTGCTGCAGGGTCGGCTCGAGGTCGCTGTCGGGCAGCTCGACACCGGAGCCCCAGAAAACCTGGCGGTAATACTCCCAGAGCGGCAATTCGTCGGGATTGTGTGCCGCGATCCGCCGCGCCCGCGGGCTGACGGTAAAGGTCACCTCGACCATCTCGTCGAGCGTCGGTTCGTTGTCGAGATTGCAGAATGCGCAATGGTATTGCCCGGAGCGTACGCTTTTCAGCGAGGCATTGGCGTCGAGCACGCCGCTGCAGCTCGGGCAAAGCACGTTCCATGACAGGTCGAACAGCCCGATCCGGGCAGCCTGAAGGAACGCCGTGATCATCTGTTCTTCGTCGACACCCTCGGCCCTGGCGAAAGCCAGCACGTTGATGCGGGTGAGCTTGCGGTCGGGTGCCTCGCGGACCAGCCGCGCCAGGGCGTTCACGCAATCGGCGTCGGTGGACTGTCGCAGGACCGCAAACAGGTCTTGGGCTTCGCTCATGATCTCGTGCCTCGTCCCCAGACGCCCAGACATGGCACCGGAACAGGCGGGTTCAAGGGCCGTAAGCCTCTATAAAATCTGCTAAAGGCTTTTGGCAGCTCGGCGGCGAAAATGCCGATTACAAGCCCGATTCCCCGATCCAGTCGATCAGCAGGCCGGCCAGCTCGCGGGGACGCTCGAGCGGTGCCATGTGCCCGCATTCCTCGAGGATGGCGAAGCGGGCACGTGGCAGGTGCTGCGCCATGCGCTCGGTCTCGGCGAGCCGGCGCAACCGGTCCTGGCGGCAGGCGACGACCAGCGCGGGGCAGCTGATGCGCTCGAGGTCGGCATAGCCGTCGTTGCGCACCAGCTGGGCCTGGCGCGCCCGCACGTCGCGGCCGAGCCGGCGTTGCATGCCGCGCAACCGGTCGAGCAGCACCGGGTCGGTCTCGCGCGCCGGATGCAGGCCACGCGCCACCGACTCCTCGCCTGCCTTGCGCGGCGGCCGGTCACCCGGCTGATAGCCCGCGCGGCGGCGCGCGATCTCCTCGGCCGAGTAGCCGCGCGCCGAGGAGGCGACGAAGGCGACGCCGGTCACCCGTTCGGGCGCCATCAGAGTCAGCACGCGCGCGACGAAACCGCCCATCGAGAAGCCGACCAGCACGAAGCGCTCGGGCGAGGAGTCGAGCACGCGCCGCGCCATGCCTTCGAGCGAGGTATCCTCGTAGACGTTGCCGTAGTGCAGGGTCGCCACGGTCTTGAGATCGGGGACCATGTCGGCCCACAGATCCCTGTCGCACATGAAGCCTGGGAGAAGGACGAGATCGCGCAAGTGCCTGGTTACTTTTTCAGGGCCCGCAGTATCTTCCCGGAATCGGTGACGAAGCCGAAGCACTTCCTCACGTTCCACACCGTGGCTTCGGTGCAGAAGTCGGGCGAGCTGGTGGCACAGCAATCCTCGACCAGCACGCAGCCGTAGCCCAGAAAGTTGGCGTCGGTCAGCGAATGCAGGACGCACTGGTCGGTGTTGACACCCGAGAACATCACGGTGCGGATGCCGAGATTGCGCAGTATGGAATCGAGGGGCGTGTCCCAGAAGCCGCTGATGCGGTGTTTGTCGACCATGATGTCCTCGGGCACCTGCTCGAGCTCATCGACCACGGCGGCCGCCCACGAGCCCTTCTGCAACACGGCCGCGCCGCTGCCCGGCAGCGGGTCGCCCAACCCGATACCGACGCCTGACGGCTTGTAGATATGGATCTGGTTGGGCGGCATGTTGGCGAGGTCGGGCCGATTGCCCCAGTTGACCCAGATGATCGGCACGCCCGCCTTGCGCAGCGCCGGCAGGAGCTTCTGCAGCGGCGCAATCGGCTTGCGATCGGGCGTGTAGTCGAGGCCAAGCGAATCGACCCAGCCGCCCTTGGCGCAGAAATCGTTCTGCATGTCGATCACGATCATTGCCGTGCGCTTGAGATCGATGGTGATGTTCTGGGGTTGGGCAGCGATGCGCAGGGGCTTCGGTCTCGCAGCCGGCGTCGCCATGTCGATTTCCCTGGCGCTCGCCGTCCAGTGGTAGCCGGCGCGGGGCGCGCCGAGCCGGTGCATCTTGTTGGCCATCCATGTCTCCCAAGCGTCGTAGGCGGTGGCAGGAAAGCAAGTTTCCCGCCATTTGACACGGTCAGACCTTGAGCGGGCCGGCAATGAAGGCGCCAAGCCATGCCGCGACGACCATCAGGATCAGGCCGGGAATGACATAAAGGGCGAAGGCGCGGCCGCCGGTGGTGATGGCGAAAGCGGCCTTGGTGAGGGTATTGGTGGTGAGCGCGGCCAGGATCGGCACAATTGCCATCTGTGAGCTGATCCGCTGGTCCTGAACCAGCGAAGCGACGGACACCGCCGCCGAGTGCGTGTCGGCGAAGCCGCCGATTGCGGCGGCGATCAGCACACCGGTCTCGCCGAACCAGTCCTGCGCGGCCGCGGCAGCCAGCAGGATGGCCGCCAGGATGGTAGCGAAGGCGAGTGCAGTCTTCAGGCTGAACGCGCTGCCCGCCGCGGAGTGTTGGTCGATCCGATGCTCGAGCGCCCACAGGGTGAAGATGCCGCCATAGACGATGGCAGTGACGCCGGAAAGGACCAGCGGCAGCCAGAAGGCGCCGAGCGTCTCCATGCTGATCGCGCCGATCAGGATGGCGAGCTGAACGATGGTGGCGACCGACGACAGCACGGCGCCGGCGACAGCGGGCTTCGTCAGCTCGGGCTGGCCCCGCGTACGCTCGCCCATGGCGCCGATGGTGACGCTGCTCGAGACGAAGCCCGCGGCTAAGCCGGCCAGTGGCAATCCGAACTTCGCGCCGGCCAGGCGCACGGCAACGTAGCCCAGCGCGCTCACACCCATCACAAGGATGACGACCAGCCAGATGTTGCGCAGGTTCAGCGCACCGTAGGGTCCGATCGGATGATCGGGCAGGAGGGGCAGCACGACCAGGGTCGATCCGGCGAAGATCAGCAGGCTGCGCAGCTCGTCGTCGGTGAGGACCGAGCGCGTGAAGCGGTGCAGCGGGGTACGGGCGGCCAGCAGGACGGCGACGACCACGCCGAGACCGGCAGCGATGGCGGGTTCGCGGATCGCCAGGCCGCCGATCAGGGTGGTGACCACGAGCGCGGTCTCGGTGGTCAGCCCGGGATCCTCCTCGTGGGCGCGCCAGTAGGACACGCCGGCAAAGCCCGCGACGGCGAGGCTGGCCGCTGCAAGCAGCAGCGCCCCGCCCGCCGCCATGGCGACGGCGCCGAGCAGGGACGCCAGCGTGAACGTGCGCAGGCCGGCGGCGCTGCGCGTCGAGCCGTCGCCCTTGCGGCGCTCGCGATCGATGCCGACCAGCAGGCCGATGCCAAGCGCCACCAGGAAGCCGAGGGCCAGGGGGTGAAGGTCGCCCATGTCGACGATTATCCCCATCGCGTGCCGGCCGTCACGCAAAGGTAGCCGACCCGTACCGTTCTGTACGCACCGGCATGCATCGCCATGTGCGACGCAACAGACAGGTGCCCGGTGGCGTTTAGATGAGGCGACAGCTGGCTCCGGTCAGGTCTTGGGATCGTTCGTTGCCTGACGGAGAGCAGCCCGAGCTCGTGGGAAGTTTTATCAACGGTGCGAGGCAGAATGGCGCGATGGTATCGGACGGCAGCGCTGTGCTGCGGTGTGTCATTCGCTGTGCTTGCTGCAGCGAGACTTGAAGCCCAGACCAGCACAGGGGGCGGCGCAGTAGGCGGCGTAGCCGGCACCGTGGGCAGCGCGGCAGGCACTGCGGCTAGTGCCGCGGCAGCGGCCGTGGGTGCCGTCGGTTCGGCTGTCGGTTCTGCCGTGAGTGGCGTTGGGGGCGCCGGACCAGGTGGAAGCGGCACCGGCAGTGGCAACGCCGGAGCAGGCAGCGGCAGTGCCGGAACGAGCGAAGGCGCAGCCAGCAACGGCAGCGCTGGATCGGCAAGCGCCGCTGGCGGTGGGACGGCGAGCGGTGCGGCTACCAGCGGTGCAAGCAACAGCGGCGGAACCGGCGGCTCCGGCAGTGGCGCCGGCGGCACCTCGGGGAGCACCGGCAGCACTGTCGCCAACCCGGAGCTTGGTGGTGCAGTCTCCCAGGGCCTCATCAGAGGTGCCGTGGCTCCGGCTGGGGCCGTTAGCAGTGGCACAGTGCCCGGCACCAACGGTGACGGTGCGGGGATCGCCTGGCCCGCCTTCTCCGGTTCCTCGGCAAGCCGAGGCGGATCGGCGGCAGGCGCATACCAGATGCAGGCGATCTATTTCCGCCGCGAAGAGTTCAAGAGCGAAGCGGAGTGCCTGACGGCGGCCTATCGCCAACTCCTGCCCCTCGAGGTGTGCCGGTGATCCGCGCCGCGGCGCGGCGTGACAGTCCTCCACCGCTGCACTTGCCGATGGCCACGAGGATCATCCGGTTGCCGATGTACTTCGCTGCCTTGGCCGTTGCCGCTGGAACGGCAACGGCCGATACGAAACGCTACGCTTGGCAAGACATCGACTGTCGGCAATCGCGCATCGTCGCCTGGGCGGGATTGAAGTGCCGGGCCACCAATCTGGTCACCGGTGAAGGGAATGTCGGCGCTTTCCGCCAATGGGCGGCCTTCGGGGCGGGCAGCAATGGCTACTACGTCCACATGTTCGTGTGGGAGGCACGCAATACCTACTCCTACGTCGTGGCGGACGAGACAACGGCCGACTTCGTGAAATGGATGTTCGAGGACGGCAAGTTCGTCACTCGGATTTCGCAGGTTGCGCGCTACAAGGACGCCGACTACGTGACCTTCCAGGAGGACAAGCAGGGCCGCAGCTGCGTCGGCTTCCGACGGCTGGGCCAGTTCCAGCGCGGCGGCTACGACTCGGTGACCGGCGGCATACTCTGTGCGCCGCCGGGCAAGGGCGTTCCCGACAACGACATCTTCCTCTTCATCGACAATGTGCGCCTTCAGCCGGCGGCTGGCTGAGAAGCCGGCGACGCGGCTGATGGGTGTTATTATCCCCATTGCCTGACGGCCGTCACGCAAACGTAGCCGCTCTGTAACAGTTCCTTGTTCCACCCGCCCTAGGCATCGGGCGGCATGAGCATGAGCATGGCCGGCGCGACCGGGGCTCTCGAATCCCGTCAGGATCGCCCCCGGGCGAACGCGGCGTCGACTCGGCGGCGCAAGGCGCGGCTGCTGCCCTATGCGCTGCTCGCGCCCTCGCTGCTGTTCCTCGCCCTGTTCACCTACCTGCCGATCCTGCGCGTCCTGGTCGATTCGCTGTTCGACAAGCCGCACGGCGCCGGCGCGACCGAGACCTTCGTCGGGTTCGGCAACTACGCCAGGGTGCTTGCCGACCCGGCGTTCCGCCAGGCCGCGCTGAACAACCTCGTCTATGCGCTGGGTGTGCTGGTTCCTACCCTGGTGCTGGCGCTGGCTTTTGCGCTTGCGGTCCGGCGCTCGACGCGCCTGTCGGCGGTGCTGCGCACGGTCTTCTTCTTCCCTTCGCTGGTGCCGCTGGTCGCGGCTGCCTCGCTGTTCTTCTTCATTTTTCTGCCGGGTGTCGGGCTTCTCGACTACTACCTCGCCAAGATAGGCGTGCAGGGACCGAACTGGCTCGGCGATTCCGACATCGCCCTGTGGTCGATGATCGGCCTCACCGTGTGGAAGAACGCCGGCTACTACATGCTGTTCTACATCGCCGGCCTGCAGAACGTGCCGCGCGACACGGTCGAGGCGGCGATGATCGACGGTGCCAATGCGTGGCAGCGCCTGCGCTTCGTCATCCTGCCGGCGCTGGCGCCGACCACGGCCTTCGTGACCGTGATTGCCCTGATCCAGCTCCTGACCAGCGTCGACCACGTGATCGTGCTGACCCGCGGCGGCCCGTCCAACGCCACCAACCTGGTGCTCTATTACATCTTCCAGGCGGCGCACGAGAATTTCGAGTACGGGAAGGCAGCCGCCGCGACCCTGATCAGCGTCGCCGTGCTGCTCGCGCTGTCGCTTGGCTCGCTCAAGGTGATGGAGCGCGGAGCCCGTGGCAATGGCTAGGCGCCGGCTCGCGAAGCGCCTGCCCGGCGCGTTTCTCGTCGCGCTGCTGTCGGCTGTCGCCCTCCTGTGGGCGAGCCCGTTCCTGTGGACCGTGGTCGCATCGTTCCGGCCGGACGGCGCGGGCAGCGCCGGCATGGCCTCGCTGCTGCCCGACTTCACGCCGACATTTGAGAATTTTCGCAACGCGCTCGAGAGCGGCTCCTTCGGCCTCTACTACGTCAACACCATCATCGTGGTGACCGGCCTGCTCGCGGTGCAATGCGTCACCGTCGGCCTGGCCGGCTACGCCTTTGCCCGCCTGCGCTTCGCCGGCCGCGATGTGCTGTTCTACGCCTTCCTGCTGCAGCTCATGCTGGTGCCGCCGGCGCTGATCGTGCCCAACCTGCGCACTGTGGTCGATCTCGGCCTGTACGACACTTTGCCTGGCGTCATGGCGCCGTACTTCGCCTCGGCCTTCGGCACTTTCCTGATGCGCCAGACCTTCCTCGCCTTGCCGCGCGACTTCGAGGAGGCGGCGGCGATCGACGGCGCGCCGTGGTGGGCGATCGTCTGGTACGTGCTGCTGCCGATGGCGCGGCCCGGGCTGCTCGCCTTCGCCATCGTCTCGGTGACGGCGCACTGGAACGAGTTCCTGTGGCCGCTGATGGTGGTCAGCGATCCGAAGAACCAGACGCTTACGATCGGCCTCGCCGCCTTCACGCGCGGCGCCGAGGGCGGCAAGGAATGGGGCGTGCTGGCGGCCGGCACGCTCCTCGTCATGGCGCCGCTGGCGGTGGCGTTCGTCGCCTTCCAGCGCCGCTTCGTCGACAGCTTCGTCTTCAGTGGAGTTAAGGGCTAGGAGGCCAGACCGATGACAATGATCGCCCGCCTGGGCAAGAGCGCGCTGGCAATGTGCCTCGCGATGACGCCGTTCGCGGTGTCGGCACAGACCAGGATCGAGTTTTTCTTTCCCGTTCCGGTCGAAGGCAAGCTCGCGCGCGAGATGACGCGGCTGGTCAAGCTTTACAACGAGAGCCAGAAGGAAGTCGAGGTCACCGCGGTCTATACTGGCGGTTACGACGACACCAAGCTCAAGGCGCAGGCCGCCGCCAAGGCCGGCAAGCCACCCTCCGTCGTGCTGATGAGCGCCAACTTCAATGTCGATCTCAAGCTGTCGGGCGACATCATCTCGCTCGAGCCGATGCTGAAGGCGGAACAGACGACGCGCGAGGCCTTCCTGCAGGATTTCTGGCCGGCGCTGCACGCCAACGCCACGGTCGACGGCGAGCTCTATGGCGTGCCGTTTCACAATTCGACGCCGCTCCTCTACTACAACGTCGCGCACTTCAAGGAGGCGGGCCTCGATCCGGGCAAGCCGCCGCGCACCTGGGCCGAGCTGGTGGACGCTGCCAGGAAGCTTGCCAAGGCCGACCGGCACGGCTTCCTGATGCCGGCCGGCTACGACTATCTCGGCTGGCTGATGGAGGCGCTGTCGCTGTCGAACGGCGGGCGCTACTTCAACGAGGAGTACGGCGGCGAGGTCTACTACGACTCCCCCTCGATGCTGGGCGCGGCGCGCTTTCTCGAGGACCTGATCTTCAAGCACAAGGTGATGCCGCAAGGCGTCACCGAGGCGGGCGGCGTGTCGACCGCGTTCTTCGCCGGCAAGACCTCGATGATGCTCCTGTCGACCGGCTCGCTGTCCTTCATCCGCGAGAACATGAAGCAGCCCTACGACGTCGCCTTCGTGCCGAGGAACGTGCGCAACGCCGTGCCGATCGGCGGCGCCTCGCTGGTCATGTTCAACGGCCAGAGCGAGGACAGCAGGAAGGCCGGCTGGAAGTTCATCAAGTGGCTGACAGCGGCCGAGACGCTGGGTGGCTGGAGCCGTTTCACCGGCTACTTCGCGCCGCGCAAGTCGGCCTACGACAAGCCGGAGATGAAGGAGTTCATTGCCAGGAACCCCGATGCCAGGGTGGCGCTCGATCAGCTACCGTACGCCAAGCCATGGTTCGCGACCTACCAGACCGTCGCCGTGCGCAAGGCGCTTGAGGACGAGATCCAGGCGATGATGAACGGGAAGAAGAAGGCCGAGCAGGCTGTCAAGGATGCCCAGAAGAAGGCCGACGAGCTGATGCGGCCCTATGTCGGGCAGACCTCGCTGAAGTTGCCGTGAAGCGGCCGGGTTGGAAAAGGGAGCGTGCCATGATGATCGCCCAGATCACCGACATGCATGTCCGTCCACGGGGGCGGCTCGCCTACGGCCGGGTCGACACAAACGCGATGCTCGCGGCGGCCGTGGCGACCCTCGAGGCTCTGCCGCGCAAGCCCGACCTGGTGATCGCCACCGGCGATCTCACCGACTGCGGGCTGGCCGAGGAGTACGAGGTTCTGCGCGACATCCTCGATCCCTTGTCGATGCCGGTCTATCTGGTGCCCGGCAACCACGATCGCCGGGCCGAGCTCCTCGCCGAGTTCGGCCCGGACGGCTACCTGCCGACCGACGGCGGCTTCCTGCATTACGCCGTCGATGGCCATCCGGTTCGCCTGATCGGTCTCGACACGGTGGTGCCGGGGTACGGCCATGGCGAGATGTGCGCCGCCCGACTGTCCTGGCTGGAGGCGCGGCTCGGCGAGGCGCCGGGCCGGCCGACCCTGATCTTCATGCACCATCCGCCGTTCGGCGCCGGCCTCGCCGACATGGATCGCATCAATTGCCGCAACGGCGTGGCCATGGCTGCCGTGGTGAGCCGCTTCGGCAACGTCGAGCGTGTGTTGTGCGGCCATCACCACCGCCCGATAACGGTGCGCTGGGCCGGCACGATCGGCTCGGTGGCGCCCAGCACCGCCCACCAGGTGACGCTCGACCTGATTCCCGACGAAAGCCCCGCGAGCTTCACGATGGAGCCGCCCGGCCTGCAGCTCCATCTGTGGTCATCGACAGCCGGCCTCGTGACCCACACCCTGCCGATCGGCACGTACGAGGGTCCGTTCCCCTTCGTGCTCGACGCCGACTATCCCGGCCACTCGAATAAGGCCGAGGCGGCGTAGCACCCATTGTCTTCCGGACCGCGGGCGTCTCGCCCGCCCGAGATTCATGAGCGGGCGGGACGCCCGCGGTCCAAGAGACCATGACCCCGTCGCGTAAGACGCGACACTTCCTCGGCGAAGCCGGGGAGCATGAAGAGTCAAAACCTCAACTTCTTGCCCACCGCGAGCGGGACCAGCTTGCTGTCGCCGAAGGCGTTGGCGAGCGCGGTCATGGCGCGCCAGCCGGTGCAGTGGCCGGCAGCGATGACGTCGAGGCCGAAGCCACCGAGCGCCGTGACCGTCTGCGGGATGACGCGCTCGTTCGGGCCGGAGAGATGCAGGCCACCCAGCACGGCGTGCAGCTTGATCCCGGGGAAGCAGTCGCGCGCGTGGGCGAGCACGTTGATCACGCCGGCGTGGCTGCACGCGGTCAGCACGACCAGGCCCTTGCCGCGCACGTTCACGGCGATGAACCGTTCGTCGATCAGGAGCTCGTCCAACTCCCAGCCGCCGCCGTCTTCCGTGCGACGATGCTGGCCGGGCAGGCCGATCTCGAAGCCGCTGCGGCGCGGGATCTCGCCGCTCACGAACACCGTGCCGCCTGCCGCCGTCTGGGCCTCGCGCGAGGACATCACCTTGCCGCCGTTGGCCGCGAGCGCCGCCGGCGAGGGCACGTCCTCCATCGGCCGGAACGACCCGTCGGGCAGCCGAAGCGCGCGGCTGCGAAACATGTCGGGGTGCACGTAGCACGGCACCTCGCGGCCGCCGTTGCGGTCGCGCGCGAGCTGCAGGGCGCGCAGGAGGGCGCCGGCATGGTCCCAATGGCCGTGGCTCAGCACGATCGCCTCGAGCGGACCGAGATCGAGGCCGAGGCGGGAGACGTTCTGCTCGAAGGTGCGATCCTCCGGTCCGCTGTCGAACAGCACGCTGCGGGTCTTGCCGCCGGCGCTCAGGGTGAGCAGGCACGACAGGCCGTGTGCCGCGCAGCAGAGGCAGTTGCCGCCCAGTACCCAGGCGCCGCCGCGCCGCCGCCCAAGGCCGCCGAGCTCGGTCTCCACGAAGCTCGGCACCGACGACAGCGAATCGGTGACGTTGTCGACGACGATCTGGATGTCGAGAGAATCGACCTCGGCGATTTGGGTCATGGTCTGGGCCAGGTTGGAGGGCGCTTGGCGAGGAAGGCGTCGACTCCTTCGGCAAAGTCGGGCGTGCCGGCGAGCTCGGCCACCGTCTCTAGCTCGTAGGCCATGCCTTGCTCGAAGGTCAAGCCGCCACCCAGGGTGACGGTGCGCCGGATGGCGGCGAGAGCGGCCGGTGACTTGGCCGCCAGCTCCTCGGCGTAGGCTTGCACGCGGTCGCGCAAGGCGGCGGGCTCGACCAGCTCGTCGACCAGGCCCCAGCCCAGCGCCTCGCTCGCCGGCACCAGGCCGCCGTCGTAGAGATAGCGGATCGCGCGCGGCCGGCCGATCAGGCGCGCCAGCGCCTGCGTGGTGGCGATCGGCGGGATGAAACCAATGCGGATCTCGGGCTGGCCGAGTCGCGCGTTGGTCGCGGCGAAGCGCAGGTCGCAATGCAGGGTCATCTCCAGCCCGCCGCCCACGGCCGTGCCGTTGATGGCGGCCAGCAGCGGCTTGGGCGAGCCGCGCAGCAGGCGCACGATGTCGTGACAGCGCATCGCCCACTGCCGCATGCCGTCCTGCTTCATGCCCTTGAAGACGTTGAGATCGGCACCGGCGCTGAAATAGGCCTCGACCGCGCTCGCCAGGACCAGCACGCGCACCTCCGGATCGGCCAGCGCGGCGGCGATCGCGTCGTGCGTCTGATCGACCATGGCGCGAGTGAAGGCATTGACCGGCGGCCGGTCGAAGTCCAGCCAGCCGACATGGCGGACGGTCGATGAACGAATGAAGATGTCCGCGGCGGGCGAAGTCATGAGCTGCTCCTGTCGCCCGCGACTTTGCCGCACCGGAGGCATCAACGCCATCACGGTGCGGCAGATGCAGTCATCGAGAGGTCTTGCGGACCGCGCGAGAGCCGCGCGGTCCGCAAGCCGCGTCCAACGTCACTGCTCGACGATCGTGCCGTCCGGTTGAAGCACGACAGCGACTTCGACGTTGCCGCGCATCGCCTTGGCGGCCCAGTTTCCGGCCGTGTCGCGCGTGAGGCTCCTCACGCCGTTGTAACCGCGCTGCTCGATCGCCGCCTTGGCGGCAGCTTCGCCCGCCGAGGCGTTCGGCGAAGTCTTGGGCAGGTTGGTGTTCGGGTTGCTGGTGCCGCCCGGCATGGAGCGGCTATCGCGGCCTTCCGGCGTGCTCGGTGCCTGCATCTGGGCGTGGGCCACGCCCGCGGCCGCAATCACGCCGAGGATGGCCAGGGTGGTGCGGATCATGGTCGTTCTCCTTTGGTCCTTGTTGACGGCCAGAGAACGCCACCCCGGGAAGGGCGTTGCACGGCATTTCCATGCAACCTTTCGCCCTACCGCACCGTTCGCGCGAGCCGGGCGAGCAGCACCATGGCCAGTAG
This sequence comes from Reyranella sp., assembly GCF_050185545.1. Taxonomy (GTDB): domain Bacteria; phylum Pseudomonadota; class Alphaproteobacteria; order Reyranellales; family Reyranellaceae; genus Reyranella. The sequence continues at coordinate 36,712 of NZ_JBFWZI010000015.1, read as the reverse complement.
CGACACCGTTGCGGCGGCCAGCAACATCCATAGTGCGCCCATCGCGCCGTAGAGGCTGAGCACGGCCGCGATCGTGGGCGGCGCGATGGCCGAGACGATGCCCTGCGGCAGCGCCAGGCGGCCCATGTAGGTGCCGAACTGGCCGCGACCGAACAGGGCGAGCGGCAGGGTGGCGCGCTGCACCGCCTTCAGTCCGTTGGCGATGCCGTAGGCTGCGATGCAGGTCAGGGCCGCGACGAAATCGCCGCCGGCCAGCAGCGCGAGCCCCAGGCCCAGGGTCAGCATGGCCGACCCGAACACGGCCGAGCGCATGATCGAGTAGCGATGGCCGAACAGCAGCTCGAAGATGCGGACGGTGACCTGGGCCGGGCCGATCATCGAGGCCAGCAGCACCGCCGAAGCTGGCGCATGGCCGAGGCCGCGCAGGATCTCGATCATGTGCACCATCGCACCGGTGAAGACGAAGGCGCCGCTGGCGAGCGTCAGCGTCAGCAGCAGGAAGGCGCGCGAGTGCACCTCCGGCGGGACGCCGCTCGACGCTGCGGTTGTGGCTCCCGTCGCGTGATGGACCGGCGGTCGGCGCGGCAGCACCATGAGGTGAACCGGCGCGCAGGCGAAAAGGTGGATCGCCGCATAGGCCAGCAGCGTGCCGCGCCAGCCGACGGCCAGGTCGAGAGCGCCCGACAGCGGCCAGAACACGGTCGAGGCGAAGCCGCCGATGATGGCCAGCAGGGCGATCGCCCGGCGCGCGCCGGGGCCGGTCACCTGGGCAAGCGCGACGCTGGCCGGCGTGCTGAGCGCCAGGGTCGAGGCGACGCCAAGGCCGGCCCAGCACAGAAGATAGGTCGTCATGCCCTGCGACAGCGCGAGCGCGGCCAGCGACAGCGCGTAGAGCACCGAGCCTGCCGCCATGAGGGTGCGTGCGCCGGTACGATCGATCAGCCGGCCGACGCGCGGCGCGAAGATCGCACCGACGGCGAACATCACGGTGATGCCGCCGAACACGATCTCGCTCGGCAGGCCGAGCGCGTCCCCGATATGGCGGCCCAGCACCGAGGGCATCAGGAAGGTGGTGCCCCAACCCACGATCTGCGTGAAGCCGAGGCCGATCGTCGCCCGGACGGCGGGCGAGAAAATCACGCCGCCAGCGACCTTTCCGGGTAGAGCGACAGCAGGCCCGCTTCGCTGGCGGCGCACACGCCGCGCTCGGTGATCAGGTTGGTGACCAGCCGGGCCGGCGTCACGTCGAACGCCGGGTTGGAGGCGGCGCTGCCCTCGGGCAGCACGTCGACCGTCACGACCTCGCCCGAGGCGGTGCGGCCGGTGATGCGGCCGACCTCGTCGGCATGTCGTTCCTCGATCGGGATGTCGCGCTGGCCGTCGGCGATCGTCCAGTCGATGCTGGGCGAGGGCGCGCCGACATAGAACGGCACGCCGTTGTCGTGCGCCGCCAGGGCCTTCAGGTAGGTGCCGATCTTGTTGCAGACGTCGCCGCGGCGCGTCGTGCGGTCGGTGCCGACGATGCAGAAATCGACCTTGCCATGCTGCATCAGGTGGCCGCCGGCATTGTCGGCGATCACGGTGTGCGGCACGCCGTGCCGCGCCAGCTCCCAGGCGGTGAGGCTGGCGCCCTGGTTGCGCGGCCGCGTCTCGTCGACCCAGACATGGATCGGAATGCCGGCATCATGTGCCTGGTAGATCGGCGACAGCGCCGTGCCCCAGTCCACGGTGGCGAGCCAGCCGGCATTGCAGTGAGTCAGCGCCTGAAGGCGATCGCCGCGCGGCTTCAGCCGGCGGATCAGCTCCAGCCCGTGCCGGCCGATGCTGTGGCAGATCCCGGCATCCTCGTCGCAGATCTCGGCGGCGCGGCGATAGGCCGCCTCGCGCCGCCGGCCGGTCGGCAGCGGGGCGAGCAGGGCGCGCAGGTCGTCGAGCGCCCAGCGCAGATTGACCGCGGTAGGCCGCGACGCCATGAGCTTGGTGTACGCCTCGGTCAGCATGGCATCGGATGCATCCTTCGCCATCGCAAGGGCCATGCCGTAGGCGGCGGCGGCGCCGATTAAAGGCGCGCCACGCACGATCATGGTGCGGATGCCGCGCTCGGCATCCTCCATGGTCCGCCACTCGCGCACCTCGAATTGGTGCGGCAGCAGGGTCTGGTCGATCACCTGCACGGTCGTGCCGTCGCCGCCGAGCCAGATGGTGCGGTAGTGGGTGCCGTCGACCTTCACGTCTTCGCCTCGCAAGCTGCCCCACCTCCCCCGCAATCGGGGGAGGTGCCCCCGCAAGGGGGCGGAGGGGGAAAGCCACAGTCGAGATGCTTCGCATTTCGACGTCGGACCTTCAGACATCTCGATCGAGGCCTTCCCCTCCGGCCCTGCGGGCCACCTCCCCCGATTACGGGGAGGATAGAAGATGTGTCGAGCCTCCCGGCGTTCGCGTCAAGCAATCGCGCGCGCCACCGCGTCGATGATTGCGGCCGTGTCGATGCGATAGGCGCGGTAGAGGTCGGGAATGTCGCCCGACTGTCCGAAGCTCTCGATGCCGAGCGGCACCGCCCGCTGGCCGCGCACCGAGCCCAGCCACGACAGCGCCAGGGGATGGCCGTCCATCACCGTGACCAGGCGGGCGTCGCGCGACAGGGGCGCCAGCAGCCGTTCGACCGCGCTGTCGGCCGGCTCGAGGCGGCCGACCGTGCGGCCGCGCTTGCGCTGGGCGCCGAGCCAGTCGGCGTGCAGGCGATCGGGCGAGGTCAGCACCAGCAGGCCGGCGCCGGCGAAATCGCGCACCACGCTCTCGTGCGCGGCGATCGCTTCCGGCGTGACGGCGCCCATGGCGACGATGGCGATCTCGGCCCCCGGCTCGGGCGGCGCGTACCAGTAGCCGCCGGCAACGATGTCGACCTCCTGCTGCGGCGACAGCGTGCGCGCCGGCTGCGCCAGGCTTCGGGTCGACAGGCGCAGATAGACCGAGCCGCCATCGGCCTGCTGCATGTAGGCGAGCCCGTGGCGCATCAGCACGGCGAGCTCGTCGACGTAAGCCGGCTCGTAGCTGAGCAGCCCGGGCTGGCCGATGCCGATCAGCGGCGTGTGGATGCTCTGGTGCGCACCGCCTTCCGGCGCCAGGGTCGTGCCCGACGGCGTCGCCACGATCATGAAGCGCGCATCCTGGTAGCAGGCGTAGTTCAGCGCATCGAGGCCGCGGGCGATGAACGGGTCGTAGAGCGTGCCGATCGGCAGCAGGCGGGCGCCGAACAGCTGATGGCTGAGCCCCATCGCCGCCAGCTGGATGAAGAGGTTGTTCTCGGCGATGCCGAGCTCGAGATGCTGGCCACGCGGCGTCTTGCGCCACAGCTGGGCCGACACGACCTTGAGTTCGCGGAACACGTCCTCTGCCTCGGTATGCGCCCACAGGCCGCGCCGGTTCACCCACGGGCCGAGATTGGTCGATACGGTGACGTCGGGCGAGGTGGTGACGATGCGTCGTGCGAGCTCGCCGTCCTCGGCGGCTATGGCGTTCAGGATCTTGCCGAAGCCTTCCTGCGTGCTCGACTTTCGATCGCTGGGCCGCGGCAGCGCCGCCGGTATCTCGACCACCGGGGCCTCGGTGCGCCGCCGGCCGACGGCATTGAAGGGGGCGGCGTCGAGGAAGGCCTGCAGCTCCTGGGCGCTGGCCGACAGACCGGCGAACTTGTCCCATTCCTGCCCGTCCTCGATTCGCATGCCCTTCTTGAAGCCCGCCATCTGGTCGAGCGTCATCAGGCCGGAGTGATTGTCCTTGTGGCCGGCGAACGGCAGGCCCTGGCCCTTGATCGTGTAGGCGATGAAACAGGTCGGCCGATCGTCGTCGACATCTTCGAAGGCATCGAGCACGGCCTGCATGTCATTGCCGGCGAGGTTGGTCATCAGCCTGTGCAGGGCGGCATCGTCGTGCTGGTCGAGGATGCGGCGGACGCCGGGATACTGGTTGAGATCGCGCGTCAGCGCCTCGCGCCAGCCGGCGCCGCCCATGAACACCAGCGCCGAGTAGAGCGAGTTGGGGCAGGCGTCGATCCATTGCCGCAGCTGCTCGCCGTCCGGCTGGGCGAAGGCCGCTTCCAGGAGCTTGCCGTATTTCAAGGTGACGATGCGCCAGCCGACCAGCTCGAACATCTCGCCGATGCGGCCGAACAGGCGGTCGTTGACCACGCCGTCGAGACTCTGGCGATTGTAGTCGATCACCCACCACAGGTTCCGGACGTCGTGCTTCCAGCCTTCGAGCAGGGCCTCGAATATGTTGCCTTCGTCGAGCTCGGCGTCGCCGACCAGCGCTACCATGCGGCCGGTCGGCCTGTTGCCGTCGCCAAGCGCCTTCAGCCGCACGTAGTCCTGCACCAGCGAGGAGAACAGGGTCATGGCGACGCCGAGGCCGACCGAACCGGTCGAGAAATCGACGTCGTCGGCATCCTTGGTGCGCGACGGGTAGGATTGCGCGCCACCCAGTGCGCGGAAGCGTTCGAGCTTGTCGCGCGTCTGGTGGCCGAACAGGTACTGGATGGCGTGGAACACCGGCGAGGCATGCGGTTTCACGGCCACTCGATCCTCCGGCCGCAGCACCGAGAAATAGAGCGCCGTCATCACCGTGGCGAGCGAGGCGCACGAGGCCTGGTGGCCGCCGACCTTCAGCCCGTCGCGGTTGGGCCGCAGGTGATTGGCGTGATGGATGGTCCAGGCGCTGAGCCACAGCACCTTGCGCTCGAGCTCGCGCAGGAACCGCAGGCGCTGCACGGGGACAATAGTGGTCATTGCGCAGGCATACGCCTTGTGGCGCGAAAGGTCCTTGCGTTTGAGCCTCGCAGGAGGCTGTATAGGGCAGGTTTCCCCAGAAAATGGCGATTTTGCGCAATGATCGACCTGGACGCCATCGACCGTCGCATTCTCGACCGTCTGCAGCGCGACGGCCGGCTGAGCAATACCGACCTCGCCCAGCAGGTCGGCTTGTCCTCCTCGCCGTGCTGGCGCCGCGTCAAGGCGCTGGAGGAGGCGGGCGTGATCAAGGGCTACACCGCGCAGCTCGATGCCAAGTCGGTCGGGCTGTCGGTCAACGTCTTCATGAGCGTGTCGCTCACCACCCAGGTCGAGAAGGCGCTGCAGGCCTTCGAACGCGCCGCCGCGGCGCGGCCCGAGGTCATGGAATGCTACCTGATGACCGGCGACAGCGACTACCTGCTGCGCGTCGTCGTGCCCGACCTCGAAGCGTACGAACGCTTCGTCATGGACTTCACCAAGATTCCCGGCATCGCCCAGATCAGAAGCTCGTTCGCGCTGCGCCCGGTGAAGCAGGGCACCGCCCTGCCGCTGGGTTGATTCTTCCCCACGAAGTGGGGAGGTGTCGCGTCTTACGCGACGGAGGGGTCATGGCTGATGCGGACCGCGGGCGTCTCGCCCGCTCATGATCATGAGCATGAGCGGGCGAGACGCCCGCGGTCCGCATCAGCCATGACCCCTCCGCCTGCCTGCGCGAAGCCGAAGCGGCGTCGCTTCGGCGAAGGCAGGTCCGTGAAGACGCGACACCTCCCAAAATTCGCCGGGGAGGAGAAGGTTCTGTATCTCCCACGTAGTTGCGGCCGAGTCTTTCGTGCCCATCATGCGGCGCCATGCACGATCTGCTTGGCCCGCTGATTCTCTTCGCCGCCGCCATGTGCCTGACCCCCGGACCGAACGTCGTCATGGTGACGGCATCGGCGGCGAACTTCGGATTCCGGCGCACGATTCCGCAAATCCTGGGCATCACGCTCGGCTTCGGCATCATGATCATGGCCGCGGGCCTCGGCCTTGCCGGGCTGTTCCGCGCCGAACCGCGTCTGCACCTCGTTCTCAAGTACCTGGGTGCGATCTATCTGCTCTACCTCGCGTGGCGCATCGCCCGCGCCGATGCGAAGGGCGATGGCGGCGCGCGGGCACGGCCGATCAATTTCGTCGAAGCGATGCTGTTCACCTGGGTCAATCCCAAGGGCTGGGTGACGACGGTGGGCGCACTGGCCGCCTTCACCACCATGGGCGGCGACATGCTGCTGCAGACCTCGGTGATCGCCACCGTGCTGGCCGTGGCCTGCTTTGCCTCGGTCGTCGCGTGGGCGGGGTTCGGGTCGGCGATCGCCCGCTTCCTCGCGAGTCGGCGCGCCCGCCTTGCCTTCAACGGGTCGATGGCCGGGCTGCTGGTGCTCTCGCTGGTTCCGGTGTTCGTGTGACCGCCGAATCAGACCTCGATCGTTCCGCGCATCATCGGCACGCAGCGGCCGCCGATGTAGGTCGTGGCGACCTTTCCGGCCTTCTTCTCGGCGGCCGCCTCCAGGATGCTGGGACGGCCCATGTCGAAGCCCTGGCCGATCGTCTTGGCGAGCGTGAGGTCGGGCTCGGGCCGGTAGTGGGCCAGCAGGCCGATCAGGGCGACGTTGGCGCCCCCGGTCGCGGGATCCTCGGGGATGCCATGCAAGGGGGCGAACATGCGCGACTGGATCTCGACGCCATGCTCCCTGGCCGGGACGTAGAGATGGATGCCGGTGACGCGATCGCGCGGCAGATGACGAACGAAGACGTCGCCGCGCGGCGCTGCCGATTTGAGCGCATCGCGCGACGCGAGCTCGACGAAGATCAGCGGGATGCCACACGAGGCGATGCGCGGCCGGTGCGTGTCGACGCGGATGTCGGCCGGCTCGAGCGAGCAGGCCTCGGCGACCAGCTCGACCGGATATTCCTCGCCCAGGGTGAGCGGCACCGGGGCGGCGAGGCGGGTGGCCACGACGGCGCCGCCCTCGTACGTCAGATCCATGGTCACCAAGCCGGCCTTCTCCTCGAACACCAGGCGGTCGCCCGCAAGCTTGCGGCCATGGCACTCGCCGGCGCGCGCCAGCACGAAGGCCGTTCCGACATTGGGATGGCCGGCGAACGGCATCTCGGCCTTGGGTGTGAAGATGCGGACCTCGGCGGTGTGCCGGGCATCCTTCGCCGGCAGGACGAAGGTGGTCTCAGCGAGATTGAATTCGGCGGCGATCGCCTGCATCTGCTCGGTCGAAAGGCCGCGACCATCGGTGACGACGGCCAGCGGATTGCCGCCGAAGCGGCGGTCGGTGAAGACGTCGACGGTGCTGAACGGGAGCTTCATGGGCCGGCACCCTAGCCGCTTGCCGCCCCCCGCTTGCGCGAGATTAACTCGGGCGCAGGAGGAAAATCCCTTGGCCTACGAAACTCTGACCTACGCCCGCGTCGACCGCGTCGCCACCATCACCCTGAATCGGCCCGAGCGGCTCAACGCCATTACGCGCGGCATGCCGGACGAGATCCGCGCCGCCGTCGCCGAGGCCAACCGCGATGACCTCGTCCACGTCATCGTGATGCAAGGCGCCGGCCGCGCCTTCTGCGCCGGCTACGACCTGAAGAACGCTGCCGAGCAGCCGCGCGGCACCGGCGGCAGCCAGGAGATGCCGTGGGACCCGTTCATCGACTTCCAGCTGATGGACCACAACACCCAGTGCTTCCAGGCACTGTGGCGCTCCTACAAGCCCACGATCTGCAAGGTGCATGGCTATGCCGTGGCCGGTGGCACCGATATTGCGTTGAGCTGCGATCTGGTGGTCATGGCCGAGGATGCCCGGATCGGCTATCCGCCGGCTCGCGTGTGGGGCTGCCCGACGACCATGATGTGGGTCTATCGCGTCGGCGCCGAACGGGCCAAGCGGCTGCTGCTGACCGGCGACCTGATCGACGGCCGCGAGGCCGAGCGCATCGGGTTGGTGACCCAGGCGGTGCCGGCGGGCGAGCTCGACGCCGCGGTCCAGCGCCTGGTCGACCGCATGAAAGGCGTGCCGAAGAACCAGCTGTGGATGCAGAAGACCGCCATCAACAGCGCCTTCGACAACATGGGCCTGCGCACCACCCAGACGCTGGCCACCCTGTTCGATGGCATGACCCGGCATTCGCCGGAGGGGATCTGGTTCAAGCAGCGGGCCGAGGAAGCAGGCTTCCACCAGGCCGTCCGGGAGCGCGATTCCGGCGAGCCCATTCCCGGCAGCAAGCCGCCGCGCAACAATTGAGGAAGATGGCCTGCCGCTCGGGCAGCAGCCAGCCCGCAACGGGCGAAATCCCGAGAGAGGCTGGGGCATTCGGAAGTGCCATTTTCTTCGTCGCCCCGAGCGGAGCCGCCCGCTTGGGCGCTGTTTACAGCGCCATTGGCGGCGCAGCCGAGGGACCTCTTATCGTCGATGCCGCGACAAGACAGGTCCCTCCACTGCGCCTCGCTTGGCTCGGCTCCGGTCGGGATGACGGTGTATTGGCTGAAGGCGATGGCCTCGCCGGGCGAAGAGAACCGCAGGCGGTTCCATCCAATCGGGAAGCGCTCTAAGGTCCGCTCCCATGACCCAGATATCCTACGATCACGGCGTATCGACCAAGAAGCTGATCGGCGAGACGATCGGCGCGTTCTTCGACCGCATCGTCGAGACCCATCGCGAGCGTGAGGCGCTGGTGGTGCGGCACCAGAACGTGCGCTGGAGCTGGGGCGAGCTCGGCCGGAGGGTCGACGACCTGGCCGCCGGGCTGATGACCCTCGGGCTGGAGCGCGGCGATCGCGTCGGCATCTGGTCGCCCAACAACTCGGAATGGGCGCTGGTCCAGTTCGCCACCGCCAAGGCCGGGCTGGTGCTGGTCAACGTCAATCCGGCCTACCGGCGCGCCGAGCTCGAGTATGCGATGAACAAGGTCGAGTGCAAGGCGCTGGTTCTGGCGCCGGCGCTCAAGACCTCGAACTATCTCGAGATCGCCTCCGAGCTGGTGAAGGCAGGCAAGCTGCCGCTCTTGAAGCACGTCATCCGGCTCGGCCGCGAGAAGACGCCCGGCATGCTCAATTTCGACGACGTTGCCGGCGCCGGCGGCAATGCGGAGAAGATGAAGCTCGCCGATCTCGGCCCCAAGCTGCAGTTCGACGACGCGATCAACATCCAGTTCACCTCGGGCACCACGGGGCATCCCAAGGGTGCGACGCTCAGCCATCACAACATCCTGAACAACGGCTATTTCGTCGCCGGCGGCCTCAAGTTCACGCCCGAGGACCGGCTGTGCATCCCCGTGCCGCTCTATCACTGCTTCGGCATGGTGATGGGCAATCTCGGCTGCCTCACGCATGGCTCGACCATGGTCTATCCGGCCGAGGCGTTCGATCCACTGGCGACGCTGCAGACCGTGGCCGAGGAGCGCTGCACCGCGCTTTATGGCGTGCCGACCATGTTCATCGCCCAGCTCGACCATCCCGAGTTCGCCAAGTTCGACCTCAAGAGCCTGCGCACCGGCATCATGGCGGGCTCGCCCTGCCCGATCGAGGTGATGAAGAAGGTGCAGAGCCAGATGAACATGAGCGAGGTCACCATCGCCTACGGCATGACCGAGACCTCGCCGGTGTCGACCCAGTGCGCGACCGACGATCCGGTCGAGCGGCGCGTCTCGACGGTCGGCCAGGTGCTGCCGCACATCGAGATCAAGATCGTCGACGCCGAGGGCAAGGCGGTGCCGCGCGGCGAGACCGGCGAGTTCTGCACCCGCGGATACTCGGTCATGAAGGGCTACTGGAACGACGAGGACAAGACGCGCGAGGCGATCGACGAGGCCGGCTGGATGCACACGGGCGACCTCGCGACCATGGACGAGCAGGGCTACGTCAACATCGTCGGCCGGCTGAAGGACATGGTGATCCGCGGTGGCGAGAACGTCTACCCGCGCGAGATAGAGGAGTTCCTCTATCGCCATCCAAAGATCCAGGACGTCCAGGTGATCGGTGTGCCCGACCCGCGCTACGGCGAGGAAATCTGCGCCTGGATCAAGCTGCACGACGGCAAGCAGGCAACCGCCGACGAGATCCGCGAATTCTGCAAGGGCCAGATCGCCCACTACAAGATCCCGCGCTACATCGAGTTCGTCGGCGAATTCCCGATGACCATCACCGGCAAGATCCAGAAGTTCGTGATGCGCGAGCAGACGATCAGCAAGCTGGGGCTGAAGACCGAGAAGACGGCGTAGGTTGCCGGATGCGATCCTCTTCCGGACCGCGGGCGTCCCGCCGCTCATGATCACGAGCGGGCGGGACGCCCGCGGTCCGGAAGACGATGACGTGCGTCAGGCGTCGCGCAATTCGAGCCGCCGCTCGATGCTTTGTCGTCTCTCGATGCAACAAGCACCTGTGTCGGAGCGTTCTGTGGAATATCCCAGGAGCCCCCATGAAGGCGCTTCCAATATCCACAGTGATCGTGATGGCGACAGGCATGGCTCTTGCGCAGACCAGTCAAAGGCCGGCTGATACGCCGCTTTCCGTCAAGCCCATCACCTCCGAAGCGAGGACGACCGACTCCGACGTCATCCGTTCGAAGATCGAGCGGATGGGCTATACCGACGTGGTTGGCCTGTCGCGCGACAGCATGGGCGTCTGGCGCGCGAAGGCGAAGCGGGGAAGCGAAATCGTCGACGTTACCGTCGACAAGGGCGGCCGCATCAAGACGGGACCGCAATAGGGTTCAGTCTGCCGCCGCCCGCTGCTCCAGCGCCGCCGTCACCGGCCGGTTGGCCTTGAGGAACGTCCTGATGTGGCGCACGGCCAGCGGGATCTTCTCCGGCACGTCCTTCCAGGGATACAGGCTCACCTGCGCATTGGGCGCCAGCATCGCCGACTCCATCGCTACCGCGTAGGGATGGGGCGGGATGTCGTCGGGCAGCACCAGGATCGGGGTCTGGCAGGCGCGCACGAAATCGCGGCTCACCGTGAACACGAAGTCGGCATTGGCGCGGTACATGTTGGCAAGGAACTGGCTCACCTGCTCCATGGTGACATCGGGCCGGCGCGCGGCGAAGGCGGGGCCCCAGTTGTTCATGTTGTTCTGGTAGAACTGGTCGGGCGTCTCGGGGCGATGGCCGCTCGGCTGGGTCAGCACGGCGGCGACGACGCGCTTGGGCGCGCGCTTCAGCAGGTTCCAGATGAACGGGCCGCCGATGCAGTAGCCCAGCACCATGAATCGATCGATGCCGAGATGATCCATCAGGCCGATATGGTCGTCGGTGAACGAGTCCCACGGCCGGTCGATCTCGAGCGGGCCGGACGACTGTCCGGCATTGGCGTTGCGCAGGTCGGCGCCGATGCAGCGGAACCCCTCCTTGGCGCACTCCTTCATCGCGTTGAAGGGATGGCTGGTGTCGAGACCGGCGATGGTCGAGTTGAGCCCGCCGCCCGGAATCACCAGCAACGGAAACCCTGAGCCCATCTCCTCGTAATGGATGCGGACTTTGCCTCTTTCATAGATCGGCATGGCGCTTCCTCCTTGGCCAGGGCGCTTCAGCCCCAGACGATGTTTGCGACTTCCACGCAGCGCGCGAGTTTGGCGCGCATGTCGGCCTTGCTCAACGGGTTTCCGGCCGCCGTGCTGGCGAACCCGCATTGTGGGCTGATGCCGAGACGACCGATATCGACATCGCGTGACGCCTCGTCGATGCGCCGCCGCAGCAGGTCGACCGGCTCGAGGGCCGGCACCTTGGAGCTGACAAGTCCCAACACGACGCCCTTGTTGCGGGGGATGTGGCGGAGCGGCGAAAAATCGCCGGCGCGCGGCGTGTCGTACTCCAGCAGGAAATGGCTCACCTCGGCGCGCTCGAACAGCTGCTCGGCGACGTCATCGTAGCCACCGCTCGACAGATAGCGGCCCCGGAAGTTGCCGCGACACATGTGGACCGCGAAGACGATGCCGGGAGGCGCGCCGTCGATCGCCTGGTTCAGCGCCTCGACATAGAGCGTGATCAGGCGCGTCGGATCGAGGCCGTCGGCGCGCACCAGCTCGCGCACCGTGGGGTCGCACAGCATGGCGAGCGCCACTTCGTCGAACTGGATGTAGCGGCCGCCGGCGCGGGCGATGTCGGCGATCTCGGCGCGATAGATCGCCGCCAGCTCGGCGAAGTAGGCGTCGAGATCGGGATAGAGGCCGGGCCGCGCAAATCCGCTGCCGGCATAGAAATGCAGGGTCGAGGGCGCCGGCATCGTCACCTTGACGGTGCGCGAGGTCAGCGGCGTCACGAAGGCGACCTCGTCGGCGGCGAGCGGCACGGTGCGGCGCAACGGCGCCTCGGCGATCGGCGCGGTGAACGCGCTCTCGACGCCCGAATCGTCGCGGAACCTGAAGCGCGCCGCCCCGATCGCGAGGCCCTGCAGGCGCTCGACGAAGCGTCCCCAGTAGGAGCCGCGGCGGAACTCGCCATCGTTGACGACCTGCAGGCCGACCTCCTCCTGCAGCCTGACGGCGTCGCGGATCGCCGCGTCCTGGATCGCGTTGAACGAGGCATCGTCGATGCGCCCCGCCGCGCGATCGCGGAACGCCTGCCGGAGCGCCGCCGGGCGCAACAGGCTGCCGACATGGTCGGCGCGGAAGGGTGGGACGCTCATGATCCTCTTCTTTCGGACCGCGGGCCTCCCGCCCGCTCATGGTTCATGAGCAAGAGCGGGCGGGACGCCCGCGGTCCGGAAGACCATGAGCGGGCGAGACGCCCGCGGTCCGGAAGACCATGAGCGGGCGGGACGCCCGCGGTCCGGAAGAGCATGAGCGGGCGAGACGCCCGCGGTCCGGAAGACCATGGGCGGGCGGGACGCCCGCGGTCCGGAAGAGCATGAGCGGGCGGGACGCCCGCGGTCCAGAAAGAAGATGAAGCTCACCGCACCGTGCCCGTCAGCCGCTGCACGACGTCGAGCTGGATCGCGGCCGCCTCGACCATCTCGGCGATTGGCACCGATTCGTTGGCGGCGTGGCCCTGTGCGCCCGAGCCGGGGCCGAAATTGATGATCTCGATGCCGTCGTCGGCGTAGTAGCGGCCGTCGCTGACGCCGGTGGCGTTGAGGAACTTCACCCTGCGCCCGGTCCGCGCCTTCACCGCGGCCTCGAAGGCGGCGACGGCGGCGCCGTTCTCCGGCGCAAAGAAGCCGTTGGTCCCTGTCAGGAACTCGACGGCGTAGAGCTTGCGCGGCTCGCCGACGCCGTCGACCACGCGCTTCAGCTCCTTGAAGGTGTCCTTCACCTTCTCGCCGGGCAGCAGGCGGCGGTCGATCTCGACGGTGCAGGCCGAGGGCACGACGTTGGTGTTGTGCCCGCCGTGGAACATGCCGATGTTCACGGTCGACTTCATCGCGCCGGCGACGCGCTTGGGCAGAACCTTGTCGTAGTGCGCCTGCAGCGCGCCGACCAGGCGCATCATGCGCAGGATGGCGTTGTCGCCGGCCGACGGGTTGCCGGCGTGCGCCGCCTTGCCCCGGGTGGTGATGCGCGCCCACATCACGCCACGCTCGGCCACGATCAGGTTGTTTTCGGTCTGTGCGCCCAGGATCAGCGCGTCGGGCCGCACCCGGCCGGAGTCGCGCAGGAACGACATGCCCTCGGGTCCGAGATTCTCCTCGTCGGCCACGAAGGTGAAGACGAGCTCGCCCCTGGCCGGCCCGCCGCGGCGCGCGATTTCCTCGGCGAGCCAGATCTGCACCGCCATGCTGCCCTTGCAATTGCCGGCGCCGAGCCCGTAGACCAGCCCGCCCTTGACCAGCGCCTTGAACGGATCGCTGCTCCAGTTGGCACGCTCGCCGACGCCCACCGTATCGACATGGGCGTTGAAGGCGACGACCGGCCCCTTCGCCTTGGCCTTGAGCTGCGCCACGACATTGTCGACGCCCTTGGTTCTGGCCGCGACCTCGACCTTGTAGCCGGCCTTCTTCAGGCGCTTCGCCGCATAGGCGCAGATCTCGACCGACGTGCCGGGCGGGTAGGGACTGGGCAGCGCAATCAGATCGGACAGGATGGCGACGAGCTCGGAGGCGGGTTTCTTGCGCACGGAGGGTCCTTGGTTGGGAGTCAGACTCTCCTCCCCAGCTTTGCTGGGGAGGTGTAGCCGTAACACGGCGACGGAGGGGTCATGGCTGGGAGCGCGCCACTCCTGCGCTCATGGGATGTGTGATCAACAAGAAGAGCGCCATCGGAGTGGCGCGCCCCCAGCCATGAATCATGACCCCCGTCGGCGAAGACGCCGACACCTCCCCAGCGAAGCTGGGGAGGAGAACGAGGAGCGGAATGAATCACCGGTTCGCCAGCTCGACCAGCACCTCGACCAGCACGCGGGTGCCGGCGGCGAGGTCGGCGGGGGTGGCGTTCTCGATTTCGTTGTGGCTGATGCCGCGCTCGCACGGCACGAAGATCATGCCGGCGGGACAGAGCCTGGCGATATGCATGGCGTCGTGGCCGGCGCCCGAGGGCATGTCCATATGGCTGAGGCCGAGCGCGCCTGCCTTGGCGCGCACCAGGTCGATGACGCGCGGGTCGAAGTCGGTCGGCGCCACGGCGGTCACACGCTCGATCCGCGCGACACAGGGCGCCGCGCGGCCGGCGACGATGTCGCGCAGCGTCTTCTCGTGTGCCTCGAGCACGGCATCCTGCGGATGGCGCATGTCGATGGTGAAGGTGGCCTTGCCCGGCACGGTGTTGGGCGAGCCGGGCTGGACCTCGACGCGGCCGATGGTGAAGCGCAGCGTGTCGTCGGCATCGGTCGTCGCCTCGTACATCGCCGCGGCGATACGCGTGGCTGCCGCGAACGCGTCCTTGCGGGCGGCACGCGGCGTGGTGCCGGCATGCGCTTCCTCGCCGTCGGTCTCGACGATGTAGCGGCGGCTGCCCTGGATGCCGGTGACGACGCCGATCGTCCTGCCGGCGTTCTCCAGCCGCGGCCCCTGCTCGATATGCGCCTCGACATAATAGTCGAGCGCGAAGCCCGGCTTGCCGTCGCGCATCGGCGCCGGCGCGGCGCCGAGCGTCTCGGCCAGTGCATCGGCGAGCTTCACGCCCTTCCAGTCCTTGACCGCCAGCATGGCGTCCAGCGCGTAGTGGCCGGCGAAGACGGCCGAGCCCATGGCGCCGGGCTGGAAGCGCGAGCCTTCCTCGTTGGTCCAGGCGACGGCGACGACGGGCCGCCTGGTCCGGACGCCCGCATCCTCCAGCGCTTCGAGCGCCTCGAACGCCGCGAGCACGCCATACATGCCGTCGAAGCGGCCGCCGGTCGGCTGGCTGTCCATGTGCGAGCCGCTCAGCACCGCCGCCGCCGCCGGGTCGCTGCCCTCGCGGCGCACGAACAGATTGCCGATGGCGTCCGTCGAGATCGAGAAGCCGCGCGCCTTTGCCCACGCGGCGAGCTGGTTGCGGGCCGCGGCATCCTCGGGCGACAGCGCCTGGCGGTTGACGCCGCCTTTGGGCGTGCCGCCGAGCCTCGCCATGTCGGCATGCCGCTGCCACAGACGATCTTCGCGCACTGCGTTCGCCAACGCGCTCATGCTGTCTCCCCGAACTTGTCCGGCGAGCTATAGCGGCGTCATAGTTGCCCTTCAATCGTCGGCGCTTTCCGGGGAATTCACCATGCACAGCCATCTCGACCGCGACTTCCTGGGGTACGGCCCCAACACCCCCGATCCGCAATGGCCGGGTGAGGCGCGGATCGCCGTGAGCTTCGTGCTGAACTACGAGGAAGGCGGCGAGAACAACATCCTGAACGGCGACGCCGCCTCCGAGGTGTTCCTGACCGAGACGCCGGGCGGCACGCCGATCCAGGGCGGCCGCGACCTGTCGACCGAATCGATGTTCGAGTACGGCAGCCGCGCCGGCTTCTGGCGCATCCTGCGCCTGTTCGCCGAGCGCGACATGCGCTTCACGTCATGGGCGATCGGCCGCGCGCTGGAGCTGAACCCGATCGCCGGCAAGGCGATGGCCCAGGCCGGCCACGAGGTGGCGAGCCACGGCTGGCGCTGGATCAACTACAAGGACTTTACCCTGGAGCAGGAGCTCCAGCACATGCGCCGCGCGGTCAAGGCGATCGCCGACACCGCCGGCAAGCCGCCGGTCGGCTGGTACACCGGCCGCTTCGGCATGCACACGCTATCGGCCGTGATCAAGCATGGCGGCTTTCTCTACTCGAGCGATTCGTATTCGGACGACCTGCCCTACTGGGTGAGCGTCGATGGCACGCCGCACCTGATCATTCCCTATACGCTCGAGGTGAACGACATGAAGTTCGCCGTGCCGCCCGGCTACACCGCCGGCGACGGCTGGCTGCAGGCGATGAAGGACAGCTTCGACCTGCTCTATGCCGAAGGCGCACGCAGCCCCAAGATGATGTCGATCGGCCTGCACTGCCGGCTGTGCGGCCGGCCGAGCCGCGCCGCCACCCTGGCGCGCTTCCTCGACTACGTCGCCTCCAAGCCCAAGGTGTGGGTGGCGACCCGCGAGGAGATCGCGCGGCACTGGATGACGGTGCATCCGGCCCAGGGGTGAGCACGGACACCTCCCCAGCTTCGCTGGGGAGGAAGGGATGGCGCTACCCGCCCAGCATCCGTCCGACCCAGCTCTCGATGCCGGCGGCGTCCATCGCGCCGGATTGGCGGCCGATCTCGCGGCCGTGCCTGAACAGGATCAGCGTCGGGATGCCGCGAATGCCGAACTGGCCGGCGAGGTCCCGCTCCTCGTCGGTGTTGACCTTGGCCAGCCGCACGGCCGGCTCGAGGCGGCTGGCCGCGCGCTCGAACTGCGGTGCCATGGCCTTGCACGGCCCGCACCAGGGTGCCCAGAAGTCGACCAGCAGCGGGATGTCGCTCTTTGCAGCATGCGATGGAAAGCTGGCTTGCGAGAGGGCGATGGGACGCCCTTCGAACAGGGGCGAACCGCATTGTCCGCACTTGCCCCGGCTGCCCGCCGCGAGCTTGTCGCCCGGAGCGCGATTCAGGGTGTTGCAGGCAGGACAGGCGACAATCAGTGCTTCCACCATGGACAGTCTCTCCAAAACCTCGAGTACATTGGTGCAACCGGATGCCGGCTGCCTTGACCGGAATCAATCATCCGGGCGCGGCTCTGCGCAGAATTGCAGCGGAGTGCTTCCTGCGGCGGGAGACCCATGTGTGAGCTGTTCTGCCTGTCCAGCCGGTGGCCGACCCGTGCCACCATCTCGTTGAAGGCGTTCGCGGCGCGCGGCGGCCTGGCCGGCCACACCCTCGATGGATGGGGTATCGCCTTCCACGATGGCCGTGACCTGCGACTCTACCGGGAACCCGAGCCGGCCGGCGACAGTGCGTGGCTCGCCTTCATCGAGGCGCGTCGCGTCTCCTGCAGGCTCCTCATCTCTCATATCCGACACGCCACCCGCGGTGGTCTGACACTCGCCAATACCCAGCCCTTTGCCCGCGAGCTCGGCGGGCGCATGCACCTGTTCGCCCATAACGGCCGCCTCGACGGCGTGGAGGCGCTGCTCGGCTCGAAACGGCGATTCAATCCCATCGGTGAGACCGATTCGGAGATCGCCTTCTGCCTGCTGCTCGAAGCCCTGTCGGGGCCGTGGGGCGACAGCGCCATCCCGTCGGTGGAAGCGAGGCTCGCCGTGGTCGGCGCCTTCGCCGCGACGATGCGAACCCTCGGTCCGGCCAATTTCCTCTACAGCGACGGCGAGCTCGTCTTTGCGCACGGCCATCGCCGAACCCAGGCCGGCGGCACCATTGCCCCGCCCGGACTGTGGTGCCTGCACCGCGACTGCGCGGTCGATCGCGACGCCCTCGCACCGGCGGGCCTCTCGATCGAGACGCCGCCCGGAGCACAGGAACTCACCCTCCTGGCCAGCGTGCCGCTCAGCGACGAGCCCTGGCGGCCGCTGGCGGAAGGCGAGATCGTCGTGATCGCCAAGGGTCAGGTGCTGCCGATCGGCCTGCCGTCGTCGCGCAGCCAGACATAGATCGCCGGTATCACCAGCACGGTGAGCGCGGTGGAGGAGGCGAGGCCGAACACCAGAGAGATCGCCAGTCCCTGAAAGATCGGGTCGGCCATGATAAAGGCGGCGCCGATCATCGCCGCCGCTGCCGTGAGAAAGATCGGCTTGAAGCGGATGGCGCCGGCATCGAGCAGCGCATCGCGCAGGCCCGCGCCTTCACGGCGTCGATGCTGGATGAAGTCGACCAGCAGGATTGAGTTGCGCACAATGATGCCGGCGAGCGCGATGAAGCCGATCATCGACGTTGCCGTGAAGGGCGCCCCCAGCATCCAGTGACCGAGCACGATGCCGATCAGCGTCAGCGGCACGGGAGTCAGGATCACCAGGGGCAGGCGGTAGGAGCCGAATTGGGCCACCACCAGCAGGTAGATGCCAAGGATGGCGACGGCGAACGCGGCGCCCATGTCGCGGAAGGTGACGTAGGTCACCTCCCACTCGCCATCCCACAGCAGCGACGGGCGGGACTCGTCGGACGGCTGGCCGTGATAGTGGATGGGCGGCGGCCCCGCCTTGCCCCAGTCGAGCCTGGCGATCTCGTCCTCGACGGCCAACATGCCGTAGATGGGTGCCTCGAAGCGGCCAGCCACCTCCGCCTGCACCATCTCGGCGAAGCGGCCGTCGCGGCGGAACAGCGTGTAGGAGGCGGGCTCGCGCGCCACCGTGACGACATCGCCCAGCTCGACATTGGCGCCGGCGCGGCGAGTGCCGCCTGCCGGCAGCGGCGTCGAGAGAATGCGTTCGCCCAGCCATTCGGAACTGCGGGGCAGCTTGACCACGATCTCGATCGGCTTCGTGCCATGACCGCGCTGGGAGAATCCGACCTTCACGCCGCCGATGATGGCGGCAATGGTGTCGTACACCGCCTGCTCGTCGACGCCGTGGAACTCGAGGCTCTCCTGGTTGATCGAGAAGCGCAGCCGCTCGGCAGGCCGATGGAGCGTGTCGTCGATATCGACCACGAACGGCACCTTGCGAAACGCCTCCTTCACCTTGAGCGCGGTGGCGCGCCGCGCCTCGGCGTCGGAGCCGTAGATTTCGGCGAGCAGCGTGGCGAGCACGGGCGGGCCCGGCGGCACCTCGACCACCTTCACCGCCGTACCGGCCGGCTTGGGCAGGTCGGCCAGCCGCTTGCGCACGTCCAGCGCAATGGCGTGGCTCGCACGCTTGCGGTCGCCCTTCGGCTGCAGGTTGACCTGCAAGTCTCCCTGTTCCGGGCTGTTGCGCATGTAGTAGTGGCGCACCAAGCCGTTGAAGTTGAACGGCGCGGCCGTGCCGGCATAGACCTGGATCGTGGTCATCTCCGGCAAGTCCTTCAGGCGCCCGGCAGCGGCCATCAGAAAGCGCTCGGTATCCTCCAGCGTGCTGCCCTGCGGCAGGTCGACCACGACCTGCAGCTCCGACTTGTTGTCGAAGGGCAGGAGCTTCACCGTGACGTCGCGCGTGACGAACAGGACGCACACGGCGGCGGTGGCCGCACCGACGGCGAGGACGAAGGCGATGGCGCGCCGCCGCCCGGTGAGCAGGGGGCGGGCGATCCTGAGATAGAAGCGGCCCAGCAGGTCGACCGAGCCGTGCGCGGGCGCCGCCTGCGGCGCTGCGAAATGCCGGCTGGCGAAGCGATAGAGCAGCCAGGGCGTGATCGTCACGGCGACGAAGAAGGAGAATACCATCGCCATCGAGGCATTGGCGGGGATCGGGCTCATGTAGGGGCCCATCAGGCCGGTCACGAACATCATGGGCAGCAGCGCCACGATGATGGTGAGCGTCGCCACGATGGTCGGGTTGCCGACCTCGGCCACGGCCTCGACCGCGACCGTCTCGAGGTCGGCGCCGCGCCGTGCCTGCCAGTGCCGGACGATGTTCTCGACCACGACGATGGCATCGTCGACCAGGATGCCGATCGAGAAGATGAGCGCGAACAGGCTGACGCGATTGATGGTGTAGCCCATCAGCCACGAGGCGAACAGGGTGAGCAGGATGGTGGTCGGGATCACCACCAGGACGACCAGGCCCTCGCGCCAGCCGACGGTGAAGGTGATGAGCAGGACGATCGACACCGTGGCGAGCCCGAGATGGAACAAGAGCTCGTCGGCCTTCTCGGTGGCGGTCTCGCCGTAGTCGCGGCTGACCGTCACCGCGATGTCGTCGGGCACCAGTCGTCCCTGGACCGCCTTCAGTCGGGCCAGCAGGTCGTCGGCCACCACGACTGCGTTGGCGCCGCGCCGCTTGGCGAAGGCCACTGTCACCAGCGGCCGCCGCTCGAGCTCTCCCGAGGCGCCGCGGGTGAGAGTCCAGCCGCGATGGCCGGTCTCGGCTGCGCCGACGATCACCGTTGCGACGTCCTTGACGTAGACTGGCCGGCCATCGCGCGACGTGATCAGCAGCAGGCCGATGTCCGGCACGCCCTGCAGGGTCTGCCCGGCGACGATCGGCACGTTCTTGTCGAGCTGCCGGAAGGCGCCGACCAGGAACGAGCGGTTGGCGTTGGCGAGCTTGTCGACCAGCTGGTTCAGCGTGATGCCATAGAGGGCCAGGCGTTCGGGGTCGGGCTCGACGCGGATCTGGTTGGGGCTGCCGCCGACGATGTAGCTCAGCCCGACATTGTCGACCTTGATCAGCTCGTGCCGGAGCTCGTCGGCGATCTGGAACAGGCCGTTGTCCGTCCAGTGCGCCGCCGAGGCCGGCTTCGGCTCCAGGGTGACGGTCACGATCGCCACGTCGTTGATACCGCGGCCGATGATCAGAGGCTCCGGGATGCCCTTGGGAAGGTCGGCGATATTGGCGCGAATCTTCTCGTGGATGCGCAGCAGCGCGGTGTCCTCCTCGGTGCCGACGTAGAACCGCGCGGTGACCAGCACGGCGTCGTCCTGCGTCGAGGAGTAGACGTGCTCGACGCCGTTGATGCCCTTGATGATGTCCTCGAGAGGCTTGGTGATGAGCTCTACCGCGTCGTCGGCCTTGTAGCCGTTGGCGGTGACGAGAATGTCGACCATCGGCACGCTGATCTGGGGCTCCTCCTCGCGCGGCAGCGCCAGCAGGGCCAGGCTGCCGACGATCAGCGCCGTCACCAGGAAGAGCGGCGTGAGCGGCGAGCGGATCGAGGCGCGGGTCAGGATGCCGGATATGCCGAGCTTCATGGCCGGACCACCGCATCGCCTTCCTTGGCACCGGCCAGTATCTCGACGCCGCTGTCGGTCGGCATGCCGACCTGGACGACCACCTCGGTGCCATCCTTCAGCTTGAGGTAGCTGACGCCGAATCGGCGGTAGACGTATTCCGCCGGCACCACCAGCGCATCGCGCCGGCCGGTGGCGACGTAGACGCGCGTGCGCTCGCCGACGAAGTAGTCGCCCAGGCCCTCGACGACCGCATCCGCCATCACCCGACCCTGGTCGATCTGGGGATAGACCAGGGTCACGCGTCCGCGTCGCAGCACCTCCTGCTCCTGCTGCTGCAAGCCTCGGGCGCCCACCAGGATGGTGTCGCCCGGCTTGAGGAAGCGGGCGTGGCGCTCGGGAAGCTGCAGCCGCAGGATGTAGTTGTCGGCGGCCAGCGTGGCGATGGTCTCGCCGGGCAGCACGACGCTGCCCACCGCCACCGGCACGGCGAGAACCCGTCCGGCGCCCGGTGCGAGCACGGCGCCTTCCGTCGATTGCTGCTCGACGACCTCGCGGTCGGAGCGCAAGGCCTGGAGGGTGCGCTCGGCCATGTCGAGCCGCGTGCGCGCCTGGTCGAGCTGTGCCTGGGAGATGGTGCCGGACCCGCGCAGCTGCTGCATGCGATTGAAGTCAATCTGGGCCTGCTCGCGGTTCGCCTTCTGGGCCTCCATTCGCGACTCCAACGCCTGTATCTGCAGGGCGAGCTTGGGGTCGACGACCAGGGCCAGCTGGTCGCCGGCGGCGACCCGATCGCCTTCGCGCACGGTCAGACTGGTGATCGTGCCGCCGAGGCGGGCGCGCGCCTTGAGTTCGCGCACCGGCTCGACGGTCGCGATCACGGCCTTGCGGTCGTCGACCTGCTGGCGGACGACCGCGTGTTGTGCCGATGCCGGCTGGCCGATTGTGACCACCAGGGCCACGGCGACGAAAGCGGCGTTGCGGATCATTCTCGTGACTTTCTCGAAGGGGCAGCTCTTGACGGATATATGAGCAGTAACTAATTTAGCAAGCATGAATGTCGAAGACATCAAGGCCAAGGCCGGAGAGGCGGCGAGCTTCCTGAAGGCGATGGCCAACGACCGCCGCCTGATCGTCCTCTGCGAGCTGGTGAAGGGGGAGCGGACGGTAGGTCAGCTGGGGGACGTCTCCGGCCTCAGCCAGTCGGCGCTGTCGCAGCATCTCGCCAAGCTGCGCGAGGCCAGGCTGGTCGGCACGAGACGGGAATCCCAGACGATCTACTACTCGCTCGCCAATCCCGGCGTGAAAAGCCTGATCGGCGTTCTCTACGACCTCTATTGCCGGCCGCGCCGGCGGTGATTGCGAAAGGAGCCATCCATGTCCATTGATCGCGCTGTCATGGCCCTCGCGGGCTTCATGATCCTGGCCAGCCTGGTGCTGAGCCAGCTCCATAGTCCCTACTGGCTGCTGTTCACCGCCTTCGTCGGACTGAACATGCTGCAATCGGCTTTCACCGGCTTCTGCCCGGCCGCCATCATCTTCAAGCGTCTCGGCCTGAGGACGGGCTGCGCGTTCTCGTGACGCCGGGCGGCACTGTCGAAACCGTCTTGCCATGGCGCGCACGGTGCCGCAGGCGCGCCACGACACCTTGATGCACATCAACGTGCGGCATCCGGCGGCTGTTCACGCTGCATCATTCGAGATTGGAGGCGTACATGCCTAGAATCATCGTCCTTGGGGCCGGCATCGGCGGCATATCGATGGCCTACGAGCTCAGGGAGAAGGTCGGACGTCACGCCGAAATCCTGGTCGTCTCCGACTCCGAATGGTTCCACTTCGTGCCGTCCAACCCTTGGGTGGCGCTGCGCTGGCGCAAGCCGGAGGACATCAAGATCCGGCTCCCCGATCTGCTCGCCAAGTTCGGGATTGGCTTCGACGCGACGGGCGCCAGGCGCGTTCTGGCGGCGGAGGACGCCATCGAGCTGAACGATGGCCGCAAGCTCGCCTACGACTACCTGGTGATCGCCACCGGACCGGCGCTCGCCTTCGACGAGGTTCCCGGACTGGGCCCACAGGCCAACAGCGTCTCTATCTGCCACGTCGATCATGCGGCGTCAGCGGCCGAGCGCTGGGAGCGCTTCTGCGAGGATCCCGGCCCGATTGTCGTCGGCGCCGTGCAAGGAGCGTCCTGCTTCGGCCCAGCGTACGAGTTCGCCTTGATGATCAACACGGAGTTGCGCCGGCGCAAGATCCGCGACCGCGTTCCGATGACCTTCGTCACCTCCGAACCCTACATCGGTCATCTCGGGCTGGGCGGGGTCGGCGACACCAAGGGTCTCCTGGAATCGCTGCTGCGCGACTGCGACATCCGCTGGCTTACCAGCACCCGCATCGACCGCCTCGATGCCGACGCGGTGCAGTGCACCGAGGTAGCGGCCGATGGCAAGCCCGGGCAGCAGCACAGCCTGCCCGCCAAGCTCAGCATGTTCATCCCGGCTTTCCGCGGCGTCGCCTGCCTGATGGGTGATGACGGCAAGGGCCTGCCCGGATTGGCCAATCCGCGCGGTTTCGTGCTGGTCGACGAGCTGCAGTGCAATCCGACCTATCGCAACGTATTCGCGGTCGGCGTTTGCATCGCCATCCCACCCTACGAGCAGACCCCGGTCCCCGTGGGCGTGCCCAAGACCGGCTACATGATCGAGTCGATGGTCACGGCGGTGGCCGAGAACATCGCCGCCCTGGTCGCCGGCAAGCAGCCGACGCAGCATCCGTCGTGGAATGCGGTCTGCCTGGCCGACTTCGGCAACAGCGGGGTGGCCTTCGTGGCCTTGCCGCAGATCCCGCCGCGCAATGTCAACTGGTCGGGCCAGGGCTATTGGGTGCACGCCGCCAAGGTGGGCTTCGAGAAGTACTTCCTCCACAAGGTGCGCAGCGGCGCCAGTGAGCCCGGCTACGAGCGTCTGATCATGAAGATGCTGGGCATCGGCAAGCTCAAGTCCGAGCCCGGTCGATCGTCGAGGAACGCAGCGTGAGCCCGTCGCCGGACGGTTGAGCGCGTGCTACAAGCCGGCGCATGGATGAACTCGTCATGCAGGCGCCGACTGGCATCAGCCTGGTGCTGCGCGCCTTGGCGCGTTTCCCCGACCGCAAGGCCTTCGTCTGGGACGACGGCAGGCTGACCTACCGTGCCGCTTCGGATCTGATCGGCCGGCTGCAAGCGGCGATGGTAGCGGCCGGGCTGGCCAAGGGACAGACCGCAGCCTTCCTCAGTGCCAACAGCGCCGAGACCTGGTGTGCCGGCGTGGCGGCCGGGGGGCTCGGCCTGCTCTCGACCTGGCTGCATCCGCTCGGCGCGCTCGGCGATCATCTCGACGTCATCGAGGATTCGGGCGCGACGGTGCTGATCGTCGATCCGCGCACCCACGGCGAGCGCGGCGCCGAGCTCGCGGCCAAGGCGGCCGATCGTCTGGCCGTCGTGCTCACCATGGGCAAGGCCGCGTTCGGCCGCGACGTGATGGCGGCCGCCGAGACGATCGGCGCTGCCACGCCGATCGATGTCAGCCATCCCGACGACTACGCGATTCTCAATTATACCGGCGGCACCACCGGCAAATCGAAGGGCGCGATCCGCCGCCATCGCTCGAGCGTGGCCTCGACCCTGGCGATCGCCGCCGACTTCGAGTTTCCCGCGACGCCGCGCTATCTCGCGGCGGCGCCGATCACCCATGTCTCGGGCACCAAGGTGGTGCCCTCGCTGCTGCGCGGCGGCACCATCCATCTGCTGAAGGGCTTCGATCCCGAGAGGTTCCTCGCCACCATCGAGCGCGAGCGCATCAATTTCACCTTGATGGTGCCGACGATGATCTACGTGCTGCTGGATCATCCGCGGCTGGACAAGACCGACCTCGCGTCGCTCGAGCTCGTCCTCTACGGCGCCTCGCCGATGTCGCCGACGCGCCTGGTCGAGGGTCTCGAGCGGATCGGCCCGGTGTTCAGCCAGCTCTACGGCCAGACCGAATGCTATCCGGTGAGCGTGCTCGGCCGGGCCGATCACGATGCGGCGCGGCCTGAGCTGTTCGCCTCGTGCGGCTTCCCGGTCGCCGCCTGCAGCGTCAGCCTGCGCAACGAGGCCAACGAGGAAGTGGCGCAAGGCGAGGCGGGCGAGATCTGCGTGCGCGGGCCGCACACCATGGAGCGCTACTGGAAGCGGCCCGAGCAGACCGAGGAAGCCTTTGCCGGCGGCTGGCTGCACACCGGCGACATCGCGCGCGCCGACGAGCGCGGCTACCTCTACATTGTCGATCGCAAGAAGGACATGATCGTGTCGGGCGGCTTCAACATCTATCCACGCGAGGTCGAAGACGTTCTGTCCTCGCATCCGGACGTGGCGATGGCCGCGGTGATCGGCGTGCCGCACGAGAAGTGGGGCGAGGCGGTGACCGCCCTGATTGTGACAAAACCGGGAACTCAACCCGCCGCCGATGCATTGATGCAGCATGTCCGCGAACGCAAGGGCGGCACGCACACGCCCAAGCAGATCGAGTTCGTCGACGCGTTGCCTCTCACCGCCGTCGGCAAGGTCGACAAGAAGGTGCTGCGCGCGAAGTACTGGAGCGGCCGGTCACGACAGGTCGGTTGATCGCGGCCTGCGTGAATCTTCACGACGATCACCAAAAGAACTCACGCAGGTTCATGACGCGTTCTCGCTTCGGTCCCGTTGCGCCGCACCCTATGTGGATTTTGTGGGTTTACCCGACGCCGCGAATCGTGGAAACACTGAGCGGTGGTGATGACAAGAATACGCTCATCCATCGGTCTCGCGACGACCGCCCTCGCTCTGTGCGCGTGCAAGCCGCAAGAGCAGCCCATGAACCTCGTGTCGTACTCGATGCACGACGCGCTGAAATCGGAGATCGACGAGCGCAAGGACGAGATGCTGCGCCAGCTCGCCCATTGCGAGTCGGGTGGTTCGGGGCCATCCGAGCGGCCGATCTATGGCGGCCGCGGCGTCTATCTCGGTCGCTTCCAGTTCTCCGTGAACACGGTGATCGGCTACCAGCGCAAGCGCGACGGCACGCAACTCACCGGCCGCGAAGCCTCCGAGCTGGCGCATGACTACGAGCGTGCCATGGATCTGGCGAAGTACATGATCTTCGAGCTCGAGGAGCCCTGGCACTGGCCCTTGTGCTCGCGCAAGATCGGCCTGCGCGACCAGATGGCCCACATCAAGACGCTGTCGATGCAGGCGCAGGCGCGCTGATCTTTCTTGTGGACCGCGGCGTCTCGGGCTTCTCCTCCCCAGCTTCGCTGGGGAGGTGTCCGCGTCTTCGTGGATGGAAGGGGCATGAATCTGGACCGCGGGCGTCTCGCCCGCTCATGCTCATCAATCATGAATCATGAGCGGGCGAGACGCCCGCGGTCCAAGAGACCATGACCCTTCCGTCGCCGAAGACGGCACCTTCCCGGCAGAGCTGGGGAGGAGAATCGGGACGCCCGTGGGCCGCAGCGCTCACTTGAGCTCGGCGCAGAACTCCTGGATGCGGCGGCAGCCTTCGCGCAGGCTCGCCATGTCGGTCGCGTAGGAGATGCGGAAATACGGGCTCATGCCGTACGCCGCGCCTTGCACCGTGGCGACGTGCTTCTCTTCCAGCAACGCCGTGACGAAGTCGGTGTCGGTCGCAAGCTTGCGGCCGCCCCGGGTGGTCTTGCCGATACAGCCTGCGATGTTGGGGAAGACATAGAACGCGCCTTCGGGCTTGTGACAAGTGATGCCGCGCGCCTCGCGCAGCATGGCCACCACCTCGTCGCGGCGCCGGCAATAGTCGGCCGCGCGCTCGGCGATCAGCTCCTGCGGGCCCATCAGCGCGGCGGTCGCCGCGGCCTGGCTGATGGTCGAGATGCCCGAGCCTATCTGGCCCTGCATGTTGGTCATCGCCGCGATCATGGGCTTCGGTCCGCCGGCGAAGCCGACGCGCCAGCCGGTCATGGCGTAAGCCTTCGAGGCGCCGTTCACAGTCAGGGTGCGCTCGCGCAGCCGGGGCTCGACCTCGGCGATGGTGCAGAAACCGAAGCCGTCATAGACGAGATGCTCGTAGACGTCGTCCGACATGATCAGCACGTGCGGATGCGCCAGCAGCACCTCGGCGATCTCCTTCATCTCGGCGCGCGAGCACACCGCGCCGGTCGGGTTGTTGGGGAAATTCAGCACCGTCCACTTGGTGCGCGGCGTGATGGCGGCCTCGAGGTCGGCGGCGCGCAACTTGAAGTGATTGTTCTCCGGGCACGACACCGGCACCGGCCTGGCGCCGGCGATCACCGCCTGGTCGGCGTAGGAGATCCAGCCCGGCGCCGGGATGATCACCTCGTCGCCCGGGTTCACGCTCGCCATCAGCGCGTCGTACATGATCTGCTTGCTGCCGTTGCTGACCATGATCTCGTCGAGCGCGTAGTCGAGCTTGTTGTCGCGCTTGAACTTGTGCTGGATCGCCTCCTTGAGGGGCCTTGTGCCGTCCATCGGCGGGTACTTGGTGTCGCCGGCCAGGGCCGCCTCGTGTGCCGCCTCGATGGCGTGCGCCGGGGTCGGGAAGTCCGGCTCGCCCGACGACAGGCCGACGATCTTGACGCCCGTGGCGCGCAGTTCCCGCACCTTGCGGGTCATCGCGGCCGAGGCCGACACCTTGACGTTTCTGAGACGCTCGGCGACTTCGAACATGGTTCTCTTCTAGTCCTTCTTGTTGATCACGAGCGCGATGCCGCCCAGGATCGCCGCCGAGGCCAGCAACAGCCGGAGCGTGACCGGCTCGGCGAGTAGCATTGCTCCCCCGATCGCCGCAATGGCCGGAACGCTGAGCTGGATTGTGGCGGCGGAGGTTGCGCGCAGTGCCGGCAGCGCGGCGTACCACAGCACGTAGCCCAGACCCGAGGTCACGGCGCCCGACAGCGCCGCATAGAGCGCGCCCATGAAATCGCTGTCGACGCGGCCGAATGTGCTCAGGATCAGCAGGGCGGCGAATGGCACGGAGCGCAGGAAATTGCCGCCGGTCGCCGCGATCGGCTCGCCGGCCGACCTTCCGAGCAGCGAGTAGACGCCCCACGCCGCGCCCGCCAGCAGCATCATGATCGCGGCGGCGATTGGCGGCGCGGCGAGGCCCGGCAGCAGCAGGCCGACCAGGCCCGCCGCCGCGACGATCAGGCCGGTCAGCCGCAGGCCGTGAAAGCGCTCGCCCCGCCACAGGCCGTAGCCGGTCATGGTGAACTGAACGGCGCCGAACAGCAGCAGCGCGCCGGTCGCCGCCGTGAGGTCGCGATAGGCGAACGAGAAGAACGCCGCATAGGCCGACAACATGGCCGCCATCGGCCAGCTGCCGCCCGATGTCGGGCTGACGCCGCGCAGGCGCAGAATGGCGACCAGGATCAGCGCCCCCGATACCAGCCGGATCGCGGTGAAGCTCGCCGCATCGATGGTCGTGCTGGTGAGCGCCAGCCGGCACAGGATCGAGTTGCTGGCAAAGGCCAGCATCGCCAGCACGGTGAGCAGGGCGACGCGCGGGGCGGCGGCGGGAGGGTTCATTCCTCTCGAATACTCCTCCCCAGCTCCGCTGGGGAGGTGTAGCCGTCACACGGCGACGGAGGGGTCATGGGCCGGGAGCGCCAACCTCGCCGAAAAAGGGCGTCATGCGCTGGGAGCGCGCCACTCCGATGGCGCTCTTCTTGATGACTACACATCCCATGAGCGCCATCGGGAGTGGCGCGCTCATAGGCGCTAACTTTGGCCGGTCCAGCAAAGTCCTCATCCTGAGGAGGTCGCGTAGCGACCGTCTCGAAGGATGCGCGACAGACCAGATTGCTGGAATAGCGGTGTTGCAACATCGGATTTGTTGCCGGCCCTTCGAGACGCGGCCTCCAGGCCGCTCCTCAGGGTGAGGTCCCTTTGTAAGTTAAGTTAGCGCCTATGAGTGGCGCGCTCCCAGCCACGAGACTCATGACCCCTTCGTCGGCGAAGACGCCGACCCCTCCCCAGCTCCGCTGGGGAGGAGCAGAGTGTCGTCAGTTGCTCAGGCGGTAGAGCTTCATCGCGTTGTCGCGCGTGATCTTGCGCCGCGTTTCGGCCGACACGCCGGCGAGCTCGCGGTCGAGGAATTCCTGCGAGTCGGGCCAGATCCCGTCGGGGTGCGGGTAGTCGGAGCCCCACATCACGTTGTCCTCGCCCAGCACGTCGAGCAGGCGGATGCCGATCGGGTCGGTCTGGTAGGTGGCGTAGAATTGCCGGTACCAGTATTCGCTGGGCTTCATCTTGAGCTCGAGATCCTTGAACTGGTCCTCCCATTCGAGGTCCATGTGCTGCAGCACGTAGGGGATCCAGCCCAGCCCCGCCTCGCCGATGACGATCTTGAGGTTGGGATAGCGCTCGGGCGCGCCCGAGTAGATCAGCGACATCAGCATGTAGCTCATGTGCATCTGGAAGTTGGTGATCTGCGCGGCCTGCACGCGGCGCACGACGTAGTGCGGCAGCTTGCTGGTGTCGGGCGAGCGCCCGCCGATGGTGTGGAAGTGGATTGGGATGCCGGTCTCGTGAGCGCATTTCCACAACGGCTCCCAGAAGGGATCCCACAGCGGCGTCATGTCGGGCCGGTTGGCGACATCGAAACCGCGCACGCCGCGCTTGGCGTTGCGCATCATCTCGGCGACCGAGTCTTCCATGTTGTAGCCGGGAATGTTGGCCAGCCCGATCAGCCGGTCTGGCGCCGCCTTGCAGAAATCATGCAGCCAGTCGTTGTAGATGCGCAGCATCTCGAGCGCGGCCTCGGGATCGTTCAGCCGGCCGCTCGAGCCCAGGACGCCGTAAAGGATCTCGGCCTGCACGCCGTCACGGTCCTGGTCCTTCAGGCGCAGGCCCGGCTCGGTGAGGCGGCGCACGCCCTTCTTGCCGTCGTCGTAGAGGCCGGTCGAGGCCATGCGATCGGAGCGGTGGATCACACCGGGCACATATTCGCGGCCGGCCGATCCCATGCCGTTCATCAGCCCGAACTTCGCGCCCTTGGCGCTGACCCATTCCGGCCCTTTCGGGCCCTCGACCACGTGGGGCATGCGGTCCTTGAGCTCGGACGAGGCGTTCGCGGTGAACAGGTCGGGCGGCAGCCAGATCAGATCGACATGACCGTCGGCGGAGATGACATCGTACTTCATGGATACAACCTCCGGAGTGACGTCGAGCATGCGCCCTTGCAGCCACCTCGTCGAGGGAGGATGGCAACGTCGTTGTTTCGACAGTCGGCACGGTGTGGTGTCCAGCGCGGATCCTCACGCGTCGGGTGCGAGGCCGTCCACGAGGCAAGGATGGTGTCATGGCTCGGTGCTGGGGGCGCGCCTCTCATAGCCGCTCACTTTGACGCAAGAGGGCGTCGTTTGCTGGGAGCGCGCCACTCCGATGGCGCTCCCAGGATGTGTGATCGACAAGAAGAGCGCCACCGGAGTGGGCGCGCTCCCAGCGAAGACCATCGAACCGCGCACGTTCACTGCCGGACGGACGGACTCTCGCATCAGGAATCGTGGGCGATCAGGAAACCGATGACCGCGCGCACCGCGGGAAGCTGGCCGCGACGGTGGGGCGTCAGGATGGTCGTCGTCACGTCGCCCGCCCGCCAGGCGGGCAGCACCCGCGCCAAGGCGCCGCTTTCGAGCTGGTCGCGACATATGTGTTCGGGAACCGGGGCGATGCCCAGGCCTGCGAGGGCGGCGCCGAGCAGCATCGTCGATTCGTCCGCCGCCATCCGCAGCCGCGGCGCCACCACCGCTTCATCGCCGGACTCGTTGCGCAGTCGCCAGGTGGTCGCGATCTCGTTCGCCAGCAACCCGTCATGGCTGGCGAGATCGTCCGGACAGCGCGGCGCACCGCGGGCTGCAAGATACGACGGCGCGGCGACCAGCACGATCGGCTGCACGCGCAGCCGACGCTGCACGAGGCCGGAGTCGGGCAGGGGAGAAAAGTGGCTGCGCACGGCGACGTCGAAGCCCTCCTGCACGAGATCGACGAAGCGGTCGCTGGCATGAAGCACCAGTCGAATCTTCGGATGGAGCTCTGCAAATCGTGGCAACCGGCGGACGAACTCGAACTGCATGGTCGGAATGGAAGCGGTCATGCGCACGGTGCCGCTGGGCTCCGCCAGGCGCCGTTGCACCGCCATCTCGGCGCTCTCGACCTCGATCTGAACGGCGCGGGCATGCTGGTAGATCTCGCGCCCGAGCTCGGTCAGCACGAAGCTGCGCGACGTCCGCTGCACCAGCCGTGCGCCGAGCGCCGCCTCGAGGGCGGCCAGGCGCTTGCTGAGAGTCGATTTGGGCAGGTTCAAGCGCCGTGCCGCGGGCGCGAAGCCGCCGCTTTCGACGGCTTGGGCAAACAGGAGGAGATCGCTCGGGCTGACCATTCATCGTCCACACGTGTGGACGACAAGTCTCCATTGATGCGACTACCACGTCAAAGTCCACGTGCTTACTTGGTCGAGGCGTCAATTCCAGCACGGAGACCTCAATGGACCCCATCCTGTTCTACGGCGTTCCGGCCGGCTGCTCGTTCGGTGCGATCGTCGCGCTCGAATGGTCGGGCCGGCCCTATCGCCTGTGCCGCATCGAGATGCCTGCCGTCGTCGCCAGTCCGGCCTATCGTCGATTCAATCCGCTGGGGGAGACTCCGACCTTTCTGAGCGATACCGGCGAGGTCTTCAGCCAGAGCCTCGCCATCCTGCAGCACATTGCGCGATCCTCGAGCGATCCGCGCATGGGCCCTGGTCCCGCGACGCCCGACTTCGACCGGCTGATCGAAAGTCTCTCCTTTCTCCACACCAGTTTATTCAGCGCGTTCAGCCCGCTCTGGCAGGCATTCGAGGGTGCCGAGGAAGGCGAGAAAGAGGTGCTGCGCGCCATCGGGCGTCGCCGGGTGCGCAAGGCGTTCGATCAACTGGCGCGTCTGCTGGGCGGGCGGACGTGGCTGGTCGGCGATGGGCCGACCGTGGCCGATGCGTATTTCATGGCGATCGTTCGCTGGAACGACTTCCACAAGGTCCTCGATCCGGCTGACCACCCGACCCTGGAGGCGCTGCGGGCGCGACTGGAGCGCGAGCCGGCGGTGCAGTTTGCGCTGGCGGTGGAGCACGGCCAGGAAGCCAGGAGCAGCGGCCAGTTCCGCGGCCATGTCGCGCTGGCGGAGGCGTCAAGGGGCGCGCGCCTCGCGGCATGATCGCCCGCCAGGGAGACGGCCGGCGGTTCATGCGTATGATGGGAGGGGAGACCTGATGCATGACCGCCGCCGCCGTTGCCCGCGCCGCTCTGGCCCTGACCATCCTCATCGCCGCGGGCTGCTCGGCCGATCTCGGCGAGCCCAGGGTGGCGAAGACCGACTTCCGCGCCACGCTGAGCGGCGCCGGCGAGGTGCCG
The DNA here is from genome assembly GCF_050185545.1 of Reyranella sp. Taxonomy (GTDB): domain Bacteria; phylum Pseudomonadota; class Alphaproteobacteria; order Reyranellales; family Reyranellaceae; genus Reyranella. The sequence goes on along the minus strand of NZ_JBFWZI010000015.1, from coordinate 4,332 downwards.
CCGACCGACAGCCGCGCCTGGGGCTACTTCGAGGCGGTCTATCGGCCATCGACCAAGGTGCTCGAGTATCGCCTGAACCTGGTCGGGCTAAGCAGCCCGATCACCATGGGCTACCTGCAGGGACCGGCCGGCCCCGGTGAGAATGCCCAGCAGGTCGCGCCGATCAACATCCCGATCTACGACTACACGATCTGGGATGGCGTCACGCTCACCGACCAGCAAGCCGTCGAGGTGCTGGCCGGCCGCTGGTACGTCAACGTGCTGACGGTGAACCATCCCGACGGCGAAGTGCGAGGGCAGATAATGCCGCTGAAGAAGTAGCGACTAGTCGAAATTGTAGTTCCAGCCGATCCATTCGCAAAGGCCGCGGCCCATGACCTGCTCGAGGTCGTTCCCCTTGAGCCACGGCAGCTCCTCCGTGAACATGGTCACGCACTGGCGCCAGGTGCAGGGCATCCTCGTGATGTCAGTGCCCCAGAAGAATCGCTTGGGACCGTAGGCGTCGAAGATGCGATGCAGCCCGTCGTGCAGGTTCCGGAACGGGTAGGGTTGGGTCGAGTAGCCCGGTGCACCGGTCGCCTTGACCGCGACGTTGGGCAGCCTGGCGAGCGCGCACAGCTCGTCGAGCTTGCCGAACGCCGCCGCGTCTTTCTCGAGCCGCAGCAGGCCGCAATGGTCGATGATCAGCTTCAGCTGCGGATGCGCCTCGGCGATCTTCCTGAACTGTGGCAGGAACAGCCCGGCCATGGTGGCCACGGGAAGTCCTTCCTTCTCGGCGGCCGGCCACACCCAGTCGAGCTTGCCCTCGTGCAGCGCCTTCTGCTGGTCGGGATAGAGCAGGGCCCAGCGCAGGCCCATCATGCCCGGCTGGTTGCGCCAGCCGACGATGCGCTTGCGGCTTTCGGGATCGTCGAGCGGGAACTGGCCCATCACGGCGAAGCGGTCGGGATACTTCTTCGCCGACTCGACGGCGTAGGCGTTCGAGTCGGGGTCCCAGCTGTAGGGCGGATGGATCAGCGCGGCGTCGACGCCCGCCTCGTCCATCTCCTTCAGTGCCTCTTCAGCTGTGTACTTCGGCACTTTGCGATGCAGGCCGGATGGCGGCGTGACGGTCTGGGTCCAGATGTGGATCTGGGCGTCGATGATCTTCATGGCGTTTCACCTGGGGCGCGCGATTGATTGTGCTATCATTCTGCGCCAATTCGGCGGAGCAATTCCATGGCGACCACCGACAAGCTGTTCGCAGGCTCGATCCCCGAAATTTACGATCGGCTGCTCGTTCCCCTGATCTTCGAGTCCTGCGCCCGCGACCTCGCCGAGCGGATGGCCGCCACGAAGCCGGCGACCGTCCTGGAGGTCGCGGCGGGCACCGGCGCGTTGACCCGGGCCCTGGCGTCGCGCCTTCCCGAGGCGCGGATCGTCGCGACCGATCTCAACCAGCCAATGCTCGACAGGGCGGCTGAGCGGCAGCCGGCCGGCCGGGTCGAATGGAAGCAGGCCGACGCGCTGGCGCTGCCGTTCCCGGAGGCGAGCTTCGACGCCGTCGCCTGCCAGTTCGGCGCGATGTTCTTTCCCGACAAGGTGCAGGGTTATCGCGAGGCGCGCCGCGTGCTGAAGGGCGGTGGCCGATACCTGTTCAACGTGTGGGACCGGATTGCCGATAACGAGTTCGCCGATGTCGTCACCGAGGCGCTTGCGGCGGTGTTTCCGGACGATCCACCACGCTTCATGGCGCGGACGCCGCATGGCTATCACGACGTTGCGCTCATCCGACGCGAGCTCGAGGCGGCAGGCTTCGCTGGCATCGAAGTGGATGCCGTGGACGGCGTGAGCAAGGCATCCTCGCCGCGCATCCCCGCGATCGCCATCTGCCAGGGCACGCCGCTGCGCAACGAGATCGAGGCACGCGACGCCGCGCGGCTGGAGGAAGCGACCGAGCGGGCGGCGGAAGCCGTGGCCCGGCGTTTCGGTAACGGCGCCGTCGAAGGGCGCATCAGGGCGCTGGTGATAACGGCCCGGCGCTGACCTGCCAGGGCTATCGCATATGAAAAAGCCGTCTTCCCGAGCGGAGCCGAGCCCCTCGAGTTCCTCGGGATAAACTCCGCGAGGCGTTGTGGAGGGACCTTTCTTGTTGCGGCATCAGCAAGAAAGGTCCCTCGACTGCGCCGTCCTGCGGGCGGCTTCGCTCGGGATGACGGTATTTTCCCCAAATGCGATAGGCCTGCGGTGACCGCGGAGAAACCGGTCAGTTCGGCGTCGGCGAGGCCGGATCGATCAGGTTCTCGCGCTTGAGCTCGCTCCACAGCTCGCTCGGCAGCTTGACCGACATGCGAGCCGCATTCTGCTTCACCTCGGCGACGCTGAGCGCGCCGGGAATCACCGAGCACACGGCCGGATGGAACAGCGGGAACTGCAGTGCTGCCGCACCGAGCTCGACGTTGTGACGCTGGCAGATCGCCTCGATCTTCTGCGCCTTCTCGATGAGATTGGCCGGTGCCGGGGCATAGTCGTGCGTGGCGCCGGGCTTCACGCCGCCGGTCAGGATGCCGGAATTGTACGGGCCGCCCAGGATCACCGAGACGCCGCGCTTGACGCACTCGGGCAGGAATTCGCCGAGTCCGCCCTGCTCGAGCAGGGTGTAGCGGCCGGCCAGCAGCATGCAATCGAAGTCGCCGGCCTGGATGAAGCGCAGGCTGGTGTCGGCCTCGTTGATGCCGACGCCGATAGCACCGATCACGCCGGCACGGCGCAGCTCGTCGAGCGCCTTGTAGCCCGAGTCCATCACCGTCCTGAATCGTTCCTCGAGCACGGCGCGGTCCTTGGTGGTCCAGAAATCGACGTCGTGCACCAGGGCGATGTCGATGCGGGCGATGCCGAGGCGGAGGTGCGAATGCTCGAGCGAGCGCATGACTCCGTCGTAGGTGTAGTCGAACACCGGAGCGAAGCCGGGCAGGCCGTTGTCGCGAAAATCGGCCGGCGGCTGCTCGCCGGGCTTCATGGCATGGAGGATGCGGCCGATCTTGGTCGACAGGACGTAGCCGTCGCGCGGCTTGCCGCGCAACGCCGCGCCCATGCGCAGCTCGCTGCGTCCGTAGCCGTAATAGGGTGAGGTGTCGAAGTAGCGGACGCCGGCCTCGTAGCCCTGGTTGGTGATCGCCAGCGCCTTGGACTCCGAGATCGTGGCGCGGAAGCCGCCCATCGGTGCGCCGCCGAGACCGAGCGTGGTGACTTCGACCTTGGTGCGGCCGACCCGGCGGCGGGGAAGGTTGGACATCAGGCGGCCTCCTGCGCGACGGTCGGGCCGTCGCTGCGGGTTGTCGTGCGGCGCATGTCGCGCACGAGGGTGAGATCGTCGAAGCGGCGCACCCGATGCATGGTGGTGCGGTTGTCCCACATCACCAGGTCGTGCTGCGTCCAGCGATGGACGTAGACGAAAGCGGGCTGCGTCGCGTGCTCGATAAGATCGCGGATGAAGGCCATCGCCTCGGGCCGCGGCCAGCCGACGATGGCGCCGATATGGGCCGACAGGAACAGCGATTTGCGGCCGCTCACCGGATGGGTGCGCACCAGGCGCTGCAAGACCGGTTTCATCGACACGCGCTCGTCGGGCAGGAAATCGGAGAAGCCGAGCTGCTGGCGCGAATAGATCAGCGAATGCTCGCAGACGAGGTTCTCGACCTCGGCCTTGGCCCGCGCATCGAGCGCGTCGTAGGCGGCGCGCATGTCGGCGAACTCGGTGTTGCCGCCCGCCGTGGTGACGATGCGGCCGCTCAGGATCGAGTAACGCGCCGGCACGGCGCGGAACGAGGCATCGGAATGCCACAGGCGGTTGCCCAGCGAGGCCATGCGCCGGCGGTTGTCGCGCGCCAGCCTGGTGCCATCCTTGTCGAGATTGGAGACATCGGCGAAGGCCGGTGCGAGGCGCAGCTCGGCATTGCGTACCGTGCTGTTGGCGCCTTCCTCGAGCGGCCCGAAGTTGCGCGTGAAGGCAAGCTGCTGCTCGTCGGTGATGTCCTGCCCAGGCAGCACGAGGACGGCATGGCGGTCCATGCCGGCCTCGACGGCGGAAACCTCGGCCTGCGACAGGGGTGCACGCGCATCGATGCCGGCCATGCGCGCGCCGATGTGCGGCGTGAGGGGCGTGATCGAGATAGGCATGTTTTAACTATAACGCCGCCGGGTCATGCGTGGGAGGAAACCCAGCTACAGCGATGAGGCTCTTCCTTGGACCGCGGGCGTCCCCCCCCCGCAAGAATCATTCATGAGCGGGCGGGCCGCCCGCGGGCCAAGGAATAGCATGAGCGCCACAGGAGTGGCGCCCACAAAGGCGCA
>NZ_JBFWZI010000014.1:7342-74467 GCF_050185545.1 Reyranella sp. | reverse complement strand
CCGGCCGAGGCGTTGGAGCGGCTGAACAAGGTCTCCGCCCAGCCGCACCGCTACCCGCGCGCCTTCGAGGAAACGATGGTCGAGCGACGCCAGGCGGCGATCAGGATGCCGGGGAAGAGGTAGGGGGTCGGTTCAGACTCCTCCCGCCGCGCTGCTGCGGAGTAGATGCATATCCTTTTCCTCCCCCGTAATCGGGGAGTAATCGGGGGAGGTGCCCCATAGGCGCTAAAGTAGAAGGGAACCTTATCCCGAGGAGCGCCCGCAGCGCGCGTCTCGAAGGATGGGCCACACAGCAGATCGTCGGAACAGCCGCGTTGCAGCGCCCGTCTCTGTTGCCGACCGAAGGGCGAAGGTTACTTCGCCCGAATCGAGACGCGGCCCTCCGCGCCGCTCCTCAGGGTGAGGTCCCTTTGTATTTTAAACGCCTATGGGGAGGTGCCCCATCATACGGGGGCGGAGGGGGAGAGCCTCAGACGAGATCCATGAGATTCCGACGTCGGAATTGGAGCAATCCGGGCTGGGGCCTGCCCCTCCGGCCCTTCGGGCCACCTCCCCCGATTACGGCCCGATTACGGGGAGGTACTCGAGGAGTGTCCACTCCGTGAGAACCATTCACCCCGCCAGCACCGGCTCGCCGAGGATCTGGGTGCGGTGCATGAGGCGCTTCAGGCTTTCGTCGAAGGCATCGCGGCGATGCATGACGCAGCGATTGTCCCACAGCACGAGATCGCCGACGCGCCATTTCTGGTACCACGCAAAGCGCTCCTGTGTGGCGTGCTTCCACACCGCGTCGAGCAGCGCCTCGCTTTCCTCGACCGGCAGGCCGTGAATGTAGGCGCCCGGCCGGCGCCCCAGGAACAGGGCCTTGCGTCCGCTCACGGGATGCAGCCGGACGAGGGGATGGACCGCGCCCGGCGTCTGGCGGACATCGAGCGTGCGCTGGAAGCCCTTGCGCAGCTCGCCGGCCGAGTTGCGGCTCGAATCGTGGATGCAGGTCCGGCCCTCGATGGCGCGCCGGAGATCGTCGGGTAGCGTCTCGTAGGCAGAGTACATGTCGAGGAAGCCGGTATTGCCGCCGTCGGGCGGCACCTCGAGCGCATAGAGCAGGCTCGCGCGCGGCGGCAAGGGGTTGTAGGACATGTCGGTGTGCCAAACGAGCTCGTAGCTTCCCAGCCCGCCGACCGGCTTGCCGTCGTGCACGACGTTGGAGATCACCGCAACCCAGGCCTCGGCGTCCTTCGACAAGCCCGAGTTGGTGCGGTCGAGGCTGGCCGCCGCGATCGGCACGCGATCGAGCTCGCCGAAGCGGGCGCTGAAGTCCATCAGCATTTCGTCGTCGATCTTCTGCCCCGAGAAGCGAAGGACGAGGTGATCGCTCCACGCTCGCAGGATGTGTTGAAAGGCGGTGTCGCTTACCGGCCTGGCAAGGTCGACCCCGTGAATGTCGGCGCCCAGCGCGGCACCGGTCGGTTGAACCCACACGTCGCTCATCGGCGTCTCCTCGATGGCGCCACTGTGGCACAATTTGGTTCCGGCACGCATCCATTCGCGTCGCCCTGCGTTGGTGGTTGGTAGCTATGCGTCGTTGCCATGCAATCGCTGTCGTCTGGTGCTCGCACACCAGAGATTGGGCGTGGTTGAGCTGCGTCCTGGTGACGACTGCCTTCCTGGCCCTCGGCCCGTGCAGGATCGCGGAGGCACGGTCGGGCCGGATTGCCCTCGTCGTAACGGGAGACGAGGCCATGCAGGGAGACATCAAGGAGCTCGTCGAGAGATTCGAGAAGACCCAGCCGCTCTCCGGCGACAGCCTCGCGGTGCTGCAAGGCGCCCAGTCTGTCGTCGGCAGGATCAACAGCGCGCTGCGCTCGCGCGGCTACTACGACGGCACGATCAAGGCCACGGTCGACGGACGCCCGATCACTGAAGCCGGTGCGCTGGACGCCATCGACGCCCGGCCGGAGAACGAACCGGTCGCCGTTGCCGTTGAGGTGGCAACCGGGCCGCGCTATCGCGTCACCGAGATCGCCATCCGCCCGCCGCAGTCGCGGATCTCCTTGCCCGGCATCGATCGCGACAAGCTCGGCCTGGCCACAGGCGATCCCGCCGACGCCACCGCCATCATCGGGGCGCAGGACAAGCTGATCGGCGAGTTGCGCCGGCAGGGCTACGCGCTTGCCCAGGTCAAGCGCGAGGTCGTGGTCGATCACGCGACGCACAATGCGGAAGTGACCTACATCGTCGAGACCGGCCCGCCCGCCAAGATGGGCCCGGTCCGGTTTTCCGGCAGCGACAAGGTCGACATGGTCTGGCTTCAGCGCCGCGTTCCCTTCAAGGAAGGCGAGCCGTACGACCCGGACAAGGTCGAAGCGATGCGCGGCCGGCTCACCGCCCTCGGGGTATTCAACTCCGTGCGCATCAACCAAGCGTCGGCCCTGAATGCCCAGGGCGAGCTGCCGTTCGACGTCGAGCTGACGGACCGGCCGCCGCGCACGATCGGCTTCGGCATCAGCTACGAGACCCAGCTCGGATTCTCCGTCAACGGCTTCTGGACCCATCGCAATCTGTTCGGCCAGGCGGAAAGCCTGCGCCTGTCAGCCGAGATCAATCATATCGGCCAGCAAGGCTATTCCATCCTCGATACGGGCTTTGCCTTCCGCGCCGCCTTTCGCAAGCCGGACTGGTGGCTTTCCGGCCAGGACGCCCGCCTCGAGGCTGCCGGGCTGCGCGACGTGCTGGACGCCTACACGCGCAATGCCGTGACGGCCTATGCCGGATTCGATCGGGTGTTCTCGCCGACGCTGACGGCGAGGGCAGGGCTCGCCGGCGAGATCTCGCGGATCACCCGCAACGGCATCACGATGGACTACCAGCTGGTCGGCCTGCCGCTCTCCATCCTGTACAACCGCGCCAACAGCGACGTCGATCCGACCAAGGGCTATCGCATCGATGTCGACGTGACGCCGTGGATCAGCGCGATCGACTTCTTCACAGTCGTGCGCGTTACCGGCCGCACCTATTTCGATCTCGGCGAGCCGGGGCGGACGGTGCTGGCCGCCCGCGGCTCGCTCGGCAGCGAGCCGGCGATCAGCATCGGCGGCATTCCACCCGACAAGTTTTTCTATGCCGGCGGCGGCGGCTCGGTACGCGGCTTCGTCTATCAGAGCGCAGGCCCACGCGATGCCTTCAACAACCCGCTGGGCGGCGCCAGCGTCGTCGAGGCGAGCCTCGAACTGCGCCAGCGCATCGGCAAGTCGTTCGGCGCCGTGGCCTTCGTCGATGCCGGCAGCGCATATCCCTACTTCTTTCCCGACTTCTCGCTGTTCGCGCCGCGCATAGGCGCCGGTGCCGGCATCCGCTATTACACGGACTTCGGGCCAGTGCGCCTCGATGTCGGCTTCCCGCTCAACCGGCGGGAAGGCGACCCGGCGTTCGGCATCTATGTCAGCCTGGGACAGGCCTTCTGATGCGTTGGCTGCGACTCCTCGGCAAGATCGTCGTCGGCCTGGTGGCCGTCCTGGTCTTTGCCTTTGCCGCTCTTCAGACCGCGCCGGGCCAACGCGCCCTGGCGTCGCTCGTATCGAAGCTGGCGACAACGGCCGAAGGCGGCCTGGAGATCACGGGGCTTCACGGATTCTTTCCGACAGACCTGACGATCGAGCGGCTTGCCTATCGCGATCGCGACGGCCCCTGGCTCACCGCCGACAATCTGCGCCTTCGCTGGTCGTTGGCCTCGCTGCTCCAGCGACGCCTGCAAATCGAGCTGCTCTCAGCCGATCGCATTGGGGTTCCGCGCCCGCCGCTGCCCGACAAACTGGCGGACGAGAAGAAGAGCGACGGAGAACCGTTGGCGCTGCCGCTCGAGGTCGATCTGAAAGATCTCTCGATCGCCGATTTCCACCTCGGCGCGGCGTTGGCCGGCATCGAGTCGCGCTGGAAGATCACGGGCAACGCACACCTGCCGGCCGATCTCGTGCAAGGGCGGCTGGTGCTCGACGGCACGCGCATCGATGGGCCGGCCGGCAAGCTCGCCGCCAACATTCGCTTCGATGCCCGACAGAAGTCGGTCGACGGCGAGGTGAGCCTGAACGAGCAGCGCGGCGGGATCGTCGCCGTGCTGCTGGAGCGACCCGACATCGAGGACCTGTCGGTGCGCCTCGTGGCGCGCGGCGACGCCCGCACCGGCCAGGCCGATTTGAACGTGGCAGCCGCCGATGCCGTCCGCGTGACCGGCAAGCTGACCTGGGAACCCCGGGGCGACGCGACCAATGTCGTCGCCCGCATCGACTCGTCAGCTCCCGGCCTGCCACGGAATCCGACCGCCGATGCGCTGCGCGAACCGATCCGCCTCGACGCCCAGGCCACGATTGACGACAAGGTCGTCGTGCTGAGCGATTTCAAGCTCGCCACGGCGCCGCTCACGGTCGATGCGTCGGCGCGCTACGACATCAACGGCGACCGGCTCGAGGCGACGGCGACGATCGACTCGAACCAGCCGGGCGCCCTCGGGCCGCTGGCAGGCGGCGTTGCCTGGCGAGGCCTCGGCCTGCAGATCAAGGCCGACCTCGGGTCGCTGGCGACCGTGCCGCAGGGAACGGTCACGCTGACCGGCAACGCCGACGACATCTCCCTGGCGGCTATCAATGCGCAACTGCCGCCGTTGGGTCCCGTGAGACTGCAGGCCAAATTCGGATTTGCCGACGGCAAGGCCACGGTGCAGTCGCTCGACTTCCGATCGACGCCGGCCGTGCTGAGCGGCTCCGGTTCCTACGTTCTGGCGACCAAGGTCGGGGACCTGAAGGCAACCGTCACGCTGCCGGATTTCGCCGTCTTTTCGACCCTGGCCGGCCAGCCGCTTGCCGGTCAGGGCACCTGGGATCTGACCGCGACATCGGACGCCAAGGACGTATCCCTGTCCTGGCGGGGAACGGTCAGCGACCTCGGGGCGACCGGTCTGCCAGTCCAGCTGGTCAATGCCAGCGTGGGACTCTCGGGCACGGCGACCTGGCAATTCGACCAGTCATGGACACTGAGGGACGTTCGCGTGGCTGCTGGCGACAACGCCGTCCTGAGCATCGCGGGTCGAGGACAGGCAGAGACCGCCGATCTCGATCTGTCGCTCGACCTGCCGAAACTCGGATGGGTGCAGCCGGATCTTGCCGGCAGCGCCAGACTCTCCGCCACCGTTCGCCAGAGCACCAGCGGCACCGATCTTCGCCTCACGGCTGAGGTGAGCGATCTCCATCACGGTCCTCTGACGTCGCGACGCGTGTCGTTGGCGGCATCGCTGTCACGCGACCCTGCCGGCGCGATCCAGGGCACGATGACGACCAATGGCGATCTGGTCGACCAGCCGCTCTCGCTCGAAGGTCGTTTTCGCTACGACGCCGACGGTCTTGCCGTGCCGACCTTCGAGGGTCGCTGGGCGAGCGCAGTGCTGAACGTCGTCGATCTCGCGATCACGCGAACGCGGCGATCGGGGCGCGGTCAATTGCAGATCGCGCGGCTGCAGGATGCCGCTCCCCTTGCCGGCACCGATCTCGCCGGTTCGATCGACCTCGAGATGACTGCCGCCGACATTCCGGCCGACGCTCAGGCCGCAGCCGGGCTGGTGACCGTGACCCTGCAGGGCAAGGGGCTGCGCAGCGGCTCCACCTCCATTGCATCCCTCGACCTCAAGGGGACGGTCAGAGATCCACTCAATGCCGCCGTCACCGAGGCGACGCTCACGGCCAGCGGGATGGGCGGGGCTGCCGACATCAACCGCGTGACGGTGACCGCCAACGGCAACCGGCAGGGAGTGAACGTCGCGCTCCAGGCGGCGGGGGCGCGAACAAACGCCGATATGCGCGGCAAGGTGGAGCCTGACGGAAACGATATCCTGATCAGCCTGTCGCGCCTGGAGGGCCGTCATTCGGGAATACCGGTGGCGTTGAACGCGCCGACGCGGGTGCGCATTGCCGGACAGCGCATCGTCCTGGATCCGACCAATCTGCGCCTGGGTGGCGGCCGGTTGACGGTACGCGGCACGATCGATCCGACGGCGAGCGATTTGCAGCTCGAGCTGGCGGCCCTGCCGCTGTCTCTGGTCGACGCCGTGGCGCCGGGCAGCGGCCTCGAGGGGACGGCCCAGGCCAAGGTGCAGGTGCGCGGCGCCTTGGCGGCACCGCGCGTCGATGCCACCTACGGCGTCACAGGCTTGCGCGTGCGACGGCCGGAGGCGGGGCTCGTGCCGCCATTGTCGATCCAAGGATCGGGCACGATATCGGGCAACCAAGCCAGCGTCGATGCCCGTCTCAGCGCCGGCGGCGCGACAAACCTTGCGATCAAGGGCAAAGCGGCCATTCCACGCGGCACCGGCGCGCCGTCAGGCTCCGCCACGATCACCGGCGCGCTCGACATCGCACCATTCTCGCCGCTGCTCGGCACCGACGTTCGCAACGTCACCGGCACGCTGCGACCGAACCTCACCGTCGAGCTGTCAGGATCGAAGATCAACGGCAGCGGCACCATCGATTTCGCCAACGGCGCTCTCGCCTTGCCCGAGTCGGGCCTGCGGCTCAGCGGCGGCGAGGGGCGACTCGCGCTCCAGGGCGACACGGTGCAGATCCAGCGCCTCAACTTCCAGACCAGCCGCAACGGCATCCTGTCGCTCGCCGGTACCATCAGGCTCGATGCCCAGCAGGGCGTGACGCCCGACATTTCTGTGACCAGTCGCAATGCCCTCCTGGTCAACCGGCCCGACCTCATGGCGACTGTCTCGACCAACCTCAAGGTGACGGGATCGACGGGGACAGGCATCGACCTCTCCGGCCCGATCACGATCGACCGCGCGGAGATCTCCGTCGGCGGCCAGCAGTCGGCGTCCTATCCGACGCTCGAGGTGCGCGAAATCAACAAGCCGGGCGGAGCGCCGCCGCCGGCGACGACCGGGCAGGCGGCTGCCCGGCCGCGACAGCCGCCACCGGGTGCGACTCCGATCCGGCTCGCTCTCGCGATCCAGGCGCCGCGCGCGGTGTTCGTGCGCGGACGCGGCCTCGATGCCGAGATGTCGGGCGATCTCAAGGTCGGCGGGTCGCCGGCGGCGCCGGCTGTCGTCGGCGGGTTGACGATGCGCCGCGGCGAGTTCGACCTGCTCGGGCGGCGCCTCACCTTCAGTCGCGGCGTCGTTACTCTCGATAATCTCGACCGGATCGACCCGCGGCTCGATTTCCTCGCCAGCACGACCGTGCAATCGACGACAATCAACGTCGAGATCAAGGGCACGGCGCGGGCCCCGGTCATCAGCGTCACCGCGGGCGGCCTGCCGCCGGACGAGGCGATGGCCATGCTGTTGTTCGGCAAGCCCGCATCGGGTCTCAGCCCCTTCGAGCTCGCCCAGGCAGCGCAGGGGCTCGCCGAGCTGACGGGAGCTTCACCGGAGTCGGGCGTACTGAGTCGCCTGCGCGGCGGTCTCGGCCTCGACCGCCTGTCGGTAGGGTCGAGCGGCAGCGGCGCCAATCCGCAGATGTCGCTCGAGGCCGGCCGCTACGTCGCGCCCGGCATATATATCGGGGCGCGCCAGGGCGCGAGCGGCAACTCGAGCCGCGGCGTCGTCCAGATCGACGTGCTCGACAACGTCAAGATCGAGGGCGACGTCGGCGCCGATTCCAACGGCCGCGTCGGCGTGAAGATGCAGTGGGATTATTGAACGGGCCACTCATGCTCTTCCGGACCGCGGGCGTCTCGCCCGCTGCTCTCATGAGCGGGCGAGACGCCCGCGGTCCGGAAGAGCATGAGGGAGGCTCACTCGAAATAGTGCGGCACGAAGCGGCTGTTGTTGTGGGTTATGCGGCGCTCGTCCTCGCGCATGCCGATGCCGGCCGGCTTGCCGTCGATGATCCATGAGCCGACCAGGGCGTAGCAGCCGTCGAAGCGCGGCAGCGGCTGGTAGGTCTGCCACACGAAGCCCTCGCTGCCATAGTCGCCGCCGGCGGTGTCGAACACGCCGGGGCCCACCACGGTGACGTTGTGGCCCTCGCGGCCGAAGATCGGCTTCTTGACGAACGCGCGCCCGAGATCGGCGTGCTCGGTGTCGAAGGCCGGCAGCAGGTTGGCGTGGTTGGGAAAGCCCTCCCACAAGAGCGGCAGCAGCATCTTGTTGGACAGGATCATCTTCCACGCCGGCTCGATGAAGGCCGTGGTGTCGGTGAGCACGTGCACGCCGAATTTCTCGCGCACCATCCACTCCCACGGATAGAGCTTCGAGAGGACCTGGATCGGCATCTCGTCGAGGTCGGTGAAGCGCCGGCCGTTCCAGCCGATGTCGGGCACGCCCATCGGCTTGCCGGCGAGCCCGGCCTGCAGGGCGGTGTCGCGCAGATACTCCGAGGTCGCGAGATCCTCGAGGTGATCCTCGAAGCGGGCGAAGTGGACGAGGCCTTCGGGCGGCAGGCGGCGCAGAATGCCGCGCCAAGCTTCGATCAGCTTGTCGTGGATCGAGTTGAACTGATCGGCCTCCGGCTTGACGTCCTTCAGCCAGTACCATTGCACCACCGCGGCTTCGTAAAGCGCGGTCGGCGTGTCGGCGTTGTACTCCAGAAGCTTGGGCGGTTCCTTGCCGTCGTAGGCGAGGTCGAAGCGGCCGCACAGGGTCGGGTCGCTGCGCCGCCACACGCGTTCGATATAGTCGCCCCACGCCGGCGGGATGCGCATGCGCTGCCACAGCTTGTTGGCGACGACGTACTCGACGGCCTTCAGGCAAAGCCCATGCAGCTCCTCGCTGGCCGCCTCCAGCTCCTCGATCTCGGCTGACGAAAAGGCGTAGCAGGCCTGCTCGGTCCAATAGGCCTTGCCTTCCAGATTGTAGAAGTTGAAGCCGATCTGCTCGAGCTTGTGCTGCCAGCCCGGGCGCGGCGCGGACGATTCGCGACGCATGTCAACTCGACGAGCCGGTCGACGATCCGGTCGAGCCGAAGCCGCCGCGCTGGCTCGTCGTGGAGGTGGCCCGGCTGGTCTCCGACGTCGAGCTTCCGGTGGTGCTGCTGGTCGTGCTGCCGCTTCTGAAGGACGATCCGGTTCTCGTGCTGCTGGTACTACTGGTGCTGCTGCTGCCGCCGCCGCTCGTGCCTGTTGCCTGCTGCTGGGGCGGGCAGACCTGGCCGGGCAGGCAGGGCACCGCGGCAACCGGCGGGCGGTAGAACGGGTTGGGCAGGAACCAGAGGTACGGCAGTGCCCCCAGGCCGGCACCGACGCTGGGCGCACAGGAATAGAGCAGGGCGGCGCCGGCCACCCCCATCACGGCGAGCTTGACGCCGCGAGACATGCGCGGGTCACGCGGCGGGGAGGGGGAGGGCATCGACATGGTCAGGACGTCAGGCAGGCCGCATTGATCAATCCGAAGCACGTAGCGAAACCGCCGGCGGCGATGCCGGCTGCCGCCTTGTCCTCCTCGATCGCCTGCTTCAGTCCTGGCAGCATGACCCGCAGGCCGACATGGACGAGGACCTGCACCAGCAACGCCACCAGCGCCCACACGACGACATCGGTCAGGCTCACCGAATGGGCGATCGTGTTGGCAAGCGGCAGGCAGAATCCCAGCAGCGCCCCCACCAACGCCGTCGCGGCGGCGGAGTTGCCGGCGCGGATCAGCCGGAATTCCGGCCACGGCGTGATCAGGACGTAGACCCACAGGAACAGCGCCGCCAGCGCGAAGCCGACGACGACATAGCGCGCGAAGTTGGGGAAGGACTGGACCAGCCAGGCGAGCTCGGGCATGGGGCGACTTTCGTCGGCTCAGCCGTGCATGGTCAAGCCGCCCGATACGCTGATGGTCTGGCCGGTGATGAAGGAGGCGTCGTCGCTGGCCAGGAAGCAGACCACCCCGGGGATGTCCTCGGGCTGGCCGACCCGCTTCATCGGGATGGCACCGACCAGGGCCGCCTGAAACCGTTCGGCGCGCTCGCCGACGCCGGCGGCCGATGCCAGCAGGGGCGTATTGGTCGGGCCGGGGCAGACCGCGTTGAGGGTGATGCCGCGCCGCGCCACCTCGCGCGCCACCGTCTTGGTGAAGGCGATGATGCCGCCCTTGCAGGCCGAGTAGACCGCTTCCTGCGAGGAGCCGACGCGACCGGCGTCGGAGGCGATGTTGACGACCCTGCCGTGGCCGCGCGCCACCATGCCCTTCAGCACGAAATGACTCATGTTGAGCGGGCCGCGCAGGTTGATGTCTATGAGCTTGTCCCAGAGGTCCGGCGTAGTGTCTATGAAGTTGATGAAGGTGTCCCAGCCGGCGTTGTTGACCAGGATGTCGGTCGGGCCGATCTCGCTCTCGAAGGCGGCGATCGCCTTGCCGACGCCGGCGTAGTCGGCGATGTCGACGTCCGAGACGAACGCCCGGGCGCCGGCCTTCCGCACCTCCTCGGCGATTCGGTTGCCGCCCTCGAGGTTCTTGTCGAACACGCCGACATTGGCGCCGTAGCCGGCGAAGCGCCGGCAGATGGCGCCGCCGATGGCGCCGCCGCCGCCGGTGACGATGACGTTCTTGCCTTGCAGTCCACGCATCGCGCGCTCCGTCAGATGGGCGAGTAGGGGTCGAACCTGGGCTTGCGCTTCTCGAGATGCGAGGCGAGCCCTTCCTTCACCTCGGGGCCCAGGAAGCCCAGCATCTCGAGCGCCGTCGAGGCGTCGAAGGACGGTCCCATCATGCGCAGCCAGTTGTTGAGCGCGTACTTGGTGAAGCGGATCGAGGTCTGGGCACCTTCGGCGAGCTTGGTGGCGACCTCGAGCCCCTTGGCCTCGAGCTCGGAGTCCTCGACGCACAGCGAGACCAGGCCGATGCGCTCGGCCTCCTCGCCGTCGACCGCCTCGCACAGCAGCAGGTAATATTTGGCCTTGGCCATGCCGCAGAGCAGCGGCCACACGATCACCGCGTGGTCGCCCGCGGCGACACCGAGCCTCGTATGGCCATCGATGATCTTCGCCTTCTTCGAGGCAATCGACACGTCGGCCAGGATGCCGGCGACCAGGCCGGCGCCGACCGCGGGGCCACGCATGGTGCTGACGATCGGCTTGGAGCAGTTGATCACGTTGTAGACGATGTCGCGCGCTTCCTTCCAGGTCCGCAGCAGCGCGTTGTAGTCCTTCATGTTCTTTTCGATGATGTCGAAATCGCCGCCGGCCGAGAACACCTTGCCGCCGGCGCCCTGGATGATCACGCAATTGACCGTGTCGTCGCCGTCGATGTCGCGCCACACGTCGACCAGCTCGCGATGCATGATCGCGTCCGTGGCGTTGTATTTCTCGGGACGGTTCATGGTCACCCGCAGCACCTTGGGATGCGGGCGATCGAAGACCAGGCGCTGGTAGCGGTTTTGCCAATCTGACTTTGGTGGGGCGGACATCAGTTCCTCCATTGCCGCAGGAACCGATCTCTTCGTCTTCCGGACCGCGAGCGTCTCGCTCGCTCAAGCTTATGAGCGAGCGAGACGCTCGCGGTCCGGAAGAGGATGAGTTTCAGCTCCTCCGTTGCCGGAGGACCCTAGCCCGCTTCGCTGGCTGGGCTCAACGTCGCGTGTTGCCGGCGCTCCACTGGCCGGCATTGGCGAAACGCACCGCCTCTTCCGCCGCGCGAACCAGGGCGCGCGCCTTCTGCACGCTCTCCTGATACTCGGCCTCGAGGTCGGAGTCGGCGACGACGCCGACGCCCGCCTGCACGTACATCGTGTTGTCCTTCACCAGGCCGGTGCGCAGCAGGATGCAGGTGTCCATCGAGCCGTTGGCGGCGAAATAGCCGGCGCAGCCGGCATAGATGCCGCGGCGCACCGGCTCGACCTCGTCGATGATCTCCATGGCCCGGACCTTGGGGGCGCCCGACAGGGTCCCGGCCGGGAAGCCCGCCTTCAGGGCGTCGATCGCCTCCAGCCCGTCCTCCAGCTGGCCTTCGACGTGGCTGCTGATGTGCTGAACGTGGCTGTACTTCTCGATCGTGAACTGCTCGACCACGCGCACCGAGCCGATCCTGGCGACGCGGCCGACGTCGTTGCGCGCGAGGTCGAGCAGCATCAGGTGCTCGGCGCGCTCCTTGGGGTCGGCCAGCAGCTCCTCGGCCAGACGCTTGTCCTCGTCCGACGTGGCGCCGCGCGGCCGGGTGCCGGCGAGGGGGCGGATAGTGACGATGTTGTCGCGCAGGCGGACCAGGATCTCGGGACTCGAGCCCACGATGGAGAAGTCGCCGTAATCGAAGAAGATCAGGAACGGCGACGGATTGATGCGGCGCAGGGAGCGGTAGAGCGACAGCGGCGGCAGCTTGAAGGGAAGCGAGAAGCGCTGCGATGGCACGATCTGGAAGGCATCGCCCGCCCGGATGTACTCCTTGCAGGTCTCGACCATGCGCTTGAAATCGTCCTTCGACATGTTGGCCTGCGGCTCGGGCAGGCCGTCGAGGGCATCGGCGCTCTCGCGGCGGAACGGCAGCGATCGCTCGAAGTCGGACACCGCATCGGCCAGCCGCTCCTGCGCCGATTCGTAGGCCGCGCGCGCGCCGATCCCGTCCTGCGGCCATACCGGCGTGACCAGGGTCACGTTGTCCTCGAGGCGGTCGAAGATGCAGATCAGGGTCGGCCGCACCATGATCGCGTCGGGCAGGCCGATCGGATCGGGATTGGTGTCGGGCAGCCGTTCCATGTCGCGGACCATGTCGTAGCCCAGGAAGCCGAACAGGCCGGACGCCATCGGCGGCAGGCCGGGTGGCAGGTCCATCTGGCATTCGCGGATCAGCAGTCGCAAGGTCTCGAGCGGCCGCCCCTCGAGCGGCACGAAGGCGCGCGCGTCGCTGCGCGCCCGCCGGTTGATCTCGGCTTGTCCCTTGATGCAGCGCCAGATCACGTCCGGCTTGAAGCCGATGATGGAATAGCGGCCGCGGACCGAGCCGCCTTCGACCGATTCCAGCAGGAAGGAGTTGGCCCGCCCGTCGGCGAGCTTGAGATAGGCCGAGACCGGGGTCTCGAGATCGGCGACCAGCTTGGTCGAGACGAGCTGCGGCTTGCCGTCGCCATAGCACCGCTCGAAGGCGTCGAAGTCGGGCGAGATCGACATGGGCGCGCGCTTACTGCTGCTGCGGCCTGAACGCAGCCATGAAGGCAGGCTCGTCGACGGTGACGCCGAACTTGGCGCGCAGTGCACTGACCAGCTGCAGGATCAGGTCGTTGGCGACCATCGTGTCGAGTTGCTTGCCGAAGCGGTCGACCGCTTCCTTGTCCTTGGCGAGGTCGACCGGCTCGGTCTTGTCCAGGCGCACGATCACGCTGCCTTCGCCGGTGCGCACCGACTGGGTCTTGCCCGGCTCGAGCTTGAACAGCGCCTGAACGGCCGTCTGGTTGAGGTAGTTGCCCTGGTCGGCCTCGAAGCGCGTCACTGCGTTGGTGGTTCTGACTTCGAGCCCGAGGTCCTTGGCGATGGTCGCGAGGTCGGTGCCTGAATTGGCCTTCTCGACCGCCTCCTTGACCTTGGCCTCGGCGAGCTTGCGCCGCTCTTCTGCCTGCCAGGCATCCGTCACCTTGCCCTCGACCTCGGCGAGCGCCGGCACACGCGCCGGCGTGATGCGGTCCGTGCGCACGACGAAATATTCGCCCTTTTGCGTTTCCAGGAGCTCGCTTTCGGCGCTCTCGCGGGTCGAGAAAGCGGCCTGCACCAGCTCGGCCGCTGCCGCACCGATCACCACCTGCTTGCCCGACGCATCCTGGCCGCGCGAATCGACATTTTCGTAGGTCTTGACCTTGAGGCCGAGATCCTCGGCTGCAGCCTTCAGCGACTGCGTCTTGGACAGCAGGCGCTCGAAGTCGGTCACCAGCTTAATCAGGACATCGGGCGCCTGCTGCGCCTTGAGCTCGGCCTCGAGCTTGTCCTTGACCTCGTCGAACGACTGCGACGTGCCGGGCTCGATCTTGTTGACGCGCACCACGTGCCAGCCGAGCGGCGACTGGATGGGGGCCGGCGCCACGCCCTCGGGGATGCCGAAGACGCCGTCGGCCAGAGGGCCGGGCGGCAGGTCCTTCTTGGTGACCGTCCCCAGCTTGATCACGCCGTCGGTGGTGTCCAGGACCTCCTTGGCGGCGTCCTCCAGTGACTTGCCGCCCTTGACGCCGGCGATGACGGCCTTCGCCTTGTCCTCGCTGTCGGTCATGGCCTGGTCGACATCGCGCTTTTCGGGCGTGCCGAACTGGGCCGCGCGCGCGGCATACTCCTGCTTGAGCTGATCGGGCGTGATCGTGATCTGGGGCAGGATGTCGTCGACCGTGAGCAACACGTAGGAAAAGGCGCGAAACTCCGGGATCTGGAACCGGGTCTTGTTGGCCTCGAAATAGGTGTTGAGCTGGTCGGCCGTCGGCTTGGGCACGTCGGTAACGATCGCGTCGGGCACGTAGACTGTCTGGGCGACGCGCTTCTCGCCCTCCATCCTGAAGACGTCGTCGCGCAACGATTTCGGCGCGAGCCCCTCCGGCCGCACCACGCCGAACAGCTGGCTCGCCGCGATCTCGCGGCGTACGTCGATGACGTACTGAGCCTCGCTGATGCGCGCCTGCTGAAGGCGATTGCGGTAGAGCAGGGGATCGAACGCGCCGCCAGTTCCGGCGAATGCCGGATTGCGCGCGATTGCGGCGCGCACTTCGGCGTCGCTCACCACCAGGCCGAACTGCTGGATGGCGTAATCGAGCACCGTCCGCTGAATGACTTCTTCCAGGGCGCGGACGTGCAGGCCATAGCGCAAGGCCTGCTCGGGCTCCGGGCGCTGACCGGTCTGGCGCTGGATGGCTTCGAGCTGGCGATTGAACTGTTCGCGAACCTCGTTGATCGTCACTGGCGCGCCGCCGACCCAGCCGTACAACGGGATGTGCGTGCCGCCGACATGGGCTACTTCGACGCTGCGGCCGCCCATGCGCAACATGTCGCCGACACCCCACAGCCCGAAGCTGATGATCAGCATGCCGAAGAGAATGGTGAGGACGACGTACTTGGCGTACTTGCGGAAA
Organism: Reyranella sp.; assembly: GCF_050185545.1. Lineage (GTDB taxonomy): Bacteria > Pseudomonadota > Alphaproteobacteria > Reyranellales > Reyranellaceae > Reyranella. Next base: position 59,462 of record NZ_JBFWZI010000014.1, on the reverse strand, counting down.
TTGTTCACGGTTTGCCGGGGCGGTTCGTTTGGGGCGCATGCCTAGCACCCGACCTGCGGACAGGCAACCAACGGCCCTTTGACCACTGCACCAGCGGCCGCTAGAGACGCCTCGTCTTTTCCTCCCCAGCCTTGCTGGGGAGGTGTCGCGTCTTACGCGGCGGAGGGGTCATGAGTCACGTGAGGAGGCTTGTGACCCCTCCGTCCGCGATGACGCGGACACCCAGCGAAGCTGGGGGAGGAGAATTGAAAAGGGAGAAACCATGGCGCGTTCGAGGCAACCCCTGATCGCCGGCAACTGGAAGATGAACGGTCTCAAGGCCGATGCCCTGGCGCTGGCAAAGGGCGTCGCGGATGGTGTGCGCCAGGCGGGCTGGCAGGATCGCGCCGTTCTGATCTGCCCGCCGGCCACCCTCCTGGCGGCCGTCGCCGACGCCGTGAAATCGAGCGGTGTCCTGGTCGGCGGCCAGAACTGCCATGCCAAGGCGAGCGGCGCCCACACCGGCGACGTCTCGGCCGAGATGCTGCGCGATTGCGGCGCCAGCCATGTGATCGTCGGTCATTCGGAGCGGCGGGCCGACTGCGGCGAGACGGACGGCATCGTCCGCGCCAAGGCCGAGGCGGCGTGGCGCGCCGGTCTGGTGCCGATCGTCTGCATCGGCGAGACGCTGGCCGAGCGCGAGGCGGGCAGGACGCTGGCCGTGCTCGAAGCCCAGCTGCGCGGCAGCGTGCCCTTGGGGGCGACCGCGGCCACTCTGGTCGTGGCCTATGAACCGGTATGGGCCATCGGCACGGGCAAGACTCCGACCACCCCGGAAGTTGCCGCAGCGCACGCGCATATTCGCCAGGTGCTGAGCAACCTCACGGCCGACGCCGGGTCGGTACGCCTCCTCTATGGCGGTTCGGTGAATGGCAGGAATGCCGCCGAGTTGCTGGCGGCAGGAGACGTCGATGGCGGCCTGGTCGGCGGCGCGAGCCTCAAGATCGATGAATTTTTGGCTATCGCCAAGGCCGCATAAAGCGGCTAGAAGCGCCGGCTTGCAGGCATCACCCTGCGATTCTGGACGGAAATGGACGCGGTAAGAGGCTTTCTGCACGATTGGCGGCTGGTGCTGCTGATCATCCATGTCGGCGTGACCGCCGCGATGATCGTCGTCATCCTGCTTCAGCGCAGCGAGGGCGGCGGTCTCGGCATGGGCCGCACGGATGCCCTGTTCTCGGTGCGTGGACAGGCCAATGTGCTGTCGCGCATGACGGCGATCTTCGCCGGCATCTTCTTCTTCCTGAGCCTGGTCATGGCCTGGAGCATGTCGGACCCCGGCAAGAACGCCCGCTCGATCATGGATCGCGTCCCGACGGCGCCTGCCGCACCCGCGCCGCCGCCGCAGCCGGCGGCGCCGACCCGCTAGAGCGATATCCGATTGAGGCGCGCCGGCGCGCCCCAATCGGGAAATGCGCGCCCTGGAGATGCTTGTTGCAGCAGGCACATTCCGGTCGGCTGTTCCAGCCGGGCGGAATGTGCTTTAGGAACATCACCCTTGTCGAGCCGTTCTCTCCGCCGAAGCTTCTCCGGCGGAGCGATATTCCCATGGCTGCGATCCATACGGTTTGGTAGGTTGTAGGCCCATGACGCGCTTTATTTTCATAACGGGCGGCGTGGTTTCCTCGCTTGGCAAGGGTCTTTCGTCAGCGGCGCTGGGCGCCCTGCTGCAGAGCCGCGGCTATCGGGTCCGGCTGCGCAAGCTCGATCCGTACCTCAACGTCGACCCTGGCACGATGAGCCCGTACCAGCATGGCGAGGTCTTCGTGACCGACGACGGGGCCGAGACCGATCTCGACCTCGGCCACTACGAGCGCTTCACCGGCGTCGATGCCCGGCAAAGCGACAACATCACGACCGGCCGCATCTATTCGACCGTGATCCAGCGCGAGCGTCGCGGAGACTATCTCGGTGCCACGGTGCAGGTGATCCCGCACGTCACCGATGCGATCAAGGAGTTCGTGCTGACCGACACGGCCGATGAGGATTTCGTCCTGGTCGAGATCGGCGGCACGGTGGGCGACATCGAAAGCCTGCCCTTCCTCGAAGCCATTCGCCAGATCGGCAACGAGCTCGGCCGCGAGCTCGTCATGTACGTGCACCTGACGCTGCTGCCGTGGGTGCCGACGGCGGGCGAGCTGAAGACCAAGCCAACCCAGCATTCGGTCAAGGAGCTGCTGAGCGTCGGCATCCAGCCCGACCTGCTGGTGTGCCGCAGCGGCGACAAGGAGATCCCGGCCAACGAGCGGCGCAAAATCGCCCTGTTCTGCAACGTGCGGACCGAGCGCGTGATCGAGGCACGCGACGTCGACACCATCTACCAGGTGCCAATTGCCTATCACGAGCAGGGGTTCGATCGCGAAGTCTGCCGATATTTCCGTCTCGAGGCCGACACCGAACCGAACCTCGACCGATGGCGCGGCATCGTCCGCTCGTGCCGAGAGCCCGAGGGCAAAGTGACGATCGCCGTGGTCGGCAAGTACACGGTCCTTCTCGACGCCTACAAGTCGCTGTCCGAGGCGCTGACCCACGGCGGCTTCGGCAGCAGCGTCAAGGTCGCGATGGAGTGGATCGATTCGGAGATCTTCGAGCGCGACGACGCGGTCAGCCATCTCGAGCACGTGAACGGCATCCTGGTGCCGGGCGGGTTCGGTGAACGCGGCACTGAGGGCAAGATCCACGCCGTTCAGTTCGCCCGCGAGCGCAACGTGCCGTTCCTCGGCATCTGCTTCGGCATGCAAATGGCGGTGATCGAGGCGGCGCGCAACCTGCTCGGCCTGGAAGGGGCGTCGTCGACCGAGTTCGGCCCCTGTGAGCATGCGGTGGTCGGACTGATGACCGAATGGATGAAGGGCAACGAACTCGAGAAGCGGGCGGCCAACGGCGACCTCGGCGGGACGATGCGGCTCGGCGCCTATCCGGCCCATCTGCGCCCCGGCACAAAGGTGCACGAGATCTACGACCAGGACGTGATCAGCGAACGCCATCGCCATCGCTACGAGGTCAATGTCAACTACAAGGACCGGCTGGAGCAGGTCGGCCTGCGCTTCTCGGGCATGTCACCCGACGGAATTCTGCCAGAGATCGTCGAGATACCCGATCATCCCTGGTTCATCGGGGTGCAGTATCACCCCGAGCTGAAATCCCGCCCGTTCGCCCCGCATCCGCTGTTCAGCTCGTTCGTCGGCGCTGCCAAGAAGCAGAGCCGCCTGGTGTAGGCTTGGGGCCGCATGGGCGGTGAATTACAATGGAACCTCACCCTGAGGAGCGGCCCGGAGGGCCGCGTCTCGATTCGGGCGACGCAACCTTCGCCCTTTGGTCGGCAACAGTGAGGGCGATGCGACACGGCTTTTCCAACGATCTCCTGTGCGGCCCATCCTTCGAGACGCCGCGCTATGCGCGGCCCCTCAGGACGAGGTTTCTACTTTGACGCCCTATGGAGCGCGCCGGCAGACCGGGTGCCGCCTGGGGGTCGTATTTCGGTCAAGTTTGTGGGCTGGAGTCGGGACTATGCATCGCCTGCTCGCTGTCGTCCTTCTCGCCGCCCTGACCGCCGCGCCGGGCGTCTGGGCCCAGCCTGCCGCGCAGTCGCCGCATGGCCGGGCAGAGCGGCGCGATCCGGTGTTCCTGCGCTTTCCCGAGATGGCGGAGCGCTACTGGGTCAACACCGAGACCAAAGCGGCGAATCACAAGGTGGTTGCCATCCCGATGCCGCGCCAGTGCGCGTTCGTCTATGCCGATGCCTACTCGAGAGGCCAGATGAGCGAGAGCGAGGTGCAGCAGGTCGCCCTCTCGAACTGCAACCGCAAGCTCGCCGAGCTGGGGCCGCTCGGCGAGAACTACGGTGTCGATTGTGGCTGCCAGGTCGTGATCAGCAACGAGACCTACGTCGTGCCGCGCAACGTGATGCCCGATGCCTCCTACGGTCCGGTCTCGATCTTCTATCGCGATGATCGCGGCAATGTTGCCCGGCTGAATGGCCTCGCGCGCTATGGCGCCCTGATCGGCCGCGACCGGTCGGTCACCTTCAAGGTCAACAACCCGCGCGGCGAGTCGGTCTGCGAGGGCACGTTCACCAACGAAGCACCGGGGAGCGGCCGCTTCTCGCTATCGTGCTTCGCCGGCAAGTTCTCGGGCAACGGCGGCTACCAGAGCAGGATGGGGGCCCCCAACGACCACATCGTGGGCCGCGGCCAGACCGGGCGCGGCCTGCCGATCGTGATGGTGATCGGCCTGCCGGCCCAGCTTGCGCTCAACACCTACGGCGGCATCTGACCATGCGACGCAGCACCGTTTCCGTGCTTGCCCTGGCGACGGTGCTGCCCGCTGTGGCGCTCGCCCAGAGCGCCAGCGAGGTCGAGCGCTGTTTCCAGAATCCGGCTGCCTGTCAGCGGGGAGGCGGCGGAACGCCCGCGCCGGCCCCGGCGGCACCCCCTGTCGTGGCGACCCGGCCGGCACAGCCGGCGGCTCCGGCGCCCGACTACGCGACGGTGCTGCAGAGCCCGGAGAGCGAGCGCAAGAAAATCCAGGAATCACTGCGGACGCTCGACAAGTACAATGGACCAATCGACGGCAATCTCCAGTCCGACGCCACGCGGAAGGCGATTGGCGACTGGCAGAAAGGTCGCGGGACCCCGCCGGTCGGCAAGCTGACTCCGCAGGAGGCGCAGCAGCTCAATGCCGAAGCGAGTCGGGCGCCGATCCGGCGCATCGAGCCGCCGACCCAGACCGCCACCCCAACGCCGCTTTCACCCGCGGCCCCATCGAACGCGGACGCACTGAAGTCGTTGCAGGCCAGGCTGGCCGAGCGGCGCAAGGCCGCCGAGCCCAAGGCCGAGGCGGCGAACCGCGCCCTGATGCGCGATCTCAAGGCCTACGTCGATGCCGACGGGAAAGGTATTGCCGGCGAGCAGTTCACGGCCTTCGCCAAGTGGTATGCCGACAACAAGGCGGCGGGCCGGACGATCGCCGACATCGCGCCGGCGGTCGACGACTACGGCGAGGCCAAGGCGGGTGCGGCCGTCGCGAGCGAGGTCAATTTCCAGACCAAGCAGGGCGACACGACCTTCGCACAGTGCCTCGTATTCGCCTGGGTGGAAGGCAACCCGCGCAAGAACCCGCAGGTCTTCTCCTGCGACGACGTCGCCGCCGTCGAGAAGTGGAAGACCGATCAGTCGCTGCGGAGCGCGTGGCGTTGAGTCATCCTCTTCCGGACCGCGGGCGTCCCGCCCGCTCATGAATCATGGGCGGGCGGGACGCCCGCGGTCCGGAAGAAAACTAAGCCAGCCGCTCCAAGTAACTCTCGAACACGCCGACATGGACGAAGGCGGGGTCGGCGGAGTTGGGCCACAGCTCCTCGGCGTTGAAGCGCACGTCGTAGGTCGGCTCGTCGGCGGCCGCGACGCCATGGGCGTGGGCGTCGGGGAAGGGGTAGGCGGGGGAGACGCCGACGACCACGCCGCTCTTGCCGCGAATGTATCCGGGCATGCGTACATGGCCCGGCACATAGTCGGAGCGCACGCGGACGCGGTTGCCGGGCTCGAGGCGTTGGCGACCAGCGACATTGCTGCGGCCGGAAGCGCTCGGCGAGGACAACGGGAACTGGCCCTGGGCGCGGCGCTCCAGCTCCTCGCGGGTCACGATTCCCTTCTCGACACACAGCGTCGCCAGGCTGGTCAAGGAGCGCTCGTAATAGCTCGCCGACAGGTAGTGCCGAGGCTCCATGCGTTCGATCGCATGGCGGTACTCGTCCATGTTGAAGATGCCGAGCTTCACGGCGAGCGAATAGAGCGCGTTGACCCGCTTCTCCCACGGTTCGTGAAAGGTCTGGGCCTTGAGCGAGTATCGGACCCGGCCGAAGCCCTGCTTGCCGCCGAGATCGTGCATGCCGTCCATTGAGTCTCTCCGGTTCTACAGGCGGGCGACGCCGATCATCGAATCCTTGGTGACCAGCCCGGCGAGCTTCTCCTCGGTCCAGCCTTCGGTCCCGGCCGGCCGGACGGGCAGCACCATGTAGCGTGTGTCCGCCGTCGTATCCCACACCCGAATTTCCATTTCAGGCGGCAGGTCGAGGCCCATCTCCTTCAGCACGGTGCGCGACTGGCGCACAACGCGTGCACGATACTCGAGATCCTTGTACCAGTCCGGCGGCAGGCCGATGATCGTGAAAGCAGTGCACGAGCACAGCGTACAGCAGATGACATTGTGCACCGTCGGCGTGTTCTCGAGCACCACCAGGTGACGATGGTGGGCCGGCATGGAGAGGCCGAGTTCGGCCACGGCATCGCGGCCGTTGCTCATCAGGCGCTGCTTGAAGGCGGGGTCGGTCCACGCCTTGGCGACGACGCGGGCGCCGTTCTCCGGCACCCATTGTTCCTCGGCCAGGTGCTTGAACTCCTCGACGAACTCACCGGCCTTCAGGCCGCGCTCCTCGAGCGCATCCTGGATGGCATCGACGCGGCGCTCGACGGAGGCGATCGTCTGCTGGACATGGGTTTGATCGGGCATGAGCCTCGCTCCCGCGATGGTCAGAGGGGTCTGGATGTTGGTTGGACTATAGAAAACTGCCACAGCGCCGTCACTTGCTCCCCATCCCCCGGCTCGCTAGACAAGCCGCGCCCCCAACAGGAGCCGTTTCCATGAGTGCCATTGCCGAAGTCCGCGCCCGTGAAATTCTCGACAGCCGGGGCAATCCGACGGTCGAGGTCGAGGTCGAGCTGGACAGTGGCGCCATGGGCCGGGCGGCCGTCCCGTCCGGCGCCTCGACCGGTGCGCACGAGGCGGTCGAACTGCGCGATGGCGACAAGACGCGTTATGGCGGCAAGGGCGTGCTCAAGGCGGTCCAGGCGGTGAACGGCGAGATCATGGATCTGCTGGCCGGTCTCGATGCCCTGGAGCAGATCAAGATCGACCGCGCCCTGATCGAGCTCGACGGTACGGCGAACAAGGGCCGGCTCGGCGCCAACGCCATCCTCGGCGCCTCGCTCGCGGTGGCCAAGGCGGCGGCGATGGAATGCGGGTTGCCGCTCTACCGCTACGTCGGCGGCAGCCAGGCCTCGGTCCTGCCGGTGCCGCTGATGAACATCATCAACGGCGGCGTCCATGCCGACAACCCGATCGACATCCAGGAATTCATGATCATGCCCGTGAAGGCGGATCGCTTCGCCGACGCCTTGCGCATGGGCTCGGAGGTCTTTCACGCCTTGCGCAGCCAGCTCCGCGAGGCTGGTCACAACACCAATGTCGGCGACGAGGGCGGCTTTGCCCCCAATCTCGCATCGGCCGACGAGGCCTTGTCTTTCATCATGAAGGCGATCGAGCGTGCCGGATACAAGCCGGGCGAGGATATCGTGCTGGCGCTCGATCCGGCCTCGACCGAGTTCTTCAGCGGCGGCAAGTACAAGCTGGTCGGCGAGAAGAAGGTGCTCGATGCCGGTGCCATGGTCGACTATTACGCCCAGCTGGTGCGGCACTATCCGATCGTGTCGATCGAGGACGGCATGGCCGAGGACGACATGGCCGGCTGGAAGATCATCACCGACCGCCTGGGCAAGAAGATTCAGCTGGTTGGCGACGACCTGTTCGTCACAAATCCGGAGCGGCTCGGCAAGGGCATCAAGGACGGGCTGGCCAACGCCATCCTGATCAAGGTCAACCAGATCGGAACGCTCACAGAGACCATGGAAGCGGTCTCGATGGCGCGCCATGCCGCCTACGGCGCCGTGATGTCGCATCGCTCGGGCGAGACCGAGGATTCGACGATCGCCGATCTCGCCGTCGCGACCAATTGCGGGCAGATCAAGACCGGCTCGCTGTCGCGATCCGATCGCCTCGCCAAGTACAACCAGCTGCTGCGCATCGAGGAGCAGCTCGGCACCCAGGCGCGCTACGCCGGCCGCTCGATCCTGCGCGGCGTGTAAGGGCTCATGTTCTTCCGGACCGCGGGCGTCTCGCCCGCTCAAGATCAGGATCATGAGCGGGCGAGACGCCCGCGGTCCGGAAGAGTATGAGATTCAGGGCTGAAAGGACGTCACGTCAAAGTGCGTGGCAAAGTCATCGAAGGCGGCGAGCACGGCGCGTGCTTCGGGCTCGACGATTGCGACGCTGATGTCCTGGCCGGCAAAGGCCTCGATGGCCTTTCGCGAGTCCCAGAGTGTCAGGACCCGGAGCTCGATCTTATTGTCGGCCTGGGCGCGCAGCAGATGGGCGCCGCGGAATCCCCCGAGGCGCCTCAGCGCCGGCACGACGGTCTCACCCAGGTGCCTGGCATAGGCGTCGGCATTGGCCGCGCCGATCGCCGCCCCGCGCCACATGCGACCAATCATGAAACACCTCGATGTTCCGTTTCTCCCGACAACGCCCGGGCGATGACGAGCCGCTGGATGTCGGACGTCCCCTCGTAGATCGAGCACACACGCACGTCGCGGTAAATGCGCTCGACCGGGAAGTCGTTGAGGTAGCCGTAGCCACCGTGGATCTGGATGGAGTCGGAACAGACCCGTTCCGCCATTTCCGAAGCGTGGAGCTTGGCCATCGAGGCTTCCTTGAGACAGGCCGTGCCGGCGTCGCGCAGGCGGGCGGCATGGAGCACCATCAGCTCGGCGGCCTGCAGCGACGTCGCCATGTCGGCCAGGCGGAAGGCGACAGCCTGGTGCTCGATGATCGGCTTGCCGAAGGTCCGCCGCTCCTTGGCATAGACCAGGGCCGCTTCGTAGGCGGCGCGGGCCATGCCGACCGACTGGGCCGCGACACCGATACGGCCGCACTCGAGGTTGGCGAGCGCGATCCGCAGGCCGTCGCCTTCCTCGCCGAGCATCTGATCCGGCGCGACCTCGCAATCCTCGAAGACGATCTGGCAGTGATCCGACGAGCGCTGGCCCATCGTGTGCTCGACCCGGGCCACCCGGTAACCCGGCACGCGCGTGGGCACGACGAAGGCCGAGATGCCGCTCTTGCCGGCAACGGGGTCGGTTACGGCGAATACTACGGCGAGATCGGCACTGGCCCCGGACGTGATGAACTGCTTGGTGCCCGATAGGACAAACCTGTTGCCGCGCCGATGGGCGCGCGTGGTGATGGCGGCGGCATCCGATCCCGCGCCCGGTTCGGTGAGGCAGAAGGCGCCGAGCTGCTCGCCGCGGGCGAGGGGACGCAGGTAGCGTTCCTTTTGCTCGGGTGTCCCATGCCGCAGGATGGTCTGGCAGACCAGCGAGTTGTGGACCTGGAAGGCAGTCGACGTGGCCCCGTCGGCAGCGGCAATCTCGATCACGGCGAGGGCATAGGAAACCTGGTCAACGCCCGCGCCATCGTACGCCGCAGGCACGGTCATGCCCAACAGGCCGAGCCCGGCCATCTGCTGGAAAGCCTCCCTTGGAAAGCGCGGGACACGGTCGCGATCGCCTGCCGTGGGAGCGAGCTCGCGCTGGGCGAACTGGCGCACCATGTCGCGCACCTGGCACTGGGATTCGCTCAACATGCCAACAGGCTAGGCGCCGGATGGTCGGGGGTATTGGCCAAAATTGCCGGTGCAGGTACGCTTTGGCGTGGCACGCATCGATCCCAGGAACGTCACCCGGTACTGGTGGGACCGGCACTTGCCGGGCCTCAGCCTGCTGCGCGCCGACTTCACCACCCACGAGTACCCGCCGCACACCCACCAGGCACTCGTCGTCGCGGTGACGGAGCAGGGCGGCTCGGTCATCAAGAGTCGGGGCCAGGTCGAGGACGCCGAGACCTCGCGCGTGTTCGTGTTCAATCCCGCCGAGCCGCATGCCGGATGGATGGGCCGTAGCGAGCGCTGGCAGTATCGCTCGCTCTACCTCACTCAACCCGCGCTCGACCGACTGGCCGAGAACCTCGATATCGAGTGCGTGCCGTATTTCACCAACAACGCCTTCGAAGATGCCGACCTGGTGAGCGGGTTTCTCGCCATGCATCGCGCGATCGAACAGGGGCGCGACGTCTTTCAGGAACGCGAGCTGCTCGTCGACACCTTCGGCTTGTTGTTTCGGCGCCATGGCAGCGGCGGCGGCCGGATCGCGCCGGCGCCGCGGGATCGGGCGCTCCTGTCGCGAACGACCGAACGCATGCGCTCCGACTATGCGCAGGATCTCCGTCTCGATGAGCTTGCGCGGGAGGTCGGCCTCTCGACGTTTCAGTTGATCGGCCTGTTCAAGCGCACCGTCGGCCTGACGCCGCACGCCTACCTGACCCAGGTCCGCCTGAGCGCAGCCTGCCGACATTTGCGGCACGCCCGGCCCATTGCCGAGGTGGCCGCCGTTGTCGGCTTCTACGATCAGAGCGCTCTCACCAAGCACTTCAAGCGCTGCTACGGGATCACGCCGCGCCAGTTCGCACGCGCTGCCGCAGCCTGACAATTTTCGCCAATACCGGCTGCGGGACGTCGGCTATCCGACTGTCATGCATCTCTATTGCCACGACCATCCCGAATCCTTGACCGTTCAAACCACGGTCGCCGCCGCCTGGCCGGGCAAGGTCGCGCTCGTCGATACACCGTTCTATCCCGGAGGGGGTGGACAGCTCGCCGACAAAGGCGTGCTGCGCTGGCACGGCGGTGAGGTGAAGGTCATCGGCTTCGAGGTCAGTGCCGGCAAGCTGTGGCACGTCCTCGACACCCAGGCCGAGCTCGACGGCGACGTCGAAGCTGCCGTGGATCCCGCCTTTCGCCGGACCATGCGCCAGCTCCACACGGGCACACACATTCTGAACGCCTTCGTCTTCCAGAGCTTCGACGGGGCGCTGGTGACAGGGGTGCAGATGGCGGACGATGGCACCGCGCGCATGGACTTCGATGTACCGGGAGCCGACAACGATCGGCTGCGGGCGCTCGAAGGGCCGATCAACGACGTGATCAGGCAGGATATCGCCGTGAGCTTTGCCTATGTGCCGATGGGGGAGGCGCAGGTCGAGCACGGGCTGATTCGCAGTCGCTCCGTTGCGCCACCACCGACACCCGATGGCAAGATCAGGATCGTCGAGATCGCCGGTCTCGATCGCCAGGCTTGCGGTGGTACCCATCTTGCCTCGACCGGCGCCTCGCCGCCGATCCGCATCCTGAAGGTCGACAACAAGGGCAGGCACAACCGGCGGGTCCGTATCGCGCTGGCACGGTGATTCATTGCTGGGAGTGCGCCACTCCGATGGCGCTCATGGGATGTGTAGTCACCGAAGAACGCCATCGGAGTGACGCGCTCCCAGCAGAGACCGCCCAAATCCGCTTGACGAGCTGACACCAGATGTTGCCTTATGGCCTCAGGAAATCAACATATGTTGTTGCGGCCGCGGCAAATTCTGGCTCCGATCATCTTCGCCACGGTGTTCGGGTACTTCGGCTATCACCTCGTGAACGGTGACCGGGGACTGCTGGCCATGGCGCACCTGCAACGCGAGGTCTTGATCGCCGAGCAGAATCTCGCCGAAGCCGAGGCGACACGGAAGATCTGGGAACGCCGTGTGGCCGCCCTGCGCAACCAGAGCCTCGATCCGGACATGCTCGACGAGCGCGCGCGCGTGCTTTTGAACTATGCGCGCAAGGACGACATCATCGTCTTCATTCCGACGCGCTGACACGTAATTCCGACACGCTGATACGTGCTCCCGACGTTCGCCTTGCGGCCGATCGAAAGAAACTGTCCGGCACGCCCGTCCGCTCGCAAACATTCGCTCAATTGCTGCGCCGCACTGTCCAACATTCTGGTTTTTCGTGTTGGATCAACCACATCGCCTTGCGCGATGCTATAAGCCCGAGCGTCATCAACGTGGGGGAATCGAATGGCGAAGCCGGCCACCAAGCCCAAGGTCGACACTGTCTCCGCCGGTTCGAAATCGCCAGGCAAGGCGCCCGGAAGCGGCGACAACAGCGTGAGTGCGGAGCAGCTCAAGGGCTTCTATCACGACATGCTGCTGATCCGGCGATTCGAGGAACGCGCCGGCCAGCTGTACGGCATGGGGCTGATCGGTGGTTTCTGCCACCTCTACATCGGTCAGGAAGCGGTGGTTGTTGGCATGCAATCCGCCATCGACAGCGGGGATGCGATCATCACGTCCTATCGCGACCACGGCCATATGCTGGCGGCCCGCATGGACCCGAAGGGCGTAATGGCCGAGCTGACCGGCCGGGGATCGGGTTACTCCAAGGGCAAGGGCGGCTCGATGCACATGTTCAGCCGGGAGAAGAACTTTTACGGCGGTCACGGCATCGTCGGCGCCCAGGTTCCGATCGGCACCGGCCTCGCTTTCGCACACAAATACAACGGCGACAAGAACGTCTCTCTGACCTATTTCGGCGACGGCAGCGCCAACCAGGGGCAGGTCTACGAAGCCATGAACATGGCGGCGCTGTGGAAACTGCCGGTCATCTACATCATCGAGAACAATCGTTATGGCATGGGCACCTCGGTCGAGCGCGCCTCGGCGACCACCGAGCTCTTTCGACACGGCGAAACCTTCGGCATTCCGGGTGAGCGGGTCGACGGCATGGACGTGCTGGCCGTCCGAGCGGCGGGCGAGAAAGCGGTCGAGCACGCCCGCAGCGGCGCCGGCCCCTACATCCTGGAAATGCAAACCTACCGCTATCGCGGCCATTCGATGAGCGATCCGGCGAAGTACCGGACCAAGGAAGAGGTCGACAAGTACCGCAACGAGCGCGACCCGATCGACCACGTGCGCAAGATGCTGCTCGACGACAAGCTCGCCGACGAAGGCGAGTTGAAGACGATCGACGCCGAGATCCGCAAGATCGTGAACGACGCCGCAGAGTTTGCCCAACACAGTCCCGAGCCGGATCCGTCGGAGCTTTGGGCCGACGTCCTGGTCGAGGCCTGATCACCATGTCCATTCCGGTTCTGATGCCCGCGCTGTCACCGACGATGACGGAGGGCAAGCTTGCCAAGTGGCACGTAAAAGTCGGCGATGCCGTCAAGTCCGGGCAGGTGATCTGCGAGATCGAGACCGACAAGGCGACCATGGAGGTCGAGGCAGTCGACGAAGGCACGGTCGCTCAAATCCTCGTCGAGGAAGGCGCCGAAGGCGTGGCCGTCAACACGCCGATCTGCGTCCTCGCCGCCGAAGGCGAGAGCGTCGCTGACGCGGCCAAGGCCGCTCCCGCTGCCCCGCCCAAGGCGGCGGCGCCCAAGGCAGAAGCACCCAAGGAGGCACCGCCTCCGGTTGCGGCTGCGGCGCCGCCTGCTCCTCACGTGGCCGCGCCGGCACCCGAGCCGGAGTGGAAGGGCGGCACCACCCAGATGACAGTGCGCGAAGCCTTGCGCGACGCCATGGCGGAAGAGATGCGCCGGGACGAGAAGGTCTTCCTCATGGGCGAGGAGGTCGCGCAGTACCAGGGCGCCTACAAAGTGAGCCAGGGCCTGCTCGACGAGTTCGGCGCGCGGCGAGTCATCGACACGCCGATCACCGAGCACGGCTTTGCCGGTTTGGGTGTCGGCGCGGCGTTCGGCGGCCTGAAGCCGATCGTCGAGTTCATGACCTTCAACTTCGCCATGCAGGCGATGGATCAGATCATCAATTCGGCCGCCAAGACGCACTACATGTCAGGCGGCCAGATGACCTGCCCGATCGTGTTCCGCGGCCCCAATGGCGCAGCCGCGCGCGTCGCCGCCCAGCATTCCCAGTGCTACGCCAGCTGGTATGCCCACGTGCCGGGCCTGCGCGTGCTGGCGCCGTGGAATGCCGCCGATGCCAAGGGCCTGCTCAAGGCGGCCATCCGCGATCCCAATCCGGTGATCTTCCTGGAGAACGAGATCCTCTACGGCCATTCGTTCGATGTGCCGGAGGATCCCGAGTTCATCCTGCCGATCGGCAAGGCCAAGATCGAACGGGCAGGGAAGGACGTCACCATCACGGCCTTCTCGATCATGGTCGGCAAGGCGCTCGCCGCTGCCGAGGAACTGGCCAAGCAGGGCATCGACGCCGAGGTCATCAACCTGCGCAGCCTGCGCCCGTTCGACACCGAAACGATCGTGGCCTCGGTCAAGAAGACCAATCGCCTGGTCTCGGTCGAGGAGGGATGGCCGTTCGCCGGCATAGGTTCGGAGCTCGCCGCGCAGATGATGGAGCAGGCCTTCGACTGGCTCGATGCACCGGTGAAACGCGTCCACGGGCTCGACGTGCCGCTGCCCTACGCCGCCAACCTCGAGCGCATGGCCCTGCCGCAGCCTGAGAACATCGTCGAGGCCGCGCGCGCGGTCTGCAATCGCTGACGCGGGGCCGACCATGTCCATCAACATCCTGATGCCCGCTCTGTCGCCGACCATGACCGAGGGCAAGCTTGCCAAGTGGCACGTGAAGGTCGGCGACGCGGTGAAGTCGGGACAGGTCATCTGCGAAATCGAGACCGACAAGGCCACCATGGAGGTCGAGGCTGTCGACGAAGGCAAAGTCGGCCAGATCGTCGTTCCCGAAGGTGCCGAAGGCGTGAAGGTGAATGCCGTCATCGCCATTCTGCTCGAGGAAGGCGAGAGCGAGGTTCCCAAGGGCGCGGCCGCACCGGCTCCGGCTGCCGCGGCAACGGCGCCGGCCGCCGCCAAGCCGGCTCCGCCTCCCGCGAGCGCGCCGGCAGCGGCCGCACCGGCGCCCAGGGCCGCACCGGCGCCAGCGGCCGGTTCGGCCAGTGCACCGGGCGGGGCACGCATCTTCGCCTCGCCGCTGGCCAAGCGCATCGCTGCCGAGAAGGGGCTGGACCTCGCGCGCATCAAGGGCAGTGGGCCGAACGGGCGCATTGTCAAAGCCGACGTCGAATCGGCCCAGCCTGCTGCCGCACCGCAACCCGTCGCCAAGCCTGCGGCGAAGCCGGCTATAGCACCGGCCGCGGCGCAGCCGGTGTTCACGGCGCCCGGCGACACGCGCGTGCCCCACACCTCGATCCGCAAGGTCATCGCGCGACGCATGCTCGAGTCGAAGCAGACCGTGCCGCATTTCTATCTCACGGTGGAACTCGAAATCGATGCGCTGCTGGCGGCACGCCAGGCGATCAATGCCGTGGTCGAGAAGAAGGGCACCAAGGTCTCGGTCAACGACATGCTCATCAAGGCCTGCGCCAAGGCCTTGCGCGACCATCCCGAATGCAACGCCTCGTGGACGGAAGACGAGATGATCCAGTATGGCGCCGTCGACATTTCCGTCGCCGTCGCCACCGATCGCGGCCTGATCACGCCGATCGTGCGCAACGCCGACATGAAGGGCCTGGCGCAGATAGCGACCGAGATGAAGGATCTCGCCGCACGCGCCAAGACAGGCAAGCTCAAGCTCGACGAGTTCCAGGGCGGCGGCTTCACGATCTCCAATCTCGGCATGTTCGGCATCAACGACTTCGCCGCCATCATCAATCCGCCGCAGGCGATGATCCTTGCTGTTGGCGCGGGCGGAGAGCGGGCGGTCGTGCGCAAGGGTCAGATCGTGGTGCGCAACATGATGAACTGCACGCTCGCGGTCGATCACCGCGTGGTCGACGGCGCGACGGGCGCGCAATGGCTGCAGACGCTGCGCGGCTATATCGAGCAGCCCGCGGCGATGCTGGCGTAGGAGCGCACGATGGCCGAGACGAACTTCGACATCATCGTGGTCGGTGGCGGGCCGGGCGGTTACGTCGCCGCGATCCGCGCCGCCCAGCTCGGTATGAAAACCGCTGTCGTCGAGCGCGAGCACATGGGCGGCATATGCCTCAACTGGGGCTGCATCCCGACCAAGGCCCTGCTGCGCACATCGGAAGTCTACAGCCTGATCAAGCATGCCGAGTCCTTCGGCCTGTCGGTCAAGGATGTCGCCTACGATCCGAAGAAGATCGTCGAACGCTCACGCAAGGTGGCGGGCCAGCTCAGCAACGGCGTCAAGGGACTGATGCGCAAGAACAAGATCACCGTGTTCGACGGCAGCGCCAAGCTCGCCGGCTCGGACGGTGGGCAGCGCAAGCTCGCCGTGGCGATGAACGACAAGAGCAACGTCACGCTCACCGCCAAGAACGTGATCCTGGCGACCGGCGCGCGTGCCCGCCAGCTTCCTGGCCTCGAGTCGGACGGCAAGCTGGTGTGGACCTACAAGGAAGCCATGGTGCCGCCGGACTTCCCCAAGTCTTTGCTGGTGATCGGCTCGGGCGCGATCGGCATCGAGTTCGCGAGCTTCTATCGCACCATGGGGTGCGAGGTGACGGTCGCCGAGGTCGTCGATCGCATCCTGCCGGTCGAGGACGAGGAGGTGTCGGCCTTCGCCAAGCGCGCCTTCGAGAAGCAGGGCATGAAGATCCTGACCGGCGCCACGGTCGGCAATCTCAAGAAGGCCAACGACAAGGTGACGGCCACCATCACCGCCGGCGGCAAGAGCCAGGAGATCACGGTCGATCGCGTGATCAGCGCTGTCGGCATCGTCGGCAACGTCGAGAATCTCGGCCTCGAAGACACCAAGGTCAAAGTCGAGAAGACCCACATCGTGATCGATGCCTGGGGCTTCACCGGCGAGCCCAATGTCTACGCCATCGGCGACGTGGCGGGCCCGCCGTGGCTGGCGCACAAGGCGATGCACGAGGGCGTGCTGGTGGTCGAGAAGATCGCCGGCGTCAAAGGCGTGCACCCGATGAACACCAACAACATCCCGGGCTGCACCTACTGCCAGCCCCAGGTCGCGAGCATCGGCCTCACCGAGGCCGCCGCCAAGGCCAAGGGCCTGCAGGTCAAGGTGGGAAAATTTCCCTTCATCGGCAACGGCAAGGCGATCGCTCTCGGCGAACCCGAGGGCTTCATCAAGACGGTGTTCGACGCCAGGACCGGCGAGCTGCTGGGTGCCCACATGATCGGCGCGGAGGTCACCGAACTGATCCAGGGCTACAGCGTCGCCAAGACGCTGGAGACGACCGAGGCCGAGCTGATGGCCACGGTGTTCCCGCATCCGACCCTGTCGGAAATGATGCACGAGTCGGTACTGGCAGCTTACGGCCGGACCCTCCATATCTAGGCAGTGATGGAAGGCTCTCTCGACAAGGTTCCGCTGAGCCGGGCCGAGCGCCATCCCGAGAAGGCGCACCGTCCGGACAATCCGATTCCACGCAAGCCGCCGTGGATCCGCGTTCGCGCGCCCAGTTCGCCCGAGTATGCCGAGACGCGGCGCCTGATGCGCCAGTACGGGCTCGCCACGGTGTGCGAGGAGGCGGCGTGCCCCAATATCGGCGAGTGCTGGAAGCAGAAGCACGCGACCTTCATGATCATGGGCGACACCTGCACGCGCGCCTGCGCCTTCTGCAATGTCGCCACCGGCAAGCCGGGCGCCCTCAATCCGCACGAGCCGGCAAATATTGCCGAGGCAGTCGGCAAACTCGGACTCGGCCATGTCGTGGTGACTTCGGTCGACCGTGACGATCTGCCCGACGGCGGGGCAGCGCATTTTGCCGCGGTCATCAGCGCCCTGCGCCAGGCGGCGCCCCACACGACCATCGAGGTGCTGACGCCCGATTTCCTGCGCAAGGACGGCGCGGTCGAGATCGTAGCCGCGGCGCGGCCGGACGTGTTCAACCACAATCTCGAGACCGTGCCACGTCTCTATCCGACCATCCGGCCCGGTGCGCGTTACTTCGCCTCCTTGCGCCTGCTCTCGCGCGTGAAGGAAATAGATCCGTCGAGCTTCACCAAGTCCGGCCTCATGGTCGGCCTGGGGGAATCGCGCGAGGAAATCCTGCAGGTGATGGACGATCTGCGCGCCGCCGACGTCGATTTCCTCACTGTCGGGCAGTATTTGCAGCCGACGCCCAAGCATGCGCCGCTGGATCGCTTCTGGGCACCGGACGAGTTCTATGAGCTGGCCGTGCTGGCGCGCGCCAAGGGCTTCCTCATGGTGTCCGCGTCACCGCTGACCCGGTCGAGCTATCACGCCGGCGACGATTTCGCGCGTCTGAGGGCCGCCCGCGTCGACCGTCTCAGGGGCTGACCGCGACGTGCTGACTCGCCATGCCGAGCGCAGGGTGGTGGCCTACGCGCCGCTGCAGCTGTTCGATCTGGTGGCCGACGTGCGCCGCTACCCCGAATTCCTGCCGTGGTGCCAGGCGGCGCGAGTGCGCAGCCGCAAGGATCAGACCGAGATTGCCGAGCTGGCGATCGGCTTCGGCCCCCTCCACGAGCGCTTCGTGTCGCGCGTCGAGCTGGCGCCGGATCGCGTGGACGGGCCGCGCATCGAGACGACCGGCATCGAGGGCCCGTTCCGCCGGCTGGCAAGCCGATGGACCTTTCATCCGCACGCCGACGGCACGGAGATCGAGTTCGAGCTCGAGTTCGAGTTCCGCTCGATGCTGCTGCAGCAGACAGTCAGGTTGCTGTTCGCCGAAGCCGTCCGCCGCATGGTAGCGGCCTTCGAAGCCCGCGCCGCGCAACTCTATGGCAGGCCTAGCGCTCGGCCAGTGCGGCCAGCATCGCAAGCGCCGTGAGGACGGAGACCCGGCGGATCGCGTCGCGGTCTCCCGGGAAGACGTGCCGCTCGACGACAGGATCGTGGCCCGCGCGCACCGCCGCCAAATGAACCAGCCCGACGGGCTTGTCGGGCGAGCCACCGCCGGGACCGGCTACACCCGTCACTGAAACGGCGATGTCGGCCGCGGAGCGGGCGAGGGCGCCTGCGGCCATGGCGCGCGCCACGGGCTCGCTCACCGCGCCATGTCCCAGCAGGGCGTCCCACGGGACGCCCAGCATCTCGCGCTTGGCTTCGTTGGCGTAGGTGACGAAAGCGCGCTCGACGACGTCGGACGAGCCGGCAATGGCCGTCAGCGTCGCGGCAATGAGGCCGCCCGTGCAGGATTCGGCAGTCACCACCTTGAGCCCGCGCCGGCGGCACGCCTGCAGCACGCGATCGGCCGCATCCCTCATTTCGTGATCGAACATCGTCCTTCCTCTTTAGTCTCTTCTGGACCGCGAGCGTTCATGGCTGGAAGAGCGCCACTCCGATGGCGCTCTTCCTGTTGATTGCAAATCCCATGAGCGCCATCGGAGTGGCGCGCTCCCAGCCATGAGCTCTCAGGGCCGTGCCTTCGGCATCTCTATCGTTGCGACAGCCTGAGCGGCAATGCCCTCGCGTCGGCCGGTAAAGCCCAGCCCCTCGGTGGTCGTCGCCTTGACGCTCACGCGGCCGGGCTCGACGCCAGTGATGCGGGCGATGGCGTCGACCATGGCCTGGCGATGCGGCCCGATGCGCGGCGCCTCGCAGATCAGGGTGACGTCGAGATGCACGATACGCCCGCCGGCTGCCTGCAGCAGTCCGACGGCGTGGTGCAGGAAGCGATCGGAGGACACGCCGCGCCACTGCGGATCGGATGGCGGGAAGTGCATGCCGATGTCGCCGGCGCCGATGGTGCCCAGAATGGCATCGGTGAGCGCATGAAGTGCAACGTCGGCGTCGGAATGGCCGACCAGTCCGCGGACGTGCGCGATGACCACTCCGCCCAGGGTCACCGACTCGCCGGGGCCGAAGCCATGAACATCGAAGCCGAAGGCCGTGCGGGTTTCCATGATCGAGGTCACATCGAGGTCGTCGGCGGTGGTGATCTTGCGATTGTCCTCGTGGCCTCGAACCATGACAACCCGCAGGCCGGCGCGTTCCGCCACTGCGGCGTCGTCGGTCAGCGCCGTGCCCTCGCTGGCGGCCAGCGTTGCCGCCGCGCGGTGTGCGTCGAGCAGGGGACGGAACCGGAAGACCTGGGGCGTTTGCGCACGCCACAGGCCGCCGCGCGGCACCGTGCCGGTGATGACTCCGCCGTCATCGGTGCGCTTCAACGTGTCAGCAAGTGGCACGCCGAGAACGGCGCCATCGACGACAGGATCACCCAGGGCGGCGAGGCAGGCTGCAATGTCAGCCGGCCTCACGAAGGGGCGGGCGGCATCGTGTACCGCCACGAGGTGGGGAGGGTCGTCGGCCAGGGCCTCGAGCCCGTTCAGTACGGAATGCTGGCGGCTGGCGCCACCCCGCACCGGCGGTGACAGGCCGAGATCACCGACGGCCGCCCCATAGCGGGCGTCGTCCTCATGGCCGATCACGACTTGCAGGCGGTCGATCCCCGGCACGTCGCGGAACGCCAGGACGGACCGGCGGAGCACGGATTCGCCCTCAAATAGGGCATATTGCTTGGGCAGTAGGCCGCCAAAGCGGGTGCCCCGGCCCCCGGCGACGATCAGAGCGGTACAGGTCAGCACGGATGCCTAGTTATCATCGGCGCATGTCTGGCGCACGGCGAACGCTTGCACCCGGGGCCGGGACCCGCTATTGCTCGATTAATTATTGTGCACTGCACAAGATGCCTACTTGTTGACCACACGACATGGACTGCACTCCTCGCCTACAGCCCATCGACATCGGCCCGGTTCGCCTGGAAGATCCCGTGATCCTGGCGCCGATGTCGGGTGTCACCGACATGCCGTTCCGCCGCCTCGTCAAGCAAGGCGGTGCGGGTCTGGTCGTGTCGGAGATGATCGCCTCGGCGGCCATGGTCCGCGAGAACCGCAAGACCCTCCTGATGGTGCAGAATTCGCCGGAGGAGTTTCCGATGGCGGTCCAACTCGCGGGCTGCGAGCCCGACACGATGGCCGAGGCGGCCAAGCTGAACGAGGATCGCGGTGCGGCCCTGATCGACATCAATTTCGGCTGCCCTGTAAAGAAGGTTGTGAACGGCCACGCCGGCTCCTCGCTGATGCGCGACGAGGTCCATGCCGCAAAGATCCTCGAGGCGACGGTGAAAGCGGTTAAGCTGCCGGTCACGCTGAAGATGCGCACCGGCTGGGACGAGAAAAGCCGCAATGCGCCCGGCTTGGCGCGCATCGCCGAGGCGTGCGGCATCAGGATGCTGACCGTGCATGGCCGCACGCGATGCCAGTTCTACGACGGCCACGCCGATTGGCAGTTCATCGCCAACGTCAAGGCTGCGACCCGCCTGCCGGTCATCGTCAATGGCGACATCGACAGCCTCGAGGCGGTTGACCAGGCGCTCACCCAGTCGGGAGCCGACGGCGTTATGATTGGGCGCGGCGCCTATGGACGCCCCTGGTTCCTCAATCAGGTGATCCACTATCTGCGCACTGGCCAGAGGACCGAGGATCCGACCCTGGCCGAGCAGTACGCGATCGTGCGCCAACATTTCGAGGCCATGCTGTCCCACTACGGCGAGGACACGGGCGTGCGCATGGCCCGCAAGCATCTGAGCTGGTATTCGAAGGGTCTGCCCGCATCGGCTGATTTCCGAGCCGCGGTGAATCGTGAAGCCGACGCGAACAGGGTGCGTGCCATGCTGGCCGCCTTCTTCCTGCCCGCGCTCGATCGGCAGGCGGCCTAGATGACCGTTCATCCCCTGAAGAGGACGGCAGCGCTGGGCGGACAGTTCCCGACCGCGATCCTCGACTCGCTGTCCGAAGCCGTCGTCGTCGTCGACGCCAGCGGACTGATCCACTACGCGAACCTCTCTGCCGAGCAGTTCTTCGGCGTCGGAAGGGCGCGCCTGATTGCCCATCCGCTCAGCGAGTTCATGCCGGAGGACGCGCCGCTGTTCTCGCTGCTGGAACAGGTGATCGCGACCGGCGGGGCGGTGGCGGAGAATGGCGTCACGCTCGTCTCGCCGCGCATCGGCAACCGGTTCTGCGCGCTCCGCCTGTCGCCGGTCGTCGACAGCGACGGCCTCGTCGCGGTGTCGCTGGTCGAGCAGACGATTGCCCGCAATATCGATCGTCAGATGTCGCACCGCAGTGCAGCACGCTCGGTGAGCGCGCTCGCGGCCATGCTGGCGCACGAGGTCAAGAACCCGCTGTCCGGCATTCGCGGCGCAGCCCAGCTGATCGAGCAGTCGGTCGCCGATTCCGAGCGCGAGCTGACCCGGCTGATCTGCGAGGAGACTGACCGTATCGTCGCCCTGGTCGACCGCATGGAGGCATTCGCCGACGGCCGGCCGATCGAGCGTGGCCCGATCAACATTCACCAAGTGCTGAACCACGTCCGCCGCATTGCCCAGAACGGCTTCGGCAAGGGCGTGCGCTTCATCGAGACCTACGATCCGTCGCTGCCGGATGTTCACGGCGACCGCGACCAGCTCATCCAGGTCTTCCTCAATCTGGTGAAGAACGCCTGCGAGGTGCCAGGTGACGGCGACAGGGAAATCGAGTTGTCCACAGCCTACCGGCACGGCCTGCGGCTGGCCGTGCCCGGCCAGCAGGCCAAGGTGAACCTGCCCCTGGTGGTGTCCGTCCGCGACAACGGCGGGGGCGTGCCCGAGGAGATCCGGGCCCACCTTTTTGACGCTTTTGTTACGAACAAACCGACCGGAACCGGCCTGGGTCTTGCTTTGGTGGCCAAGATCATCAACGACCACGGCGGGGCCATCGAGTTCGAGAGCGAGCCCGGCCGCACGGTATTCAGGGTCATGTTGCCGTTGCAGTTTCCCCAGGGCACGTCATGAGCACCCCCGCCACCATCCTGGTCGCCGACGACGACCGGGCGATCCGTACGGTTCTGCACCAGGCGCTCGGCCGGCAGGGCCACAATGTGCGCAGCACCGGCGCGGCCGCCACGCTTTGGCAATGGGT
Source organism: Reyranella sp. (assembly GCF_050185545.1). Taxonomy (GTDB): domain Bacteria; phylum Pseudomonadota; class Alphaproteobacteria; order Reyranellales; family Reyranellaceae; genus Reyranella. The sequence continues at coordinate 36,858 of NZ_JBFWZI010000014.1, read as the reverse complement.
GCAGGAGGGGGAGGGGCAGCTCGTCATTACCGACGTGGTCATGCCGGACGAGAACGGCCTCGATCTGGTGCCCCGCATCCGCAAGCTCCGGCCCGACCTGCGCATCATCGTCATGAGCGCCCAGTCGACCTTGTTGACTGCCGTGCGCGCCAACGAGCGCGGCGCCTTCGAGTATCTGCCCAAGCCGTTCGACCTCAACGAGCTGATCTCGGTGGTGAATCGCGCTCTGTCGGCGCCGGCCGCCTCGATGGCGCGCACCCTCCAGCCCCAGGAGGAAGGCGAGCGCCTTCCCCTGATCGGCCGTTCCCCGGCGATGCAGGAGATCTACCGGGCACTGGCGCGCCTGATGTCGACCGATCTCACGGTGATGGTCACAGGCGAATCGGGTGCCGGCAAGGAGCTGGTGGCGCGCGCGCTGCACGACTACGGCAAGCGCCGCAAGGGCCCCTTCGTCGCCCTCAACATGGCGGCGATCCCGCGCGAGCTGATCGAGAGCGAGCTGTTCGGCCACGAGCGTGGCGCCTTCACCGGCGCCGTCCAGCGCTCGGCCGGCAAGTTCGAGCAGGCCTCCGGGGGAACGCTGTTCCTCGACGAGATCGGCGACATGCCGCCCGAGGCGCAGACCCGCCTGCTGCGCGTGCTCCAGGAAGGCGAGTACATGACGGTCGGCGGCCGCACGCCGATCAAGGCGAACGTGCGCATCGTCGCCGCCACCCATCGCGATCTGCGCCGCCTGATCAATCAGGGGCTGTTCCGCGAGGATCTGTTCTATCGGCTGAATGTCGTTCCGATCAGGCTACCGCCCCTGCGCGAGCGGCTCGACGACATTCCCGAGCTCGCCAACCACTACCTGCGGGCGGCCAGCGCCGACGGCCTGCCGGTCAAGGTGCTGTCGCCCGAGGCGATGGCACGGCTGAAGCAGCATCGCTGGCCGGGCAACGTGCGGGAGCTGGTCAACCTCGTCCGCCGGCTCTCGGCGCTCTATTCCGAGGAAGTCATCGGCGTCGAGACGGTCGAGGCCGAGCTGGCTGATGCGGTCGCCGCCGCCGATCCTGGTGCGCCAGCGAGCGACGTCAATGCCGCGGACCTGTCGCTGGCCGACGCGGTCGATCGCCATCTGCAGGCGCTGTTCGCCGCCCACGGCGATCACCTGCCGCCTGACGGCATGTACGATCGTGTCATTTCTGAGGTCGAACGGCCGCTGCTCTCGCTGGCGCTCGGCGCGACACGCGGGAATCAGTTGCGCGCGGCCCGCCTCCTGGGGCTCAATCGCAATACGTTGCGAAAGAAGATAAAGGACCTCGACGTCCCCGTGGTGCGCACGCCGCAGGTTCGCCGAGGCGGGTGATCTGTTGACAGCTGCGCTGGGCGTTTCGCGCTTGGGCGTCTTCACCAATGCAGTCCGCCGCGGGCTCGGCGGGCGGGCCGCGGCCGTGTCGCTGGGTGTCCTGGCGCTGCTGGCCGGGGCGGCGACCTACATGTGGCTGGCCGGCTTCGTGCCGGCGGCGTTCAACACGCCCGGCTGGATCACCGGTCTCCTGGTCGCCGATCTTCTGATCGCGGTGGCGCTGCTGGCCGTGCTGGCGGTGCGCCTGACCCAGCTCTGGCTGGATCGGCGACGTGGAGCAGCCGGCTCTCGCCTGCATATGCGGCTGGTGCTGGTGTGCAGCATCTTCACCATCACGCCGACCCTGATCATCGCCGTCTTCCTGTCACTGCTGGTCACCAGCCTCACCGACTACGTGGTCGGGCCCGCCAAGGACTCGTACGATGCGGCGCGGACGATCGGCGAGCCGGTGCGCCAGGCGCGCGAGGAGGAGATCCTCCGCGATATCGGCGCGATCTCCGGACCCTTGCAGGGCGTCGGGGTCGACGGCTTCGGCGACGTCGAGACCTTGACCCGCATGATGCAGCGGCTGCTCGAAGGCCGGCCGATGATCGAGGCGGTCATTGTCCATGCCAACGATGGCCTCGTCGCGCGCGCGGTTGCGCAGGGAGCGGAGGGGCTTGCCAATCCGGTGCCGCCGGCCCAGACGCTGTGGCGGGCGGTCAATCGGAATGGTCCCGTCGAGATGGAATCGCCGACCGGCGCCTATTTCGTGATGCAGCTGTTCCTCGGCGAGCCGTACTTCCTCGTCACCGGCCACGCCGTCGACCTGCGGGTCGTCGATTACATCAAGAAGATCGAGTTTGCCGGGTCGTTCTATGCCGAGATCGAGCAGAGGATGCAGCGCGGCCAGCTCATCATCCTTCTGGTCTGCGGAGCGATCGCCTTCCTGATGCTGCTGGCCGCCGTGTGGCTTGCGATCCTGTTCGCCACCCGTCTCACCGAGCCGATCGGCGGCCTGATGTCGGCTGCCGAACGGGTGCGCGGCGGCGACCTGACGGCGCGCGTCGAGGAGGGGCCGCCCGACGACGAGCTGGGCCAGCTCGCGCGATCGTTCAACCGCATGGCCAGCCAGATCGAACAGCAGCGCGGCGAATTGGTCGATGCCAACAAGGAGCTGGACACAAGGCGCCGCCTCACCGACGCCGTACTGGCCGGCGTCTCGGCGGGCGTGCTGAGCGTGGACACCGCCGGCATCGTGACGCGCAGCAACCGATCGGCGCTCGAGCTCCTGGCCCTGCCTGAGGACGGCGTGATCGGCCGGTCGTTGACCAGCCTGATGCCCGAGCTCGGCCCGCTGACGGAACAGGCGGCCGAACGGCCGGACCGGGTCACCCAGGGCCAGGTCGAGATCCTGCAGCGCGGCACGCGCCGCATCCTGCTGGTGCGCATCAGCGCCGCGTCGGACGCCGGCGCCGTCGTCACCTTCGACGACGTGACCGACCTCATGTCGGCCCAACGCATGGCGGCGTGGGGCGACGTGGCGCGGCGCATCGCCCACGAGATCAAGAACCCCCTGACGCCGATCCAGCTTTCGGCCGAGCGTCTGAAGCGCCGCTACCTGAAGCAGATCAAGGAGGATCCCGAGACCTTCTCGATCTGCACCGACACGATCATCCGCCAGGTCGGCGACATCGGCCGTATGGTCGACGAGTTCTCCTCGTTCGCCCGCATGCCCAGGCCGACGGTTCAGACCGAGGACGCCAAGCAGCTCTGCCAGCAGGCGCTTTTCCTGCAACGCAACGGCAATCCCGACATTCGCTACGTGTCGACCCTGCCCGACCACCCGGTGCCGCTCAATTGCGATCGCCGCCAGCTGGCACAGGTGCTGACCAACATCCTGAAGAATGGCGCCGAGGCGATCGAGGGCAGGGACGCTCCACCCGGCCAGACGTTGCCGCCCGGCGAAATCACCCTGACCCTGCGCGACGACGGCTCCACCGTACGGGTCGTCGTCGAGGACAATGGCAAGGGGCTGCCCAAGCAGGGGCGCGAACGGCTCACCGAGCCGTACATGACGACGCGCACCAAGGGCACCGGTCTCGGCCTCGCCATCGTCAAGAAGATCATGGAGGACCATGGCGGCCTGCTCGCCCTCGATGATCGCGAGGGTGGCGGGGCGCGCGTCAGTCTGGTATTTCGGCGTGACGCGAAGGAAATCGCGTCGGCACGCTCGCATGCGACGGCCGCACAATGATCCGCCGAAGACATTGCGGACAGCTTGAAGAGTCATGGGCCACGACATTCTCATCGTCGACGACGAGCGCGACATCTGCACACTGATCGCCGGCATCCTCGAGGACGAGGGGCACACCGCGCGCCGTGCCCACAACAGCACCGAGGCGATCGACGCCGTGCGTCAGCGCCGGCCGTCGCTGGTGATTCTCGATGTATGGCTGCAGGGCAGCGAGCTCGACGGCTTGCAGATCCTGGAGATCATTCGCCGCGAGGACCCTCCGGTGCCGGTGGTGATGATCAGCGGCCACGGCACGATCGATACCGCCGTGTCGGCCATCAAGACCGGCGCCTACGACTTCATCGAGAAGCCCTTCAAGGCCGACCGGCTGCTGCTGGTCGTCGATCGGGCGATCGAGGCGGATCGTCTGCGTCGGGAGAACGCCACGCTGCGGCGCCGCGCCGGCGGCGAGGTCACTTTCGTCGGCTCATCGAGCGCGGCTGCCAGCGTGCGCTCCCAGATCGAGCGCGTGGCGCAAACCGGCAGCAGGGTTCTGATCTCCGGCGCCTCGGGCTCCGGCAAGGAAACAGTGGCGCGGCTGATCCACCAGGGATCCCGGCGGGCCGACGGACCGTTCGTCGTCGTCAATTGCTCGGCATTGCCGGCCGAACGCCTGGAGCTCGAGCTGTTCGGCACGGACGGCGAGAGCGCGAACGACGCCCTGCGGGTCACCGGTGCCTTCGAGATGGCGCACGGCGGCACCCTCGTGCTGAAGGAGGTCGCCGACCTGCCCCTGCCGCTGCAAAGCCGGCTGGCCCGCGTGCTGCAGGAGCAGTCGTTCACGCGCAACGGCGGCAAGACGCGGGTCGAGGTCGACGTGCGCGTCCTCGCCTCGACCGCTCATGCGCTGCAGGAAGAGAGCGCCGCCGGAAACTTTCGCGAGGAGCTTTTCCATCGCCTGAACGTGGTGGCGCTGCGCGTGCCGTCGCTCAGCGAGCGACGCGAGGACATCCCGGAGCTGGCGGCCGATCTCCTGAAGCGCGTGGCCGATGCCACCGGCCTGGCGTCGCGCATCATCGGCGAGGACACGCTGGCCGCGCTGCAGGGCCACGACTGGCCGGGCAACGTGCGGCAGCTGCGCAACGTCATCGAACGCCTGCTGATTCTGGCGCCCGCGGGCGGCGGGCCGATCCGTGCGGATGTCTTGCCGAGCGACGTCAGCGAGGACGCGCCGTCGGTTCTGCGCTGGGAGAAGGGCGGCGAGATCATGCAGCTGCCCCTGCGCGACGCCCGCGAGGTATTCGAGCGCGAATACCTGCTGGCCCAGGTGACTCGCTTCGGCGGCAACATCTCGCGCACCGCCACCTTCGTGGGGATGGAGCGGTCAGCGCTGCATCGCAAGCTGAAATCACTGGGGCTCCATGGCGGCGGCGACGAGCGCGGTGAGCCCGCTACCGTGTAGAGTGATTTTCATGTCGATGGAGTCGCCCGCGTGGTCTTCCGGACCGCGGGCGTTTCGCCCGCTCATCATCATCATGAGCGGGCGAGACGCCCGCGGTCCGGAAGACCATGACCCCTTCACCCATCGGAATGTGCCCAGTCGCTGGAGTTGGCCATGGCGCGCTATGCGTATGTAAATGGACGCTACGTCGATCACCGCGAGGCCCACGTCCATATCGAGGATCGCGGATATCAGCTGTCGGATGGCGTCTACGAGGTCGTGGGCGTGCGCGACGGCAGGTTGATCGACGAGACGCCGCACATCGACCGCCTCGACCGCTCGCTCAGCGAGCTGCGCATCGCCTGGCCGGTCTCGCGCCCGGTCCTGGGCTTCATCCTGCGCGAGCTGATGCGCCGCAACCGGCTGCGCGACGGGCTGATCTACATGCAGGTCACGCGTGGCGTGGCCCGCCGCGATCACGCCTTCCCGAGCAAGCCGGTGAAGCCCGCGCTGGTCATCACGACCCAGCATCGCAAGCGTGCCGAAGCCGATCCCGGGCAGGGTGTCGCGGTGAAGACCACGCCGGACATCCGCTGGGCGCGTTGCGACATCAAGACTGTCGCGCTGCTGCCCAACGTGCTCGCCAAGCAGGCAGCCCGCGAGAGCGGCGCGTTCGAGGCCTGGATGGTGGACGGCGAGGGTAGGGTCACCGAGGGCGCCTCGACGAATGCCTGGATCGTCACCAAGGACGACGAGCTGGTGACCCGCCAGACCGACCACGGCATCCTGGCCGGGATCACCCGCCATACCCTGAAGTCGCTTGCCGGCGCGCTGCAGCTCAAGCTGGTCGAGCGTCCCTTCACGCTGGCCGAGGCCAAGAAAGCCAAGGAGGCATTCATCACCAGCGCTACGTCCTTCGTGACGCCTGTGGTCAAGATCGACGGCGTCCCCGTGGGCGACGGCCGGGTCGGCCCGACTGCCCGCCGGCTGCGCGAGGAATACGTGCGGTTTTGCGCCTCGGGCGAGGCGGTCACGTGACGCTGGCGGAGCGACAGGCGCGACCGCGCGCCCTTCTGTTCGACTGGGACAACACCCTGGTCGACACCTGGCCGACGATCGTCGAGTGTTATCATGATACGTTCACCACGCTTGGCCTCGCTCCGTGGACGGCCAACGAGGTGCGCGCCCGGGCGCACGGCTCGCTGCGCGACGTTTTCCCCAGCCTGTTCGGTGAGCGCGCCGGCGAGGCCGAGACGGTCTTCTACGAAACCTTCCATCGCATCCATCTGCAGCGCCTGCAGCCGCTGCCCGGCGCGGACGACCTGCTGGCGCGCTGCCAGGACCTCGGCTGCTACGTCGCCGTCGTCAGCAACAAGGTGGGCGACAACCTGCGCACCGAGCTGGCACATCTCGGCTGGCAGCGGTGGATATCGCGCGCGGTAGGCGCCCGCGACTGCCTGCGCGACAAGCCGGCGCCCGACCCGATCTTCAGGGCGCTCGACGGCACGGGAATTGCCCCGGACGAGACGGTATGGATGGTCGGCGACACCCCGGCAGACCTGAAATGTGCTCACGCGGCGGGCTGCCTTCCTGTGCTCGTCGGGGGGCCGGAGGCGCTGTCGGAGATGTTCCTGAGCCACCCGCCCAGGCTGCGGGCACGCAATTGTCATGAGCTTGCGGCATTGCTTTGAACCGTTCGTCCCCTATATTCCGCTGAACTCGGTCGCAGGTCCTGGCCTGCACCCTTCGAACAGGCACCCTCACGGTGGCCGGCTGCCCAACAAGAGGCCAAGAACATGAGCGAGAAGGCACAGAATGTTCAGGACGTCTTCCTGAACCACCTTCGCAAGAACAAGACGCCCGTCACGATCTTTCTGGTGAACGGCGTCAAATTGCAGGGGATCGTAACCTGGTTCGACAATTTCTCCGTCCTGCTGCGCCGCGATGGCCATTCACAGCTCGTCTACAAGCACGCGATCTCGACCATCATGCCGGTGACGCCGGTGCAGCTGTTCGACGGCGATAAAGCCGATGCAGCAGGCTGATTTGGACGAAGATCAAGGCAAAGAGCAGCTCAACGGTCAGAGACGCAGGCCGGTCGATACTACACGGCCGGCGACGGTGGCGGCGGTCGTCTGTCCGGTTGCGACCGGCACGCGCGGCGAGGGGCGGGACCGCGAGACGAGGCTGGCCGAGGCCGTCGGCCTGGCGCGCGCGATCGATCTCGACGTCCGCTTGGCCGAGGCGGTGCCCCTGCGCCGACCGACGCCCGCCACCCTGCTCGGCAAGGGTGTCGTGGAACGCCTGCGCGAGGCGGTGGAGGAGCAGGCGATCGGGCTCGTCATCGTCGACGACAAGCTCACGCCGGTGCAGCAGCGCAATCTCGAGAAGGCGTGGCAGGCCAAGGTCATCGATCGCACGGGCCTGATCCTGGAAATCTTCGGCGCGCGCGCGCGCACCCACGAAGGCCGTCTTCAGGTCGAGCTCGCCGCGCTCGACTACCAGCGCGGCCGGCTGGTGCGTTCGTGGACCCACCTCGAGCGCCAGCGCGGCGGCTTCGGCTTCCTGGGCGGCCCCGGCGAATCGCAGATCGAGATCGACCGCCGCCTGATCGGCGAGCGCATCGTGCGCATCAAGCGCGACCTCGAGGGCGTGCGCCGGACGCGCTCCGTCAATCGAGCCGGCCGCCGCAAGGCCCGTCTGCCCACAGTAGCGCTGGTCGGCTACACCAATGCCGGCAAGTCGACGCTGTTCAACCGCCTGTCCGGTGCCGAGGTCATGGCCAAGGACCTGCTGTTCGCGACGCTCGATCCGACGATGCGCGCCATCAAGCTGCCCAACGGACAGGGCTGCGTGATCTCCGATACGGTGGGCTTCGTTTCCGACCTGCCGACGCACCTGGTCGCGGCGTTCCGCGCGACCCTCGAGGAGGTCATCGAAGCCGACCTGATCGTCCACGTGCGCGACATCTCCCATCCCGACAGCGAGCGCCAGCGACTCGACGTCGAGGCAGTGCTGCACGAGCTCGGCGTGAGCGAGGAGGGGGCGGAGAGCCGGCCGATGATCGAGGCCCTGAACAAGATCGATGCCCTGACCGACGAGAGGCGCGAGACCCTGGAGGCGCGCTGCGCGACCGGCGCCGAGCGCGCCCGCCAGTATCCCGTCTCGGCGGCAACCGGGGAGGGCGTCGAGGCATTGCTCGAGGCGATCGGCGACATCCTCGGCCGCGCCAGCGAGACGCGCGAGGTGGCGGTGCCGCTCAGCGACGGCGCCACCATTGCCTGGCTCTACCGGCACGGCGAAGTCCGCAGCCGGCACGACGACGGCGACCTCGCCCGCCTGACGGTGGCGCTCGATCCGGCCGCCTCGGCGCAGCTCGAACGTCGGCTGGTGGAGCAGCGACCGGTCGAGCATTGACGGGTCGGGCATCGACCGGTCAACGACTGGCGCGTTGACACAACGCGCCGGCGCTCCCTATAAGCAGCCCGTTCCAGACGAGGAAAACGTCATGAAATTCAAGCCCTTGCACGATCGACTGCTGCTCAAGCCGATGACCGCCGAGACCAAGACCAAGGCCGGCATCATCATTCCCGACACCGCCCAGGAAAAGCCCATGCAGGGCGAGGTGATCGCGGTCGGCAAAGGCAAGCGCATGGAAGACGGCAGCTTGCACCAGCTCGACGTCAAGGTCGGCGACAAGGTCCTGTACGGCAAGTGGTCGGGCACCGAGGTCAAGCTCGATGGCGTCGACCACGTCATCCTGAAGGAAGAGGATCTGTTCGGCATCCTCGGCTGACGCCATGCTCGGCTCCGGTGATGCCGAGCGGGTCGCCGAGCTGATGCGCAGCATTGCGGCAGCCGAGCTGCTGCCGCGTTTTCGCACGTTGTCCAAGGACGACATCCGCCTCAAGCGGCCGGGCGACGTCGTCACCGTGGCCGACCTCGCGTCCGAGCAAAGGCTGGCCAGCGGTCTGGCGAAGATCCTGCCCGGCGTGCCGGTGGTCGGCGAGGAGGCGGTCGAGGAGGACCCTGGCCTGGTCGACCTGATCGGCCGCGCCGGCGAGGCCTGCTGGATCGTCGATCCGCTGGACGGCACGGCGAACTTCGCCGCCGGCCGGGACAGGTTCGCCATGATCGTTTGCTTGGTGCGCGATGCACAGGCGATCGGCGGATGGATTCTCGACGTGCCGCGCGGGCGTATGGCGATCGCTGTCAGAGGGCAGGGCGTCACTCTGGACGGCGCGCCGATCGCGCGGCCGGCCATGGATCGCGCGCCGATCGGCTATGTCGGCTACAAGATCCGCAAGACGTTCGACCGCAGCCTGCCGGCGGCGCAGCGCGGCCGGCTCGGGCGCGTGTCGACCCTGGCCTGTGCCGGCAACGAGTACCTCGACATCCTTGCGGGAACGGCCGATTTCAGCCTCTACCGCATGACCAAGCCATGGGACCACGCCGCCGGCACCCTGATGCTCGCGGAGGCGGGCGGTGGCGCGCTGCGCTTCGACGGCCAACCCTACAGCCCGGCGCAGCCGGTCAACGCCGGCCTGATCGCCGCGCCGTCCAATGAGATTCTGGCCGAGGCCCGGAGCCTGTTCGACGCGGTGCGCCAGCCCCTGCTGGCCAGCCTGACGGCGGAGGCGGGGTCTTAGCGTCATATCGAAGCCGGGACCGTTTCCACTAACTAAGGCGGAGCAATCTCCATCGGCTCTGGGCGCTCATGGCCGGGAGCGCCGCCACCTACACGCCGATCTTCGCCTCCTGCCAGAGCGCTTCCATCTCCTCCAGGGTGGCATCGCCCGGCGTGCGGCCGGTTTCGGCGAGGCGGCGCTCGATGTGGCGGAAACGCCGCTCGAACTTGTCGTTGGTCGCCCGCAGAGCCGCCTCGGGATCGACCTTGAGGTGGCGGGCGAGGTTGGCGATGGCGAACAAGACGTCTCCCAGTTCGTCGACCAGGCGGTCCTGGGCAATCGTGCCCTTCGACAGCTCGGCGCGCAGTTCGGCCAGCTCCTCCTCGATCTTGTCGATGACCGGGGCGGTTTCCTTCCAGTCGAAGCCCACCCGCGCCGCCCGCTTCTGGATCTTCTCGGCGCGAAGCAGGGCGGGCAGGGCGAGGGCGATCCCGTCGAGGGCGCCGGCCGGCCGGGCGTCGTCTCGCTTGGCCGTGCGTTCGGCTGCCTTGCGGGCCTCCCAGGACACGGTCTGGGCCTCGGCGGTCGCCACCTTGGCGTCGCCGAAGACGTGCGGATGTCGGTCGACCATCTTGTCGGCGATGGCGGCGGCGACGTCGGCGAAGTCGAAGGCACCGACTTCGCGCGCCATCTGGGCGTGGTAGACGACCTGCAGCAGGAGGTCGCCGAGCTCTTCCTTGAGTGCCGGCAAGTCGTCGCGCGCAATCGCGTCGGCGACCTCGTAGGCCTCCTCGATGGTGTACGGCGCGATGGTGCGGAAGGTCTGCTCGATGTCCCAGGGACAGCCGTGCCGGCGATCGCGCAGCCACGCCATCACCGCCAGCAGCCGCGCCAGGGGCTCCGCGGGCAGGGATTCTATGGTTGGGCGTCCGGCTGACATGGGTCCGCTTCCGATCTCCGATTATCGTATAATATACATTATGACAAATTGATTAAAGATTGAAACATCAAAATATTACCATGTTATCTGTAGATTCTGCTTTAACAGCGCCAGCAGCCGAAGGCCGCGGTCGGTCTGGCTTGCGGGCACGCCCAGGGTGACTAGGATGCCCTCCTTCGGATTCCCGGGCTTCTGCAGCACCAGGTCGAACACCGTGCGACCCTCGCTGTCGCCCTGCGCCCGGGCGACGTTCTGGTAGACGATCAGGAAGACGCCATCGCCGAGCTTGCGGGCGCGCGCCTGGACCGTCGGGCGGCGGGCCTGGATCGAGCCGCTCTTCATCGCCGCGTAGTGCTCGGCGTCCTTGGCGCCCTCGAAGGCGAAATCGACCCGCCAGATGATCAGGCGGAAGCGCTTGTCGGTGCTGTAGGCGACGCCCCGCTCCCAGTCCTCCGTGGCCTGCCAGCCGAGCGGCAGGGAGACGTCCACCCGGATCGAGGCGAACTGCACGCGCGCCAGACCGTTGGCCGCATCGACGCCGAGCACCCGTGACGACACCTGGTTGGGGCCGCCGGCGATCATCGGGTCACCCCGGTTGAAGCTCGCGCCATTATCGTTCACGGCAAAGTCCCGGAACGTCAGCCCGCCGGGGTCCAAAGCCTCCTGGGCTGCGGCCCGATCGGGCGCCAGTCCGACGGCCAACGCCGCCAGCAGGAACATTCGCCGGCCGGCCCGCCTTTGTCCCGCTTCGCGCGAACTACTAAGAATCGCCGCTAAACTGTTGGTATGAATGGATCAATCTCCATCCGCTACAATCGTCAATCCGTCGTGGCAGGGGCTGACGCGAGCCGGCGTCAGCCGATCGAGCTCGGCATAGTCCATGTCGACGTGGAGATTGGTCAAGAAGGCGCGCTGTGGATCGACACGCTCGATCCATTCCAGCGCCAGGTCGAGATGGGCGTGGGTCGGGTGCGGCCGGAAGCGCATGGCATCGACGATCAGGACCTCGACGCCCTTCATCGCCTCGAAGGCCTCCGCCGACAGGGAAACGACGTCGTTGGCATAGGCGATCGGGCCGAACCGGAAGCCCAGGGACACGGTCGTGCCGTGGTCCTGCGCGAACGGCACGACCGGAACGCTGGCCGCGGCCAGGAAGGGGCCCTCGATGGGCTGGTGCCGGTAGATCGGATTGTAAAAGCCGCCGCCTTCGGCCTCGAAGCAGTAGCCGAAGCGGCGGCGCAGGATGTCGAACGTCCGCCGGTCGGACCAGGCCTCGATCGGCCCCTGGCGCAGCGCATAGGGCCTGAGATCGTCGATGCCGTGCACCTGATCGGCGTGCTCGTGGGTCCAGATCACGGCGTCCACCCGCTCGACCTCGGCGCCCAGCAACTGGTCGCGCAGGTCGGGCGAGGTGTCGACCAGGATGGTGCGCCCGCGATCCTGGACCAGGATCGAGCAGCGCCGTCGGCGGTTGCGCGGGTCGGCCGGGTTGGCCGATCCCCACTCCCCCTTGCCGCCCTTCCCGCCCGGCCGTGGCACGCCGCCAGACGTGCCGCAGCCCAGGATCGTCACCCGCACCGGACGCGCTCCGCCTTGGCGAACAGCCGGAAGAAATTGTCGGTCGTCGCCGTGGCGAGCTCGGCCGGGCTCACGCCCTTGAGCTCGGCGACCTTGGCCGCAGTATGGGACATGAACGCCGGCTCGTTGGTCTTGCCGCGCTTGGGCACCGGCGCCAGAAAAGGCGCGTCGGTCTCGATCAGCAGCCGGTCGAGCGGGATGTCACGCACGATGTCGCGCAGCTCGTTGGCCGCCTTGAAGGTGACGATGCCGGAGATCGAGAGGTAGAGCCCGAGCGCCAGCGCCCGCTCGGCCACCCGTCGCCCGGAGCTGAAGCAGTGGATCACGCCGCCATAGGACCCGTTGGCGAACTCCTGCTCGAGGATGTCGCCGGTCTCGTCGTCGGCATCGCGCGTATGGACGATCAGCGGCAGGCCAGTCTGGCGCGCTGCGGCAATGTGGGCGCGAAAGCTCTCGGCCTGTTCCTCGCGCGGGCTGTGCTCGTAGTAGAAATCGAGCCCGGTCTCGCCGATGCCCACGACCTTGGGATGGCGCGCCGCCTCGATCAGCCGATCGGGGGTGCGCTGGCCCTCCTCCTTGGCTTCGTGCGGATGCACGCCGACCGAGCACCAGACGTTGGCGTGGCGCTCGGCGATCGCCCGCACGCCGTCGAAGCGGTCGAGCCGCGTGCCGATGGTCAGCATGCCGGCGACGCCGGCGGTGCGGGCGCGCGCCAGCACGCCTGTCTCGTCGGCAGCGAGCTCGGGGACATCGAGATGGCAGTGGCTGTCGATCAGCATCAGCTCGCCGCCTTTGCCGTCTCGACGAAGCGCGGGAAGACGCCCTGCGGCGGCGGCAGCGCCGTCCCGGGCTCGAGCGCGTGGTCGAACGCCGCGAAATGCCGGCGCGGCGCGGGCACGCCGAGCTGGTCGAGGATGCGGCCGGCCGCGTCGGGCATGAAGGGCTGAACCAGCAGGGTCACGCGCCGGATTGCCTCGGCCAGCACCCACAGCACGGTGTCGCGCCGCGCCGGATCGGTCTTGGCGAGTGCCCACGGCGCCTGCGCATCGACGTAGCGGTTGGCGTCGGCGATCACTTCCCAGATCGATGTCAGGGCGCGGTGGAATGCCTGTTCGGCGAGCTCGCCGCGCACCACATCGAGCAGCTTGCCGGCGCGCTCGAGCAGCGCCGTGTCGGCCTCGACCAGCGCACCCTTCGCCGGCACCTGGCCGCCGCAGTTGCGCGCGACGATCGACAGCACGCGTTGGCAGAGATTGCCGTAGGCGTTGGCGAGATCGCCGTTCAGACGGCCGATCAGCGCCCGCTTCTGGAAGTCGCCGTCATTGCCGAACGGCACCTCGCGCAGCAGGAAGTAGCGCACCGGGTCGAGCCCGTAGGTGTTCACCAGCTCGACCGGATCGATCACGTTGCCCAACGACTTCGAGATCTTCTGGCCCTCGTTGGTCCACCAGCCGTGTGCGAACACGCGTTGCGGTGGCTCGACGCCGGCGGCCATCAGGAAGGCCGGCCAGAACACGCAATGGAAACGAATGATGTCCTTGCCCACCATGTGCAGGTCGGCCGGCCAGTACTTCCAAAGCGGCGCGCTCTCGTCCGGGTAGCCGCACTCTGTGATGTAGTTCGTGAGCGCGTCCAGCCAGACATACATGATGTGGCTGGGATCGCCCGGCACCGGCACGCCCCAGCTGAAGCTGGTGCGCGACACCGAGAGATCCTGCAGGCCGCCCCTGACGAAGCTGATCACCTCGTTGCGCCGGCTCTCCGGCGCGATGAAGCGCGGGTTTCGTTCGTAGTAGTCGAGCAGACGATCCGCCCACGCCGACAGCCGGAAGAAGTAGGACGGCTCCTCGACCCAGTCGACCTCGGCGCCGGTCGAGACGGCGCGCCGCTTGTTGTCGGGCCCGACCTCGGTCTCGCTCTCGACGAAGTAGGTTTCGTCGCGCACCGAGTACCAGCCGGCGTACTTGCCGAGATAGATGTCGCCGGCCGCCGCCAGCTTCTCCCACAGCGCCTGGCAGGACGCGTAGTGCCGTTTCTCGGTGGTGCGGATGAAATTGTCCGGGCTGTAGTTCATCCTGGTGACGAGGTCGCGGAACGACACGCTCACCTTGTCGGCGAAAGCCTGCGGCGCAAGGCCGACGGCGGCGGCGGCCTTCTCGATCTTCTGGCCATGTTCGTCGGTGCCGGTCAGGAAATGGACGTCGCGCCCGTCGAGCCGCATGAAGCGGGCCAGCACGTCGCAGGCGAGCGTGGTGTAGGCGTGCCCGATATGTGGCACGTCGTTCACGTAGTAGATCGGCGTGGTGATGTAGTAAGTGTTGCGGCCCGACATGATGACTCGTCTCCGGACTGTCGCCCCTCCCGGAGCGCCGTTATCAGCGCCTCAACGCATCGCCGATTGGAATTCCAGGAAGCTGCCGAGCACCGTCTGCTTGCGGTCGAGATTGACGGCGTCGGCGCGGGACAACAAGAGGGCGACCTTGTCCCATGCCTCCATCCAGCGATCAAGGCTCGCCGCGGCCAGCAGCCGGGTGTGCAGGCCCGCCTCCGCCGGCGCGATGCCGGCGGATTGCGACGGAGAGTCGCTGCCCAGCGCCGCCCGCCGCGCCAGGCCCTTTATCCAGCCGTCGAGCAGGTAGCCGAGCGAGCGCCAGTCGGCATTCGCCTCCTCGCCGCGGCGCGCGAAGCGCTCGGCAAAGCCGTGCAGGCGCACCATATCGAGCTCGGGAAGCGTCGCCAGCACGCCGACCATCTCGCGGTAGAGCGCCAGGCTGCCCGCATTCGCGAGCTCGAGCGCGCGGCCGATGCTGCCGTCGCTCAGCCGCGTCAGCACGGCGCGCTCCTCGGCCGGCATCTGCGGTGCGTGCTCGCCCAGCAGGCGAACCACCACGTCGTCGGCGAGCGGCTTCAGGACGAGCCGGCGGCAGCGCGACCGGATGGTGGGCAGAAGCCGGCCGGGCGCGTGGGCGACGATCAGTAGCACGGCGTTGGGCGGCGGCTCCTCGAGGACCTTCAGCACCGCGTTGGCGCTGTTGCGATTCATCTCGTCGGCCGCGTCGACGATGGCGACGCGCCACTGGCCCATCGCCGGCGTCATGTGCATGAAGGCGCCGAGGCCGCGCACATCGTCGACGGCGATCTCCAGGCGCATGCGGCCGCTGTCGCCCAGCGTACGCCGGAGATGGAACAGGTCGGGATGCGAGCGCGCATCGACCAGCGAGCGGCCCGGCGCGTCGGCCGCGACGTCGAGGCCTTCGGGCTCGCCGCCGAACAGGCCGCCACCGCCCTGCCCGCACAGCAGGAAGCGGGCGAAGCGCCAGGCGAGGGTCGCCTTGCCGATGCCGCGCGGACCGGCCAGCAGCCAGGCATGGTGCAGCCGTCCCCTGCGATGGGCGGCGAGCATCGCCGCTTCCGCCTGCTCATGACCGAGCAGCCGCGCCGTACGCCACGGCGGCGGCCAGTCGTACGGCCATTCGAGCTTCTCCAGCTCGTTCGGATCGACGCTCGTCCTGGCGCGCGCCATCAATCTTCTCCGGACCGCGGGCGTCCCGCCCGCTCATGATTCATGGCTGGGAGCGCGCCACTCCAGTGGTGCTCATGGACGGTGCGACGACAAAGAATGCGCCATTGGAGTGGCGCGCTCCCAGCAGACCGATTCATGAGCGGGCGGGACGCCCGCGGTCCGCACGAGCATGAGCTGCTCATCGGACACCCAGCCGCTCGGCTACCGTGCGCGCGATCGCGGCGGCCGTGGCTTCGACGTCGCCGCTGGCGTCGATGATGGCACAACGCTCGGGGTATTGACGGGCGATCTCGAGGAAACCGGCGCGCACGCGGGCATGGAACGCCGCGGGCAGGCTCTCGTAGCGCGTTTCCGCGCCGCGCCGCCGGGCTGCCCGCGCCAGTCCGATCTCGATCGGCAGATCGAGCACCAGCGTGAGGTCGGGTCGGAAGTCACCGACCGCAATGCCATAGAGCCGGTCGAAGACACTGCGGTCGACGCCGTGCCCATGTCCCTGGTAGGCGAGCGTCGAATCGGCGAAGCGGTCGCTGATCACCCAGGTCCCCTCGTCGAGCGCCGGCCACACGGTCGAGCGCAGATGGTCGCGCCGGGCGGCGAAGTGCAGCATTGCCTCGGTCATGCCGTCCCATCGTTCGACTGGACCTTCGACCAGCAGCTTGCGGATCATCTCGGCGCCGGGCGAGCCGCCCGGCTCGCGCGTCGTCATGACGCCGAGGCCGCGCGCCTCGAGCCAGCCCTTGAGCCGCAACGCCTGTGTCGATTTGCCGGTGCCCTCGCCGCCTTCCAGTGTGATGAAGCGTCCGCGCGACGCTCCCGTCACGACCACCAGCCGAACAGGTAGTGGCTGATCATCGCCATCACGCGACCGAACACGCCCTTGCGCGGCACGTCGACGCCGGCCTCGAGCGGATACTCGATGACGCGGCCATCCGGCAGCGTGACCGCGGCCGTGCCGAGCCTGGTTCCCTTGGCGATCGGCGCCGGCAGCGGTCCGTCGTACTTGGCAACCACGCGCGGCGACACCGCCTGCCCGGTCGGTGCGGTGATCTGCACCGCACGCGGCACGACCAGCGGAACCGTGTCCTGGATGCCGAGCCACACCGGCGCCTCGGCCACCGTGTCGCCGGCGCGGAACACCGTGGCGTTGGTGAACTCGCGGAAGCCCCATTCCAGCACCCGCGACGTCTCGTATGCCCGCTCGGCCATCGAGGTCATGCCGTTGACCACCAGGATCAGACGCCGCCCGTCGCGGATCGCCGAGGCCGCCTGGCCATAGCCGCCCTCCTCGGTGTGGCCGGTCTTCAGGCCGTCGGTGCCGGCCGTCGTCCTGAGCAGCCGGTTGCGGTTGTTCTGCCTGATGTTGTTGTAGGTCCAGTTGGTCTCCGCATAGTACTTATAATACTGGGGGAAATCGTCGATGGTTCGCCAGGCCACCACGGCGAGGTCGCGCGCTGTCGTCCACTGCCCCTCCGCCGGCCAGCCCGACGAATTCTTGAACACCGTGGACGTCATGCCGAGCTCGCGCCCCTTCTTGGTCATGCGCTCGGCGAAGCTTTCCTCGGTGCCCGACATGCCTTCGGCGATCACCACGCAGGCGTCGTTGCCCGACAGCACGATCATGCCCTTGATCAGGTCCTCAACCGTGACCTCGCTGCCCAGCTCGACGAACATGCGCGAGCCGCCCATGTTGCGCGCCCGTTCGCTGACGCGGAAGCGCGTGTCGAGCTTCAAGCGGCCCGCCGCCAGCTCCTCGAAGACGATGTAAATCGTCATCATCTTGGCCATCGACGACGGATGCATCGGCTTGTCGGCATCCTTGAACAGCAGCACCGTCGAGGTCTGCGGATCGACCATGAAGGCCTGCTTGGCGAGCGTGCCGATGCCGATCTGCGATGGCGGCAGGGCCTCGGTCCTGCTGGCCATCGACTGCCCTGGCTTGCCCGGCCGCGGCTTGCCTTGCGGCTTCTGCTGTTGCGCCAGCTGGGTCGGCTTCCCGGGCGCATCGCCCTGCTGCGCGAGAACCTCGAGCGACGGCGCGGCGAGCGCCGCCACTGCAATCAGCCCCGCGAGGGGGCGCAGTCCATCAGTTAGCCACGACACGTGCATCACCATAGCCTGACCGCCTCAGCCGGTCGGCCACTATGCCGGCGGCATCCGGGGTTGTGTAGGGCCCGAGGCGGACGCGAAAGACGTCGCGCCCGCCGGCTGAACCCTGGGAAACTTCCGTCGAGCCGTAGCTGCGCACGGCATCGCGCTGGCGCTCGGCGTTCTCCGCCGTCGAGAAGGCGCCGGTCTGGACATAGAACGCGCCGGCCATGGGCGTCGACGAGGCCGTGCTGACCAGCGACGCCACGGTCACGCCGCTCGCCGGCGCGGCGGAATTCGTCTCCACCACGACCTGCTGCGGCGCACCGTTCCACACCATCTGCATGGGCCGCTGCTGCGGCTGCTGCGGTGGCGATGGTTGTGGTGGCGGCGAAGGCGGCGGAGGTGGAGGCGCCGCGGCGACCTCGACCGCGCGCGGTGCGGCCACCGGCGTGCGCCGGCCGTTGGTGAGCTGAGCCACCGCGGCATGCTGCTCGGCCGGGCCGCCGCCACCCAGGGCGACTTCCTTCACCGCCAGGCTCTCGGCCTGAAGCTGCTCGATGCGCACCCGCGCCGTGCCCTTGCCGACGACGTCGAGCTCCTCGGCGGCCGTGCGCGACAGGTCGATGACCCGGCTGCGTGCAAACGGGCCGCGATCGTTGATGCGCACGACCGTCGAATGGCCATTCTCGAGGTTGGTGACGCGGACGATCGAAGGCATCTGCAGGGTCCGGTGGGCGGCCGTTCGGTCACGCTGGTCGTAGCGTTCGCCGTTGGCGGTCGACTTGCCATGGAAGCCCGGCCCATACCACGAGGCGACGCCGGTTTCGACGCGGTTGAACTCTTCCCGCGGTGTATAGACGACGCCCTCGATCGTATAGGGATTGCCGATCTTGTAGGTGCCGCGCTGCGGCGCCGACGCCGAGGCGCCGCCCCCTCTGCTCGATGAGCCGCACGCCGCGAGCGAAATCGCCAGCACGGCGACCAGCCCGAGACGGACCGGGACCCCGGATACGGGCGCGAATCTAGCTAGGTCTAGAGGCATGCACACAAGATGATACAACATCTTGAGGCTGCCGAGGAGGCGTCACCGACGAAGATCATGCCGCGGCAATCTTGTCGGACAAGAGCCCGACGGCGAGGCCGAAGAAGTCCGACTGATTCCAGCGCAGGATGACGCGGAAATTCTCGGTCGTGGCGAAGGCCGGGCCGTTCGGACCTGCCGGCCGCACGACGCGCATGTCCTTGCCGACGCCCGTCCCGGGCGCCACTTCCTGGCCCCAGGCAAGGCCGGGACGCCAGCCGACCCGGCGCAGATAGTTGACGATCGAGGCGAACACGTCGGCCTTGTTGCCCCAGATATCCTTGCGGCCATCGCCGTCACCGTCGGCGGCGTAGGCCTGGAAGCTGGTCGGGATGAACTGGCACTGGCCCATCGCGCCGGCCCACGAGCCCTTCATGGCGTGCAGGCCGATATGGCCCTGCGACACGATCTTGAGGGCGGCGATCAGCTGGGTGCGGAAGAACTGGGCGCGGAAATTGTTGAACACCAGCGTGGCCAGGGCCGACACCACCTCGAAGTCGCCGAGCCGCGTGCCGTAGTTACTCTCGATGCCCCACAGGGCGGTGACGGTCGATGCCGGAATGCCGGCCGGCACGGCGAAGCGATCGATCAGCGCGCGGTTCTCGCGCAGCAGCGCCCTGCCCCGCTGCACGCGCTCGTTGGAGACGACGATTTCGAGGTAGCGCTCGAACGTCATCTTGAACTCGGGCTGGTTGCGCGCCTGTTCCATGACCACGGGCAGCTCTCGCGCCGAGCCCAGCGCCTGGTCGAGGGTGCCGGCATCGACGCCGGCCTTCAGGGCCTCCGCGCGCAGCCCCTGCAGGAAGGCTGAGAAGCGGGCGTCGCTCGACTGCGCGCGCGCGGACAATGGCAACAGCGTCGCCGCCCACAGTCCCCGTCGAGTGATCGTCAAGGATCGTCGCGTGATCATGGAGGCGGCCCGCCAGTGTTTGCATCCAGGATTAGGAAGGATAACCAACTATCTCTAAACCTTGCAAGAATTATGGTAGCTCTACGACGGGCTCGTAGGACGCCGAACCGCGAGAGCCTCGCGCGCCCACGACGATGAGGCGAGCGAGGCATTCGTGGTCCGCAAGACATGACTTCGGCGACGGGAGGCTTCACCAAGGCAGAGGCGTGAAGGCGCCGCGCTGCCATCGTCGGACAACCGGTCGGCCGTGCTCGGCAAGGCGGGTGACCTGGTTGAGTTGCTCTGCGGCACGGCAGAACGCCGGCGTCAGATCGATGCCCGTCACATGGCACTTGAAGGTCGTGGCGAACCAGCGCGCCGGCCCGCCGATCCCGCTGCCGATCTCGAGGAGCCGCTCGCCCGCTTGCGGCTGCAGCGCCGCCACCAGATCGCGCGTCGAGGCGGGGCCGCCGCCGTGAAAGTGATTGACCTGCGCGCCAGCACGTCGGGCGTGATCGGAGCCTCCTCGCCGATCGCCTTGCGCACCGCCTCGACAATACGGCCCGCAATATCGTCGGTCGTGTAGTGCGCCTGCACGAGCGCGCTGTTGTCTTGCTGTCCGCTCATCGCGTTCCCCCTGTGCCCGTCACAGCGCCTACCGTTGGCCCCTGTGCTGTGGACCACGGGGCTGGACGGAGAGCCAGTGCCGCCAACAGCGCTTGCCGTCGGAAGCAAGAAACCGCGAAAGCACCCGATCTGATGGGTGGATACGATGCGTCGCCGTCCGGCAAGGCAAACTCTTCCAGGAACTTCCTCGTAACCGTCCCGCTCGCTTACGAAGCCACGTCCTGGAGTGGATCCACAGCCTCCGCGGCAACGACTGGGTGCTGCAGTTCCAGCCGATCGTCGATGCCGTAGCATGCTGCCAATGAAACGCGTCGTGATCGACGGCGAGGCGGTGGTGCCGAGCGAGAACGGCCTCGTCGGCTTTCAGGGCTAGACGTGCGACGCGATTATCACCTCGGCGTTCTTGATGCCGGCCAGAACGGTCTGGGCGTCGGCGCTGACAGCATCCAGCAGGATTGTCGCTACCGCGCTGTCGTTTGCCCCGGACCACGCCGTGCCGTGCTCCTGCTGCTCGTGCACGTACGCAAGGCTGACGGCGACCTTGCTCATCAGCGTGGTGATGTCCTTGCCTGCGGCCGTGTCCTGTGCCCCGCTCATGATGTCGATCAGCACCGAGCCCACGAACTGGCCGCCCTGCAGCGTCTGCTTGATCTGTCCCGTCCAGTAGGCCAGCCCGCCGGCGTCAGACGAGCGGTCGAACAGGTTGTTGTAGACGCTGTCGAGGAAGGCACCGATCTGGCTGTCGCTCGCGCCGAACGGATTGCCCAGGAACGAATAGAGCGCCTTGGCCTCGGCGCTCATGCCGAAGGCGTTCGCGATGTTGGACAACAGGACCGAGGGAGCCTGCGTTGCCTTGCCCACATCGAGCTCGTTCACCCAGAACTCGAAGCCATCGGCGTCGCTGCCGCGGCCCAGGAAGGCCAGGTAGGTCGCGGCGACCTGCTCCTCCGTAGACAGCGCCACCAGATTCAGGGTCGTCGCTGCCCCGGCCAGCACGGGAACGACATAGATCAGGGCCTGGCTATCGCCGGCGCCATTCGCACCGCTGGCGTGATAGGTGAAGCTGTCGATACCCGAAAAGCCGGCGCTCGGGGTGTAGGAGACGGCGCCATCGGCCGTTACCGCCAATTGCCCATGCGCCGTCGTGCCCTGTACCGTCGCCGTCGCCGGCGGCGAGACGTTGTCGTTGGCCAGCACCCCGTCCGATGCCTGGGCCGCAATCATGTCGCCCTGGAGGATCACATAGGCATCGTCACGCGACCTGAAGTAGTTGTTCGGGGCCGTGAACGTGAAGTCATCCACGGTAAGGGACGTCTTTGAGACACCTGACAGGGTCAAGGTGTCGCCCCCGCCGAAATCGATGACCGCGTTCGCTCCCACCTGGGTGGTCATGCCAAGCAGGGTAGCAATGAAAAGGAGGTCGGAGGCAATGACGATGAGGTCGATTGGGCCATTCAGTGCGATCCGGTCAGTGCCTGGCGTAAAATCGACGAAGACGGTTGCGCCGTTACCGGCAGCATAAGCAAAGATATCGGCGCCGGGACCACCGATCATGGCGGCGCCGCCGGCCGGGTCGGTGAGGGTGTCGCTGCCTGCCGTGCCAATGATCAGCTGATCCGCACCGGCAAAGGCTGCGATCAGCGCGGCGCTGAACGAGCTGCCGTTGAAGAACAGTGGCTGCTCTACATTGGTGAAGGTGTTGCCGTGAATGTCGATGTCGTTCAGCAGATCGATGCCGGCATTGACCGGGTTGCCGACGCCGTCGGTCCAGCGCTGGAAGGCGATTGCGCCATCAGGCGTCGAGATGTTGCTGAAGGTGTTGCCCGCCACCGTCACGTTGGAGACGGCACTTCCCCCGCCCCACCACGCGTTCTCGAATGTCAGGCCGCGGTGATGATCGCCGTTGGCGGTGAAGGTCCCATCGATGTTGCGGAAAGTGTTGCCTGCGACCGTGGCATTCTCGACGCCGTTCAGCGCGATGCCTTGCCCATTGAAGTCATTGTTCTCGATCGTCACGTCGGTAAAGGCGGAGACGTAAAAGTTGCCGCCGCCCGACGTCCGGGAGTTGATGAGACTGAGCGCGCCCGGCAGGCCGCCGGTTTCCATGTTCCACTGGGCTCCCTGGCCGCTCGCCGAGACCGTCCCCGAGAGGTCCACGTTGTCGAGCACCAACCTCGCACCATGCACCGTCATGTAGGACAGCACGTTGCCGTCCGGGTTTGTCACCGTATGGCCGTTGCTCCTCAGCGTGACCTCGCTGAAGGTGAGGCCCGCTCCGTCGCCGTCGCCGTCGACCAGCCCGATCGAGACGCCATCATCGCCATTGCCGATCGGCGGCGTTTGATCGTTCTCGTGGTCCTGGGTAAGGGCGAAGGTCACCTGGCTGAACACCACATCGGTCAGCGTGTTCGTATTCCTGAGGTTCAGCAGCAGACTTGAGGGGGCGGCGCTCTCCACCGTCAACTTGCTTACGGTGACGTCGTTCAGCGTCGCCGGCGTGATCAGCGTGCCGACTAGCACGACGACAGCCTCCCCTGCCCCCTCGAGGTCGACATTGCCCTTGAGCGTGACGTTCTCGGTGTAGGTCCCCGCCGCGATCAGGACGGTATCGCCCGCCACAGCCGCATCGATCGCCGCCTGGATCGTGGCATAGGGAGAGCCACCGCCAACCTGAAGAATTGCCATTTTAAACCCCTCGGACCCAAACTCGTGAAAGCCATAGCTTAGCTGTCATAGAGGAAGTGATGTATGCCGTGCAATTTCGCCCAGGAGAGTTGCCGGCAGCGCTGATTGCTTCGTTTCCTCCGCAACGGCGCATTTGAAGTTGCCGGATCCGACCGCCGGTACGTCTTACCGGCCTGGACGTCGTCGCTCCCGAACTTTTCTTCTGCTGGTCCTTGCCACGATGACCGTCGATAGCGTCCAACGGCGCCGCTTGAGTTCGTGACAGCTTGTTGGCCTGATTCAGCTTCCCCTTCAGTCCCCTGCCCGCCGTCGCCGCGATTGCCCGCGTCCAGCGACAGCATCGCGCCAGTCAGCGCCGGAACAGCCCTGTCGAGGCTGTCGAGGAAATCGTTGAAATCGTTGCGCCGGCGCCGATGGACCGCCGCGGTGTTGCTCGCACGGCTATTGCCAAAATAGCGCCGCGCCGGCGGAGACTCCTGGCGCGGTTGCGCGGGGAGGTTGCGGTCGACCGCGCGCCCGTTACGTTCATCGGCGATGTCGACCTTCAATGCCGGTCACGTCTCATTGCCACAGCCGACGATTCGCTCGCGTAGCGTCGAGAGGACATATTGAGGGTCCACACCATTGGCGAGGTCAGCCGTTATTTGCTGGGCTACCGGTGGGCTTCGCGATGAGGCGGGCCGGCGCGTCGATCCAAGCACCGGCCCTCGCCACTTTCATGCGTGCGCCGTGATCAGCACATCGGCATTCTTGACGCCCGTCAGGACAGACTGCGTGCCGTCGGTCACGTCAAGCAGCAAGGCTGTCGCCGCCACCACATCGATCGCTCCCGCCCACTGCGTATTGTGCGCCTGCTGCGCGTGGACGTACTCCAACCCGACTGCCACTTTAGCCATCAGGGTGGTGATGTCCTGGCCCGCCGCCGTGTCCTGCGCGCCGCTCATGATGTTGACCAGCACCGAGCCCACGAACTGGCCGGCCTGCAGCGTCGCCTTGATCTCGCCCGTCCAGTAGGCCAGCCCGGCGGCGTCCGAGGAGCGGTTGAACAGGTTGTTGTAGACGCTGTCGAGGAAGGCGCTGATCTCGCTATCGCTCGCCCCGAACGGGTTGACCAGGAACGGATAGAGCGCCTTGGCCTCCTCACTGACGCCGAAAGAGCTCGCGATGTTGGCGAACAGCGCCGCCGCCCCCTGGCTGGGCAGGTGTTGGACGAACTGGTCGACCCAGAACTCGAAGCCGGCGGCATCGGCGGCGCGGCTGAAGAAGGCCGCATAGGTCGATGCGATCTGTTCATCCGCCGTCAGCGCCACCAGGTTCAGCGTCGTCAACGTCGGACCGGCCGACACGGGCGCGACATGGATCGTCACCTGCGCCTCGTCCATCGAGCTTCCGGCATTGCCGGCCTGGTAGGTGAACGTGTCGATGCCGAAGAAGCCCGCCGCCGGCGTGTAGGTGAACGTCCCGTTGCCGACCAGCTGCAGCGTGCCGTGATCGGGACCGTCGAGCAGCGAGGCAGTGGAGGCGTTGAAGTCGTTCGCCAGCAAGCCCGTGTCCTCCGGCAGCGTCGGCGCGAGCACCTGGCCTTGCTTCACGACATAGGCGTCGGCATGGGCAGTTATGGCGGTTTGGCCCAGCGACGTGGCGACGAACTGCCCCATCAGGTCATGCAGCTTCGCGGTTGCGTGAATGGCGTCGATGAAGGCGGTCTGGTCGGGCGGAGGGGCCAACGGGTTGGGGCTGACGTCGAAAGTCACGCCAAGCAGGGTCGGTTGGGCGAGGTCCTGGAATCCAAACGCCGCCGGATCTGCATCGATCTGGGCTGTGAACGCCGCGAGATCGACCACGCGGACATCGCGGCCTTGCGAGACCAGTTGCGCCGCATCGGCCTGGATCCCCTGATTGATGCTGGCGATGGCGGCATCGCCGATTGTCTGGAGTATGGGAGCGAGCGATTTACCCAGCGGGAAAAAGCTGGTCTCCGGCAGCGTCACGAAAATGACCGTGCCGATTCCCTGGGCGAAGGCAGTGTTGGCGACGTCGAGGTAGGCCTGGATGATTCCCGCAACCGCTTGTGCCGCGGCGGCAGCCGCGGCCTGCGGATTGTTCGGGTCGGCAGACCCAGCGATTGCCTGCAGGTCGTTGAGCCCCATCAGGCACATCAGGGCCGAATTGGCCGACGGCGCATTTGCCGAGGTCTGCGTGACGAAGTCGGCCATCTGGCCGGCAAGATTGATGTTCGTGTTCAACACCGCGTCGATCGGTGCCTGCAGGCCGGGCGGGAGCGCGTCGATCGCAGCCATGGCCTCTGCCGAGATGGCCGGAGCGGCGACGGCGCCGAACGTCAGCGTGCCGAGCGCCTGGGCGCCGCCGAGGGCAAAATTGAAGAGTTCCGCGCCGAGAAGCTCCGCGGTGTATTCGGGCAGCACTGGCCCGTTGGAAAACCTGGCCGCGTAAGGAATGACGGGAAGGGGTTCTATCCCCTCGGTGTCGATACCCGCGGCCGTGGCAAGCGACAGCAGCTGGCTGCTGAGCTGGAAAATCCCCCCATTGTCGGACAAGCTGTCGCCGACCATGTAGAGCTGATCGAAAACGGACTGGTTCGCCATTGTCCCTTCCCCTTCGTTGGCTCCCCGTCTCCGAAATACACGCAATGCCTGTGCCGATCAATGCCGGCTCGCCTGGCCGAGCACGGGCTCTGGCAGGTGGGGCCTCGCCCGGCGCGGGTGCCCCAACCGTGCCGGTCGCAGCCTGCCCATCAGCGGCGAGGTTGGCCCGACTTCACTGCGATTTGGGCCATGCGCCGGCCCGCGGAGGCGATGGCGCAGGCTGCCGCCGGGCTCATGGTTCGCCTCCCACTAATGGACCCTTGCGAGTCCCACAGAGTATCCGCCCGCGTTCCCGTGTCACCAATAATTGATCTTGACGGCTGCGCCCGAATTCGGTGGCACCGTCACACTCGCGGTCGCACCCACCGGGACCGTCGGGGCTTCATCGCAACCCACCGGGATCTGACCGTCATCGTCGATATCGACCCTCGCCTGCTTCGGCTGCAGCCATGGATTCTCAGCCGAGACATCCTCGCCCTCGCGGCGCCGCGTCCGCACATGGAACGCCGCGGTTGCATGCCACCGCGCGAGCCCGGGGTTCTGGGCGCGCACCGTGACCGCGTCCCTGCGACTGCTTGCGCGCCAATCGATATGATCGAGGTCGATCGGTGTCAGACGGTAGAGCCGCAGCGGGTCGAGCGCCAGGCAAGTCAGCTCGATACGGCGGGGGATCTCGAGTTGGCCGTCGAGATAGCGATCCACGGTCGCTCGGCCGGCGTCGAGAATGGCGGCGGCCTGCCCGGCGTTTAGATTGTGGCGATCGAGCCAAGCGCGGAACTCAGCGGGCTTCATGGTAGGCGATCCAAGCCGGGCAAGGCTGTGAGCAGTGTGCCACAGTCGACCGGAGCGGTCGCAAGGCCCGGCTATGGCCCGGAAGCGTGATTCGACCTCGGGACAGCCCGCCAGCTCAGCGGACGCTCCGCGCACTCGACGTGACCAGATCGAGACCAATTCAGCTTTCGTTCCGGTACGACCTTCGCTAAAAGGCCCGGAATTCCGCGACTTTTTTTGATCCGGATGGGTGGCCGAGCGGTTTAAGGCACCGGTCTTGAAAACCGGCGTGGGTTCACGCCCACCGTGGGTTCGAATCCCACCCCATCCGCCAGAACCCTATTTCTCCACCCTCGACGCAGCTTGTGCCATCCAGTGCCATGCCGTGCCAAAACGTCTAAAGTGTTGACCTGTATGCAATAGATGTTCCGGCTCCTAGCGGCTGGGGCTCGCCATCGCCGAGGGCATCGAAGACGCGCTGAGCATGGCCGAGGCGACCGGGCTTGGCGCGTGGGCAGCCGGTGGCGCGTCGAGGCTGGCGGCGCTGGCTGGCGCGGTGCCGCCGGAGGTGAAGCGAGGCGCTCGACCTCTGGTTCCGCGCCTCGCCGGTCGCGGCACCGCCCGCCGCACAGCCGCAACCGCCCGACCGGCCCAAGCCGCACGCATCCTGACAGGCGGTGCTGACCGCGCCTTGAGCTGCTATCATCCGCTCTGGAGAATCGGGCAATGATCCGGCGAAACTTCGTCCTTGCGTCTCTGGCGGCGTACACGGTCGTGCCAGCGCGCGCGAACCAGCAAGTGATCGGCTGGGTCTCCCCGGAGAATCCGGAGACCGTGAAGCCCTTCTATGACGCTTTCATGGCCGGACTGCACGCTCTTCCCGGAGGCAATCAGGTCCAGGTGCTCGACCGCTATGTCTTGGGCGGCGGCGCGGAGCAGTACGCGGCCGTGGTAAACGAACTTCAGCAGAAGGACGTTGCCCTGATCATCGCCCAGGGCGCCGCCACGCCGGGCGTGGTCCGGGCCAACCCCACCGTCCCTGTGGTATTCGCCTACAGCGGCGATCCCGTGGTCGGCAAGATCGTAGAGTCGCTGGCGCGACCCGGCGGCAAAGCCACCGGCGTCACCTTCATGTCGGTAGAACTCAACCCCAAGCGCATCGACTTCGTGCGAACCGCCCTGCCAAAGGCGCGCAAGATCGGCCTGCTGTCCAACGTCAATCACTTCGGCGAGGAAAACGAGATCGCCGCCTGCCAGACCGCCGTACAGCAGGCGGGTGTAGAGCTCACCGTCTATCGCGTGAGCGCCCTCCCCGAGATCCAGCCCGCAGTCGTGCGCGCGCTCGATGACGGCATCGAGGTCCTGGTTGTCTTGCCCAGCGCCGGCATGGTGCGCTATTCACCCGAGATCATTCGCCAGTGCCTTGCGCGCAAGGTGCCGGTCGTTTCCGGCTGGAGTTCGTTCGCGCATGCGGGTGCTCTCCTCACTTACGGTCCCAACCTCGGAGAGGGCATGAAACGCGTGGCCTGGTACACCATGCGCGTGCTGGACGGCACCAGACCAAGCGACCTGCCGGTCGAGAAACCAACAAGGCTGGAACTCGTCCTCAATCGCAAGACCGCGGCCCAGCTCGGGATCGACTTGCCGCTCGTATTGCTCGCACAGGCCGAAGAGATCATCGAGTGAAGCGTCGCCACGTCCTATGGCGGGCGTTAGAAGTTCTTCAGCGCGAATTGGCCAAGATTATCAAATATCGCCTTTAGCAGCCCGATTGCAGCAGTGCAGGCAATGCATGATTCCGCCCGCATACGGCTAAATGCAGGGCGTGCCGCCCGACCCTGTATAAAACAGCCACCTCGGGTTCGAATGTCTGGCTGCACCGCCAGCCAGTCTGCACATGGCGGTAGTTGCTGCGCATCCGCTTTCGAGCGTGAGACGGATATGCGGCGGCGAGACCTGAATGTCGGCTTGTGGGCCCCATCTCCGACGAACCCGCGCGATGTCCCCGAGGTCTGCAGTCGAGGTCAAAGCCGACACGGGTCGGCACAGCTTAATGGGTATTGGCACTAGTAGCGAGGCCGGCCGCGTCGCTATCGAAGAGCCCGGCCGCCGCGCCGCCGGCCACGCCCATTCCGAGCTGAACCGTGGGCACGTCTCCGATCAAGCCGACCCCCTCCCCCATCGATCGGAAAGGGTGCCCAATCCGTCGAGCCTCGGCGCGGGGGGTATCCACGGATGTACCGGGGACAGTCAGACCAATCTGCTGTCGCTCCCCCAACCCTGAGAGCCCCGTTTTCGCGCCGGCCGTGGGGCGCACTGTGGGGGTGGCCACAACTTTGCCTCGTTCGGATTCACCAAATACGAGCTTTTCACCCCTGCATGCGGCGGACACCCCATCCGCCATTGATCTTAGGGAAAACACTCTCCGTTTGGGATGGCAGGAGCGAAAAGCCCAGCATTTGCGGGCTTTTCGGCATGGGCCTGATGTTGCCGAATGCGGCTGGGAGCACGGCCCAGGCGTCACAGCTTCGAAGACGGGGACAAGCCGGGGCCTGTCGATGACGGCCGACCAGTCGCTCGACGAAGAAAGGATTGCGCTGGGGGCAATGAGCGATAGCCATGAGCGTTGGGCTTGTAGGAAAGGCTCGGCATTCGGCCAGAAGCGTTCCTTCAGCTGGTTCGATTTGCCGTCGACGAAGTCGCGGATGGTGTCGTCGACGACGCTGGGTGGCCTCGGCGCTTTCAACGCGTGGCGACGTGAACATCGTAGAACTTGCGCCGCACGTGACGCTTATGCCGAGCGCGGCATAAGAATCATGTTCGTCAGCAGTTCCATGAGCTTGCGGCTCCTGGCCCGTCGCCGAATGCCGCCGAGGCGCTGAACCGTATCGCGGCCCTCTACCGTATCGAGGACGAGATGCGCGGCCGCTCGGCCGAGCAGCGACAAACGGTTCGCCGGGCACGCACCAGTCGAAGCTCTCGAGGCCTGGCTGCGCCACAAGCTCCAGCTCATCAGCCGGAAGAGCACGCTGGCCGAGGCGATCCGCTACGCCCTGTCACGCTGGCAAGGCCTGTGCCTGTTCCTCTACGACGGTC
>NZ_JBFWZI010000014.1:0-7242 GCF_050185545.1 Reyranella sp. | reverse complement strand
GTCGAAGCTCTCGAGGCCTGGCTGCGCCACAAGCTCCAGCTCATCAGCCGGAAGAGCACGCTGGCCGAGGCGATCCGCTACGCCCTGTCACGCTGGCAAGGCCTGTGCCTGTTCCTCTACGACGGTCGCATCGAGATCGACAGCAATGTCGTGGAGCGCGCCATCAGGCCGATTGCCCTGACGCCCAAGAGCGACCTGTTCGCCGGGTCCGACGGCGGCGTCGAGCATTGGGCTGCGATCGCCTCGTTATCTCAACCTGCAGGCTCGACGACGTAGAGCCCTACGGCTATCTCGCCGACGTCATTGTCGATGGCCATCCCAACACTCGCCTCGACGAGCTGCTGCCCTGGGCCTATCCCGCCCCACCTCAGCTCAAGGCCGTGGCCTGAAAACGACGCTTACGTATGATGGTCAGGTACTGCAGCAGCCCGAAGGTGCTGCTATCCACGTTCGCAAGGGGGCATGAGTGTCTTACAGAGCGACGCGACGGCAGGTTATTTCTTCGGCGATCGCCTCGACAATTTCGGGCGCCGGTCTCGGTGCCAGTTGCGCTCGGGCTGCCGAGGATTCTTTGTCGACGCGATTCGCCAGGAACAAGCTCTATTTCGGCGCGGCGGTTCGCGTGCAAGAAGTCATGAGGGAGCCGGATTTTCGCGATGCGCTCTTGCGCGAATGCGACTATCTCACGCCGGAAGTCGCACTGAAGTGGACTACAGTCGAACGTTCACCCAACGCCTTCGATTTTACATCGATGGACGCTCTGACGAACTTTGCGCTTGCCAACAAAAAGCAGCTCTATGGCCACACTCTCGTCTGGCACAAGAGCGTACCGCCCTGGGCTGCATCAACACTAAGCGAAAAGGGTGGGTGGAAGTTGATTCAGCGCTACTTCCAGGCCGCACTGTTGCGGTATGCCCATGCCATTGCGCAATGGGACGTCATCAACGAACCGATTGAGACAGGCTATCGGATGGACGGCCTGAGAAGCAGTCCTTTCCTGCAAGCGTTCGGAGCCGACTACATCGCACGGGCACTGTGGGAGGCCCGCGGGCTTGCGCCGCAAGCGAAATTGATGATCAATGAATTCGGTCTCGAGTATGATTCGCGGCTCGAGCATGACCGACGCTATCACTTCCTCAAACTGCTGGAACGGCTGAAAGGCGCTGGCGTTCCGCTGGATGGCGTCGGCCTGCAAGCGCATCTCGACCTGTCGAAGGGTGCCCTTTCGACCGACGCCTTGAGACGGCTTCTCAAGGACATCGCAGACCTCGGCCTGTTCATCGTCGTCAGCGAGCTGGACGTCAAGGAATACGACTACATCCTGCCTGTAGAGCAGCGCGATGCCCGCGTGGCGGACGAGGTCAGGCGCTATCTCGAAGTGGTGTTGGCTGAGCCCGCAGTCCGCGGTCTGAGCACCTGGGGATTGAGTGACCGGCATTCGTGGCTGCAGGTCACCCCGGAGGATCTTGCGCGCTATCCTCACGCCTGGAAGGACGGTTCAAGCCCGGGCGTGAACCGTGGCCTTCCGTTCGACACCTCTATGAAGCCAAAACCGATGTATCGAGCGATTGCCGAAGCCGGGGGCCAGCGCCGCTGAGCTCTCGGCGTCAGCCCGGTTTGTACTCGAGTTGCTTCGGTTCGACATAGCCCAGGGTGCCGTGTGCCACACGGTCACGAACCAAGAGCTTGTTGTCGTCCTTCTTGAGGGTACGTTCCCACACCAGGCCCAGGTTGTTGCGATACATGCCGTAGCCGATCCAGAGAGGAATCGCCCAGAAGATCCACCACATGCCGAGAAAGATCGGATTGACGCGCAGCATGTAATGGACCCTCTGCCATGTCGTGTCCATGATGAGCTTCGTCCGGATCCATGCCCGCCAGTAGAGGCTGGCCATGAAGTAGAGATTCACAGTGACGTTGACGGCGGCCCAGTAAAGCGACCACTCGGGCAGGATTCCGGTGCCGTCGTACCACTTCCATGCAGCCCATACAGAGAGGGGTAATCCGAGGCAATTGAAGGACATCGTCAGACAGGGCAGGAAGATCAGCCATGCCTTGATCTTCTCGATGAGCGAGAAACCCAGGCGATCCATGGGACCATCACGGAACTTCAACGTCTGGAAGAATCCGGCAACCCAGCGCTTCCTCTGCGTGACGGCGTCGGCGAAGGTCGTCGGCCCCTCTTCGATCAGCGATCCTTCCATGATACCGAGCTTGATGCCGTTCTTCCACAGCCGGAGGCCAACCTCGGGATCTTCGATCGTGAGCCAAGGATGGAAGCTGCCGAGGTCGTAGATATCCCGGGCGCGAAAGAACAGGCCCTTGCCCAGCATCCAGTACGGTTGCGTCGGATCGCCGGACAGGTGCTCGTACTTGCTGCCATCCCACGCCATGTGATCGAAGGCGCAGAAGGCCGAGGCCCATGTGAGGCCGGCGTTGCCCGCGACATTCTTTGCCTGCAGCGCCCCGTACCTGCGCGCGCCGATCGCCGCCGCCAGGAAGTGATCCTTGGGCGGGCAGGAATCGGCGTCGGTGTAGCTGATCAACGTGCCTTCTTCCGGATTGGTGGCCATCCAGTTGTAGAAGGCATAGATCAATTGCCGCGTCTTCTTGGGCGGCAGGTCCTTGTTGTAGGCGTTCGCGCCCTCGTGCCACCAATAGGCTTTCGGGTTTGCGTCCCAGGCGTCCCACACCGGCTGCCAGGATGGATGGTCGGTCGGTGGGACCTCGAGCAGCTCGAGGAACGGAAACTCCATCTGCAGATTCTTCAGAGCGGCGACCGTCTCCCGGTCAGTCGAGTTGGGGATCGCGATAACGCGATAGCGATCCTTCGGGTACTCGAGCTCGTTGAACGCGATCATGGTGGTGCGCATGACAGCTTCCTGTTCCTTCAGAACAGGATAGAACAGGGTGATCGCGGGATAATCCTTCTTGGAGCCTGGCACGAGGCGAAACCGCTCGTCCATGTCGACCATGTTGACGGGGCGCGAAAAAAGGTAGGCGTCCACAAGCAGCGACAGCGAATAGAGCGCCTGGGTGACAAAGTACAGGACCACCAGGATGATCGGGACGGAGGCGACCCACAAGGTGTCGACGATTTCCAGATCGAACATTACTTCATCTTTCCTTCTTGCGATGCAATACGAGGCGTTGCGGATGGGTGTCGGTCATCCAGCGACCCTCTATCACGTCCGGCTTGGCGGCTGTCGGCAGCTTCATCACGTAGTAGTAGTGTGTGCCATTCCACTTCGTGCCGCTGTCGATCCGGAGCTCGCCGTCCTCGGCCCTGCTCCACCAGTTGGGTGCTTCACCCATGCCGACGACGTTGTTGATGTCCTCACGACCACCGATCGAGACATTCCAGGCCATCGCCAGCAGGACCCGGCCGTCGGGCAGGATGTCCTTGACGACCATGGCGAGGCACATCTCGCTGCCGCCGGCCATGATCACCGTCCCCGTCCACACGCCGGAGAGGAGTTCGAGGCCAGGCGGCACATCGCTCGGAGGCACGACGTCGTACGTGAGCGGCCTGTCGCAGAGACGGCGGGTTATCTGCGCGGCGGAGCCTTCCGACGCGATTGACGCGACCACGCAGCAGGCGAGTGCCGTGGCAATTCGTGAAACGAGTGACATGACCTATCCTCTTGACGCTGCGCGACTGCCTGAAGGCGGGCTAGACGAGCAACTTGCTCCTCTGGAGTTCCGCCAGGCTTTCCTGGCTGCGATTGACCGGAGCCTTGGCCGTAGCGACCCATTGGATCAGCTCGGTCATGCCCGCCTCGAACGAGCGGCGGGGCGTGAAGCCGAACTCGCGCCCGATCTTGCTGATGTCGGCAAAGCAATGCCGCACGTCGCCGACGCGATACTTGTACAGGATCTCGGGGGCGATGTTCTTGTGCAGCAACCGGGCGAGCACGTGGGCCATCTCGGTAACCGAGATCGATTTCCCGCTGCCGACATTGAAGGCGTCCCAGATGCGCCGGTCGCTGTCCAACACCGTCGCGAAAGCCTCGGCGACGTCCTTGACGTGCACGAAGTCGCGCCGCTGCTCGCCATCCTCGAAGATGAGCGGCGGCTGATCGTTGAGCAGGCGTGAAATGAAGATCGCCGCCACGCCGGTGTATGGATTGCTGAGCGCTTGGCGCGATCCATAGGCGTTGAACAGCCGGAGAGCTACGGTCGGAATCTCGAGTGCGCGGCCAACCGCCAGGAACATCTCCTCGTGATCGCGCTTGTTCACCGCGTAGATGGAGTTCGGCTGCAGGAGCTTGTCCTCGGTCGTCGGCAGCGGCTTCAGTGCCTCGTTGCCTTCAACGAGCTCCCAACGGCGGCTATGAAGCTGTTCGTTGGTGCGCAGGTTCGGAAACACGGGTGCGGCGCCGGCTCCCCGGGAATAGGCGCCTTCGCCATAGATCGACATGGACGAGGCGACTGCGATCCGTCCGATGGTGTGCTTCTTGCGCGACAGCGTTTCGAGCATGACCGCCGCGGTCATGACGTTGTTGCGCGTATAGTCGACGATGTTGCTCATGCTCTGGCCGACCCCGACGGACGCCGCCAGATGCGCGAGGTGAGTCACGCCTTCAATGCTCTTGTCGAAGACGCCCTCGTCGATCAGGTCACCCTTGATGCGCTTGGCGCGCGGGTCGAGATAAACCGGCCAGCCGTCGTCATCGAGCTCGGCGTCGCCGTGAACCTGCGGCGACAGGTTGTCGAGCACTGTCACGTCGTAGCCCCGCTCGAGCAGGGTATCGACCAGATGTGAACCGATGAAACCTGCGCCACCGGTTACCAGAGCATGCCTTTTCATAGTGTCATCCTTTGAGCGATATCGACGTTCGGTTGTTTGGCTATGGGGAAATGTTCGCCGCCACGCGCCGCAGCGGCGTGGGCCGGCAGTCGGGCGGTGCGACCGATGCCGTGGACGACGAACCCTTCTTCCACGAACTCCTCGTGATCGAGCAGATTGCGCAGGTCGACGATCGTGCGGCCCCGCATCACCCGAGCCAGGGTCTTGACGTTAAGGGCGCGGAACTCACGCCACTCCGTGGCGATCACGGCGCAGTCGGCTCCCCAACAGGCGTCCAGCGCCGAGCTGCAGAACTCGACTCCGGACAGCATCCGACGGGCATGCCACATGCCCTGGGGATCGAACACGCGCACCGAGATGCCCGCCTGTTTCAGGCCTTCGATCAGGGTAAGGGCGGGCGACTCGCGCACGTCGTCGGTGTCGGCCTTGAATGTCAGACCGAGGACCGTCACCACCTTGCCTTTGACGTCGTTGCCGAGGGCACGCACCACGCGCTGCGCCATGGCATTCTTGCGAGCCGTGTTTGCCGCGACCGCACTGGAGACGACATTGAGCCTGACCCCATTGTCGCCAGCCGTGGCCAGCAGAGCATCGCAATCCTTCGGGAAGCAGGAGCCGCCGTAGCCGGGACCAGCGTTCAGGAACGCCGAGCCAATCCGACGATCCAGGCCCATTCCGGCTGCAACTTCCTCGACGTCGGCGTCCACCGCCTCGCAGAGGTCGGCGACTTCGTTGATAAAGGAGATCTTGGTGGCGAGGAAGCAGTTGGAGGCGTACTTGACGAGCTCGGCTGCCCGCCGCGAGGTCGCAAGCAGGGGAGCACCGCGGCTGGTGAGCGGCGCGTACGTCCTTTCGAGGACATCGCGTGCACGATCGTCCTCGGTGCCGATGACGATCCGGTCGGGAGCCATGAAATCGCCGATTGCGTTGCCCTCGCGGAGGAATTCAGGGTTGGAAGCGACGCTGAACCGCAATGCAGGCGCGGCGGTACGCATGATGTCCGCGATCTTGTCTCCGGTGCCGACCGGAACCGTCGACTTGGTGATGATCACCAGGCCATCGGACGCTGTCCGGGCCACCTCGCGCACGACCGCGAATACGCTCGACAGATCCGCGCTCTGGTCGATGCTGCTCGGCGGTGTGCCGACAGCGATGAGAACGGCCTCTACGCCGCGGTTCAATTCAGCGAGGTCGCTGGCGAAGGTGAGCCGTCCCGCGGCAGCGTTGCGCAGGACCAGCTCGTCGAGGCCGGGCTCGAAGATCGGAAGGATACCTGATCGCAGGCCCTCGATCTTCTTTGCGTCACGATCGACGCAAACGATCTCGTGGCCAAGTTCAGACAGACAGGCACCGGTGACGAGGCCGACATAGCCCGAGCCAACAATCATCAGCTTCATGTCACGCTCCAATCAAGTCTCTCGAGACCCGCCCGACCTTAGAGATCAGGCTCCGGTAAGGAGCGACCTGGGCAAGGCTGCCGCTGTTAAGTTGTTCTTCGAAATATGCGATCGTCTCGCGGAGGCCGGTCAGGAGGTCGACCTTCGGCGACCAGCCGAGCACGGACTGCGCACGGGCGATATCGGGACGGCGCCGCCGCGGATCATCGATGGGTAGCGGACGATGGACGATCGACGACCTGCTCCCGACGATGTCGACGATGGACTCGGCGAGTCGACCCACGGTGATCTCCGCCGGATTGCCGAGATTTACCGGGGCGACGCTCGCGCCGTCCGCGGCCATCAGCCGGATGAATCCACTGATGAGGTCGGTGACGAAGCAGAATGATCGGGTCTGCTCGCCCGTGCCGTAGATGGTGATATCCCGACCGAGCAGCGCCTGGACGATGAAGTTCGAAACAACGCGTCCGTCATCGGGCTGCATGCGCGGCCCATAGGTATTGAAGATGCGCGCGATGCGCGTGTCGATTTTGTGGCGCTGTCCGAAATCCGTTACCAGGGTCTCGGCGAACCGCTTTCCTTCATCGTAACAGGAACGCGGACCGACGGCATTGACGCTGCCGCGGTAGTCCTCCGACTGGGGATGCATCTCGGGATCGCCGTAGATCTCGGATGTCGAAGCCTGGAAGAATCGTGCACCGTGGCGCTTCGCGGCCTGGAGGCAGTTGTATGTGCCTTGGCTGCAGATCAGCGCCGTCCTGACCGGATCAGACTGGTAATGCGGCGGGGAAGCCGGGCATGCCAGATTGTAGATCTGGTCGAAACGCGGGAGCTTGGACGCGAACGGCTCGACAATGTCGTGTTGAACGACGCTGAACCGTCCGCTTGCCGACAGCGCGCGAACGTTTTCGGGCCGCCCAGTGTCGAAATTGTCGACGCAGATCACCCGATGTCCTTGGCCGACCAGGCGTTCGCAGAGGTGCGAGCCCAGAAATCCGGCGCCCCCCGTAACGACGATTCGAAACGCTTCCTGCG
>NZ_JBFWZI010000013.1:0-75617 GCF_050185545.1 Reyranella sp. | reverse complement strand
GAGATGGCCGGCGCGGCTCGCATACATGCCGCCGAAATAATAGTCCGAGGCGATCATTTCGCGCTGGCGCTCGCGCGGCACCATGTGGCTGCCGGCATTGGCATAGGTGTTGTAGGTCTCGACCTTGGCCGCCATGTCGGCGTAGTGGCGCGGCGTCCAGGCGCCGACGAAGCGGCCGTTCATCATCAAGCCGCACTCGATCCTTTCGCGGGCGATGATGTCGGTGAGCACGCTGAGCGAATCGGCGCCGGCGCCCATCAGCGCCGCCTTGTTGCGCTCGAACTCGTCGGCGATCGGGCTCTTGCCCCCCAGGCCCTTGCCGAGATTGGTGCCACCCGAGACCATGCCGCCGTTGCGCGTGCTGGCGCCGATGCCGAAGTCGCCGCGCTCCAGCACCACGGCGCGCGCGCCATTGCGGCAGAGTTCCAGCGCCGTCGACAGGCCACCGTACCCCGCGCCTACGATCACTACGTCGGTGCGCGCCGGCGGATCCTGCGACAGCGTGTTGCTGGGCTTCCACGCCTCCCACCACCACGGTGCCGCCTTGAAGTCGGGATGGAAGATGTCGCTACGCATGACCTGTGGCGTCTGCTTGCCGGGATTCTCGTCTTCCGGACCGCGGGCGTCTCGCCAGCTCATGATCATGAACATGAGCGGGCGAGACGCCCGCGGTCCAGAAGAGGCTAGAAATCCGTGACCCTGCCGTTGAATTGCCAGTCGCCGTAGCGCGTCGGTTCCGGCCCGGGCGGGCCGCCGATCTCCTCGACCTTCTTGATCAGGGCCTTTGCCGCGGCGTTGGGGTCGGCTGGCGGTGGTTCCGGCGAGGCGGCCCCCGGTTGCGGCGCGCCCTCGGGGGCGGTCGGTTTCCTTGCGTCGGTCATGGCGCC
This sequence comes from Reyranella sp., assembly GCF_050185545.1. GTDB lineage: Bacteria > Pseudomonadota > Alphaproteobacteria > Reyranellales > Reyranellaceae > Reyranella. The sequence goes on along the minus strand of NZ_JBFWZI010000013.1, from coordinate 74,730 downwards.
ATGATGCCCGTCCCTGCCTTGATTCGCCACAGTCGGAAACCATCTTTGCGGCCATGAACTACTTTCGCACTGCCCTTCTTCTGGCCGCCCTGACCGGGTTCTTCCTGGTCGTGGGATACCTGCTGGGCGGCCAATCCGGTCTGGTCATTGCCCTGGTCGTGGCGCTGGGCATGAACCTGTTCGCCTACTGGAACAGCGACAAGATGGTGCTGCGCATGAGCAACGCGCAGGAGGTCGGGCCCAACGAGGCGCCCGAGCTCTATGGCATCGTTCAGGGGCTGGCCCAGCGCGCCGGCCTGCCGATGCCGCGCGTCTACGTCATCGACGAGGAGCAGCCCAACGCCTTCGCCACCGGCCGCGATCCCGAGCACGCTGCCGTGGCGGCGACGACCGGCCTGCTGCGCTACTTGAGCCGCGAGGAGATCACCGGCGTGATGGCGCACGAGCTGAGCCACGTCCGCCATCGGGACACTCTCACCATGACGATCGCGGCCACCCTGTCGGGCGCCATCGGCATGCTGGCGAGCTTCGGCGGCCTGATGGGCGGCGGCCGTGATTCGGAAGGTCGGCCGCTGGTCAATCCGATCGTGGCGATTGCCGCGATGATTTTGGCGCCGCTTGCCGCCACCCTGGTGCAGATGGCGATCAGCCGCAGCCGCGAGTACGAGGCCGACCGCATGGGTGCCGAGATCTCGGGCCAGCCGCAGTGGCTCGCCTCGGCGCTCGCCAAGCTGCATGCCGGCACACAGCAGATCCCCAACCGGGTGGCCGAGGCCAATCCGGCGACGGCGCACCTCTACATCGCCAACCCGCTGACCTCGGGCGGGCTCGCCAGCCTGTTCTCGACCCATCCGCCGATGGAGGAGCGCATCGCGCGGCTCGAGGCGATGGCGGGTTACCGCATGGCGCCGGCCATGTCGCCGAACGGTCCGTGGGCCTCGGCGTCCCAGTCGAGCCGTCGCGGCCCCTGGGGCTGACGTGTCATGTTGTTCCGGACCCGCGTGCGCCTGCGTTCGCGGTCCGGAAGACATGAAATCTACGCTTTCTCGACGATCTTCCAGAAAGAGTCCTTCTTCACCACCTTGCCGCCCCGGAAGCTGTAGAAATCGCATCCGCGGGCGGCGATAGGCTCGCCACTCGGGGTGGTGCCGGTGACGGTCCACTGCGAGATGCCCATGTCGCCATCGACATAGTGGGTGTCGTCGCCGTAGTGGACATCGGGCAGGCCCTCGAAGCGGCTGCGCAGCCCTTCGCGTATGGCAGCGGCGCCGACATGGCGGCGGCCCCATGGATCGGGACCGCGCGGCATTTCGAGCACCGCGTCCACGGCGAAGAAGCTCATGATGAGATCGAGATCGTGGGCGTTGAAGGCCTCCACAAGGGCCTTCAGAGTTGCAAGATTGGCGCCGGGCTCGTTCATTTCTGGCCTCCTCCTGGCGGCGGCAGCACCGCCGGTTCCTCTTCCAGCTCGACATCGAGAATTCGCTGGCCGCGCTTGGTGATGCGGTCGGCGGAAATGTCGACATCGCGCAGGTCCTTCTCGGTCTGGGCGAAGTGCGTCTTGAGCTTGTCGACGCGGTCGGTGAGCCGCCGCACGTCCTCGAGCAGCAGCCCGACCGTCTTCTGGATCTCGCCGGCCTGCTCGCGCATGCGCACGTCCTTCAGCACGGCGCGCACGGTGTTGAGCGTTGCCATCAGCGTGGTCGGCGAGACGATCCAGACGCGGGCGCGGTAGGATTCCTCCACGAGGCCCGTGAAGCTCGCATGCAGCTCGGCATAGACCGCCTCGGAGGGCAGGAACATCAGCGCCGACTCGGCCGTCTCGCCGGCCACGATGTACTTGTCGCGGATGTCGGCGATGTGCTTGCGGATGGCCTGCTGGAAACCGCGCTGGGCGGCCTGCAGGGCGACGCTGTCGCCGGCCGGGATGGCGCGCAGCGCGTTGTAGCTCTCGAGCGGGAACTTGGCGTCGATGGCGATCGCGCCCGGTGGATTGGGCAGCTTCAGCACGCAGTCGGCGCGCACGCCGGTCGACAGCGTGCACTGGAACTCGTAAGCCTGCGGCGGCAGGGTGCTCTGCACCAGGTCGGCCAGCTGGACTTCGCCGAAGGCGCCGCGCGCCTGCTTGTTGGACAGCACCTCCTGCAGGCTCACCATCTGGGTCGACAGCTCACCGATTTTCTTCTGCGCCGCGTCGATGCGGACCAGGCGTTCGCGCAGGTCGGTGACGATCTGGTCGGTTGCCTTCTCGGTCCGCTCGAGCCGCTCGACGACCACCTTCGCCAGGGCCTGCTCCTGCTCGCGCAGCGAGCGCTCGACCCGCTGCACCGTCTCGGCCTGCTGGCCGAGGGCCAGGGCGAGCTGCTGGCGCATCGCCTCGGCGGCCCCGCTATCGCCGCGCCGCAGCACCACGAACAGCAGGATACCCGCCAGCACGATGACCGCGACACACAGGGCATAGACGAGATTTTCCATCGCGAGGGTTATAGGCGGCCGGCTCGACAAGCGCACGGCCGGCGGCTAAGCAAATGCTCCACATGCCTCCCCAACACGATCCCGACGTCTGGCTGTTCGACCTCGACAACACGCTGTACCCGGCGCGTTGCAATCTGTTCGCCCAGATCGATGTCCGTATCGGCCGCTACATCTCCGACTGGCTCAAGGTCGATGCCGAGGAGGCGCGCCGGGTGCAGAAGCAGTACTGGCGCGACCACGGCACCTCGATGCGCGGCATGATGAGCCTGCACGGCGTCGATCCGCGCCACTATCTCGACTACGTGCACGACATCGACTATTCGCCGGTGCAGCCCGACCCCTCGCTCGAGGCCTCGCTGGCCGCCCTGCCGGGGCGCAAGCTGATCTTCACCGCGGGCGACGTGCCGCACGCCGAACGGGTCATGGAGCGACTCGGCGTGGCGCACCATTTCGAGGCGATCTTCGACATCGTGGCGGGCGACTACTGGCCCAAGCCGCACAAGCAGATCTACGAGCAGCTCGTCAGCAGGCACGGCGTCGATCCGACCCGCGCCGCCATGTGCGACGACATCGTGGTCAATCTCAAGCCGGCCCGCGACATGGGCATGCGCACGGTGTGGATCCGCACCGACGAAAGCGTGAAACGCGCCGAAGGCCTCGACCTCGACCATATCCACCACCAGACCGACGATCTCGCGACGTGGCTCGCCGACTGGGTGGCTGCAAGGAAAACCCGGAAGTGAAGATCCTGATCCTGGGCGCCGGCGCAGTCGGCGGCTATTGGGGCGCGCGCCTGACGCAGGCCGGCGTCGACGTCACTTTCCTGTTGCGCGAGCAGCGCGCGGCGCTGGTGAAGGCCAACGGCCTGGTGGTGAAAAGTCCCAAGGGAGACTTCACCGTGCCGGTGAAGGTCGTGACCAGGGGCGACGACGGCGGGCCCTACGACGTCGTGATATTGGCCTGCAAGGGCTACGATTTGGACTCGGCCATCGCTTCGATCGCGCCGGCCGTCGGTTCCGACACCACCATCGTGCCGATGCTGAACGGCCATGCCCACTTCGCCACGCTGGATGCGAAATTCGGCGCGGCGCGCGTGGCGGGCGGCCTCGCGCGCATCTCCGGCATGCTGGGACCCAACGGCGAGATCCTGCACAGCGGCGCCTCGGGCGTGTCGTTCGGCGAGCGGGACGGCAAGGCGCCGCGCAAGGCACTGACCGAGCTCGACGCGGCCTGCAGGAAGGCTGGCATCGACGGCGGCTTGAACCCCGACATCAACCAGGACCTGTGGGACAAATGGGTGATGCTGGGCACCATCGCCTCGATGTGCGCGGCCATGCGCGGCACGGTGGGCGACATCGTCGCCGCCGAAGACGGCGCCGCGCTGATGCGCGAAACCCTCGACGAATGCTGCAAGGTCGCGGCGGCCGCGGGTCACGCGCCCAGCGCCAAGGTGCGGGCCGGGCTGGAATCCGGCCTGACGCAGCCGGGCGGCAAGGCCGTGGCCTCGATCCTGGGCGACATGGAGAAGGGTGGCGCGGTCGAAGCCCGCTCGATCGTGGGCGACATGCTGATGCGCGCCCGCAAGGCAGGCGTGGCCGCACCAAACCTGCGCTTTGCCTATGCCCATCTGCAGGCCTATGAAGCGCGCCGCGCGCGCGGAGGATTGAAGCAGTGAAGACCCTGATCCTGGGCGCCGGTGCGATCGGCGGCTACATTGGCGGCCGCCTCCATCAGAGCGGCGCCGACGTGACGTTTCTCGTCCGGCCGGCCCGGCGCGAGGCGCTGCAGCGCGATGGCCTGGTGATCAGGAGCCCCAAGGGCGACATTACCCAGACGGTGAAGACGGTTCGCGGCGGCGCGGAAGGTGGTCCCTACGACCTGGTCCTGCTGACCTGCAAGGCCTACGACCTCGACTCGGCGATCGAGGCCGTGGCACCGGCGGTCAAGCCGGGCGTGACGGTGGTGCCTCTGCTGAACGGCATGCGTCATCTCGATATCCTCGACGCCAAATTCGGCGCCGCCAGCGTGGCTGGCGGACTGGCGCGGATCGGCGTTGCGATGTCACCCAAGGGCGAGATCCTGCACACCAGCCCGTTTGCCGCCATCTCGTTCGGGGAGCGCGACGGCAAGCCGGCGCGATCCGCTCTGGCCGAGCTCGATGCTGCGGTGAAGAGGTCCGGCCTCGATGGCGGCCTGCACGGCAACATTATCCAGGATTTGTGGGACAAGTGGATCATGCTGTGCACCCTGGCGTCGATGTGCTGCCTGATGCGCGGCACCGCGGGCGACATCCTGGAGGCGGACGAGGGCCAGGCAATCATGCTCGAGACCGTCGAGGAATGCCGCAAGGTCGCCGCCGCGGCAGGCTTCGACCCGGGCGAGGCAGGCATGTCCGTCGTGCGCGCCTTCTTCACCCAGAAGGGCTCGCGCTTCGCCGCCTCGATGCTGCACGATCTCGAGAAGGGCTCGATGGTCGAGGCCGACCATGCGATCGGCGACATGATCGCGCGAGCCAGGAAGGCCGGCATCGCGACGCCCAACCTGCGCCTGGCCTACGCCAGTCTCCAGGTCTACCTCGCCCGCCGCGCCCGCGGCGGCATCGGCTAGCAGCCGATGTGGGCTCATGCTGGACCGCGGGCGTCCCGCCCGCTCTTCTCATGAGCGGGCGGCGCCCGCGGTCCGGATGAGCATGAGGATCACCGCATGGCGGGCAGTTCCAGGGAGCCAGGAGCCTGCAACGGTCGATCCCTCATCGCAAACACCATCAATCCGGCGCTCGCGGCCAGGACGACCGAGCTGATCCATATCCAGTCGTATTGCACCGTGAGATCGAACAGGTAGCCGCCCAAGAAAGCGCCTGCCGCCGCGCCGATCGCGTGGCCGGCCGAGATCAGTCCCATCGCCAGGCCCATGACGCGCAACCCGAGATGACTGGCGACCAGGCTCGCCGTGACCGGGATGGTGGCGTAGTCGACTGCGCCGAACAAGACGGCAAAGGCCAGCAGCGTCTCGTAGCTGGCGCCGACATTCATCAGGATCAGGAACGTCAGGCCGCGCAGGACGTAGATCGAGCCCAGCAGCACGACGCGGTTCATGCGGTCGGCGAGCCAGCCGGCGCCGATCATGCCCAGCATGTTGACGGCCGACAGCGTGCCATAGGCGGCCGCGCTCGGGATCGGCGCGAAGCCGCAGAACGCCGCGTAGGGCAGAAAGTGGGTCTCGATAACGCCGGCCGTCGTGTAGCCGCACAGCAGGAAGCTCCAGAACAGGATGTGAAACGCCGGCTGCCGCGCGACGAAGGCAATGTCGGTCGCCAGGGACGACGATGCGGCCGGCTGCGCCGGCTCTGTATCGACGCCGCGCCTCTCTGCCAGCGCCCACCACAGGAGAGGGATCAGCGCCAGCGCGCCGATGCCGATCGCCAGGAAACTCCAGCGCCAGCTGAAGGCCGCCAGGACGATGGCGACCAGCGGGACGATCAGGAACTGACCGCCGGTCGCGCCCGAGGTCGCGATGCCGGTCGCCAGCCCGCGGTTCCTGTCGAACCGGCGCGCGATCGCCGTGGAAACCACATGCGTCGCGACGATGCCGAAACCGGCGGCCGACAGGGCGCTGAAGGCGATCAGGAAGACGATGGCATTGCTGCTCGCCGAGACGATCAGGCATCCGCCGCCCAGAAGTGCGAGGCCGGCCGTCAGGGTCACGCGTACGCCGCGGCGGTCGACGGATCGTCCGGCGACCGGCGCGACGGCCGCCATCACCAGCAGCGCGGTAGCGGCGGCGCCTGAAATGAAGCTGCGCGACCAGCCGAGCTCCTGCGTCCAGACCGGCATGACCAGCCCCAGCGTGGCGCGCGCCGAGAAGGCGAGTGCCAGCGCCAGAAAGCACAATCCGACGATCAGCCCTGCCGCAAAAGGCGCTGGCTGTAGTCCCGTTCGAAGCATCGACCCATCCTCCGTCTGCTGCGGAGGAAGGTCGGACGGGGATCCGGTCGCGCCAAACGATGGTATCCCAATCCATGTTTAGCTGGGCTAAACAGGTGCCATGGCCGTCCCGCTGTCCTTGCTGCACACCTTCGTGACCGTCGCCCGGGCCGGACGAATGCGCGATGCTGCATCCGCGATGGCGCTGACCCCGGGCGCCATCAGCCAGCGCATCCGCGAACTCGAGCAATCGATGGGCGCGCGCCTGTTCACCCGCACCCCGGGTGGCGTCGAGCTAAGCCCCGCGGGCCAGACGCTGTTCGATGCCCTCGACGCGCCGTTCCGCCGCATCGAGGAGGTCGGCGGCAGGCTCGGTGGTGGCACGCCACGACGACTCAGGATCAGCACCATGAGCTCCTTCGCCGCCAGCTGGCTCGTGCCGCGGCTCAGCGGCTTTGCGCGGATCCATCCCGATATCGACGTCGCCCTGGAAACCGGCAGCCGCATGGTCGACCTCAGGCGTGAGCCGATCGATCTCGCGATCCGCCATGGTCTCGGCGGCTACCCGGGCCTCGAGAGTGCGCGCCTGATTGCGCCGGAGCTGATCGTGGTCGGCAGCCCGGGCCTGTTGCGGTCGCGACCGCCGATTTCCGCTCCTGCCGATTGCCTCGCCTTTCCGCTGCTGCACGACATGGATCGCGCCGACTGGCGGCTGTGGTTCGAGGCGTACGAAGTGGCCCTGCGTCGCGACCTGAAAGGGCCCTCGTTCTCGGACGACCATCTCATGGTGCAGGCTGCCGCATCAGGACAGGGCCTCGCCCTGGTGCGCGATGTCTATGTCGACAGCGAGCTGCGGGCGGGAACGCTGGTGCGGGCCATCGAGGTGAAATGGCAGACGCGCTTCGCCTACTACGCCGTTTGCACGCACGAGGCGCTGCAGCGCCCTGCGGTACGGCACTTCCGGGAGTGGCTGATCGCGGAGGCGGGAAAGGTTGCGGCGTAAGAGAACAACATGAAAATGAGGTGACGAAAGCGTCATTGCCGGGAGCGCGCCACTCCGATGGCGCTCATGGAGCGTGTAATCATCAAGAAGAGGGCCATCGTCGGCAGAGGTTACTCCGCCTCAAGTGGCGCGCTCCCAGCGAAGAGCATGACCCTCTGCCCGAGATCGGGGCCAGACGCCCGTCGTCCGAAAGAGCCTTATTGCGCCGCGATCGCCGTCACATGCCGGCCTTGTGACGGATTGAACGTGTCGAGCACGTGGCCAGGGCCCTTGGCGTGCTTGACATAGGCCTTGCCGTCGAACGTCCGGATACCGTTGCAGAACACGCCATGCACGCCGGTCGGGCGGCGGATGGTGCGGCGGCCGCCGCCCGGCAGGTCGGCGATGCGCTCGGCGGGGCTGATGCCGACGGTCGCCGGATCGAAGAGCAACAGGTCGGCCTGCGCACCGACCGCGAGGCGGCCGCGGTCGCGGATGCCGTAGAGATCGGCCGGATGGCTGGTCAGGCGGCGCATGCCCTCGGCCAGGTCGAAATCGCCGCGCTCTCGCACCCAATGCGCCAGGAAATGCAGGCCGAAGCCCGCGTCGCACATGTAGATGAGATGAGCGCCGGCGTCGGACAGCGCCACCACGCCGGCCTCGTGCTTCAACAGCCTGGCGACGCCGTCGTCACCGACATTGAGGAAGCGGCCGAGGAACGCCGTCTCGAGATTCTCGTCGAGGCTGAGATCGAGCACGACGTCGAGCGGGTCGCGATGCTCTGTCGCCGCGATCTCGGCGGCGTAGCGGTTGACGTAGCGCGCATTGGATTGCTTGTGCGCGACCGCCACCATGACGCGGTCCCAGTTGCCCTGGAAGATCATGCCGGGCCGCGGGTTCTTCACGTTCTCGCGAAACTTCTCGCGCCACGACGGATCGCGGAACACCGCTTTCAGCTGCTCGGGCGAGTAGGCCTTGATCGGGTCGAAGGCGGCGTGGCTGTAGAACGGATAGGCGTTGGCCATCGTGAAGTCGAACGACAGCGGCTGGCAGGGGATCTGGAAGTAGAGCCCGTTGCCGCGATGCAGGGCGGCGGCGCATTGGGCGAACAGGCCGAGGGCGCGCTCGGGCGCCTGCTCGTTGTACATCGCCATGCCGGTGCCCTGGAAGAACGGCCGGCCGTGCCGGGCGACCAGCGGCTCGAGCTCCTGAGGCTCCTTCGCGCCCGAGGCGATCTCGACGACGCCCCTGCCGCGCGGCCCCATGGCGCCGACCAGCGCGTCGAGCTCTGACAGCGGCGCGATGGTCGACGGCATCGGCACGCCGCCATAGCCCGAATGATTGAGCGAGTACGAGGCGCCGAGCCCGATCGCGCCGTTGGCCATGGCGTCGGCGACGAGCGCCTTCATGCGCGCCAGCTCCTCGGGCGTCGCCTCCTTGCGCTGCGAGGCATCCTCGCCCATCACCGCGGTGCGGATGGTCGAATGGCCGGCCAGCACGGCGAGGTTGGCGTAGGCGCCGCGCCGGCGCAGCATGCCCATGTAGTCGCGGAAGCTCTCGAAATCCCAGGTGATGCCGGCGCGCAGCGCGTCGAGGTCCATGCCCTCGACGACCGAGAGGTTGCGGACCACCAGGTCGCGCACCGAGGGCGGCGCTGGCACGATGCCGAAACCGCAATTGCCGATCACCGCCGTGGTGACGCCGAGCGACGGCGAGGGCGAGAGCGTGGCATCCCAGGTGACCTGCGCGTCGTAATGGGTGTGCACGTCGACGATGCCGGGCGCCAGCACCAGCCCGTCGGCATCGATCGTCTCGGCGTTCTTGTCGCGGATGCTGCCGATATCGGCGATGCGGCCGTTCTCGACCGCGAGGTCGGCGCGCCGCGGCTCGCTGCCGAGGCCGTCGACGATCGTGGCGCCGCGGATGACGAGGTCGGCCATGTCTACCTCCGCTGCGCCAGCGCGCCGTAGGCGGCCAGCGCGGCATGATTGACCAGGTCGCTCACCGTGGCGCCCATCTGCACGATCTGCACCGGCTTCTGCAGGCCGTCGATCACCGGCCCGATCACCGTCACGCCGCCCAGGCGCTGCAGCAGGCGCGAGGCGATGTGCGCCGAGTGCAGGCCCGGCATCACCAACACGTTGGCCGGCCCGGTGAGACGGCAGAACGGGTAGGTCTCGCGCAGCAGTTCGTAGTCGAGCGCCATGTCGGCCTGCATCTCGCCGTCATACTCGAAATCGACCTTCTCGGCGTCGAGCAGGCGAATCGCCTTGCGGATGCGCTCGATGCGATCGATCTCGCGGCTGCCGAAGTTGGAGAAGGAGAGAAAGGCGACGCGCGGTTCGTGGCCCATGGTGCGGGCGTTGGCGACCATCTGCTTGGCAATGGTGGCGAGCTGCTCGGGCGTCGGCGTCTCGTTGATCGAGGTGTCGCCCAGGAACACCGTGCCGTGCCGCGCCACGACGATCGAGTAGCCCATCGGCACGCGGGCGGGCTTGGCGTCGATCACCCGCTCGACGTCGCCGTAGCATTCCGGGAAGCGGCGCGTGATGCCGGTCACCATGCCGTCGGCGTCGCCCTTCGCCACCATGCAGGCGCCGAATACGTTGCGGCCCTGGTTTACCATGCGCTGGACGTCGCGCCGCAGGAAGCCGTCGCGCTGCAGGCGCTTGTAGACCAGGTCGGTGTAAGTGGCGTTGCGCGTGCTGAGCCGCGCGTTGTGGATCTCCATGCCCGTGGTGTCGGTGATGCCGAGTGACTTCATGGTCTCGCGCACCAGCTCCTCGCGGCCGATCAGGATCGGCGTGCCGTAGCCGTTGTCGCGGAAAACCACGGCGGCGCGGATGATGCGCTCCTCCTCGCCCTCGGCGAACACGATGCGCTGCGGGTTGGCCTTGACCTGCTCGAACAGGCTCTGCAGCCAGTGGCTGGTCGGATCGAGCCGGCCCGACAGGGCACGCTTGTACTCCTCGATGTCGGGGATCGGCCGCCGCGCCACGCCTGATTTCATGGCCGCCTGCGCCACCGCGGTCGACACCGCCGAGATGAGCCGAGGGTCGAACGGCACCGGCATGATGTACTCCGGCCCGTAGCGCAACCGGCGGCCCGAGTAGGCGCGATCGACCTCGTCTGGCACGTCCTCGCGCGCCAGCTTGGCCAGCGCCTCGGCAGCGGCGACCTTCATCTCCTCGTTGATGGTGCGCGCGCGCACGTCGAGCGCGCCGCGGAAGATGTAGGGGAAGCCCAGCACATTGTTGACCTGGTTGGGATAGTCGCTGCGCCCGGTGGCGATGATGGCGTCGCTGCGCACCGAACGCACGTCCTCGGGCGTGATCTCGGGGTCCGGGTTGGCCATGGCGAATATGATCGGCTTGTCGGCCATCGAGCGGACCATGTCCTTGGTCACAGCGCCCTTGACCGACAGGCCGAAGAACACGTCGGCGCCCTTGATCGCCTCGGCGAGCGAGCGCGCCTTGGTGCGCACGGCGTGGGCGCTCTTCCACTGGTTCATGCCCTCGGTGCGGCCCTGCCAGATGACGCCCTTGGTGTCGCACAGGATGGCGTTCTCGTGTGGCATGCCCATCGCCTTGATGAGCTCGATGCAGGCGATCGACGCCGCGCCGGCGCCGTTCACCACCATCTTGATGTCCTTGAGATTGCGTCCCGTGATGTGCAGGGCGTTGATCAGGCCGGCGGCCGAGACGATGGCCGTGCCGTGCTGGTCGTCGTGGAAGATCGGGATGTCCATCAGCTCGCGCAGGCGCTGCTCGATGATGAAGCATTCGGGCGCCTTGATGTCCTCGAGGTTGATGCCACCGAAGGTCGGCCCGAGGTAGCGCACGCAGTTGATGAACTCGTCGACGTCCTTGGTGCCGACCTCGATGTCCATGCAGTCGACGTCGGCGAAGCGTTTGAACAGGACGGCCTTGCCTTCCATCACCGGCTTGCTGGCGAGCGCGCCGATGTCGCCCAGTCCCAGCACGGCCGTGCCGTTGGAGATGACGGCCACCAGGTTGCCGCGCGCCGTGTAGTCGTAGGCGGTCGTCGGCTCCTTGGCGATCTCGAGGCAAGGAGCGGCGACGCCGGGCGAGTAGGCGAGCGCCAGGTCTCGCTGGGTGACCAGCGGCTTGGTGGCGATGATCTCGATCTTGCCCGGCCGGCCGGTGCGATGCATGACCAGCGAATCGCCGTCGAGATCGCCCATCTCGTTGCTGACCATTGCTTCCGAGCTGATGCTCGCCATTGCGTTTCTCTCCCGGTTGAAGGGGCATATTGGCGACATTCGACCGCCGGTGCCAGTGAGGCATACCGCGCCGCAACGTGGCAGGCGCGGGTTGCAATCAGGGCCTGCTCAAATCGATGGGGCGATCAACGAGACCATCGGAAAGTAAGTCCTGTACCGACTGACATCTCGTGTCAGGAGGTTCCAGCCTTGAACGGCCGCGTGGGCGCCAACGAAGAAATCCGGCAAGACTCCTGTCCTCGTTCCACCGGCCGCGCGGTAGCGCTGGAATGTCTTGGCAGCGAGAAACAGTGCCGAGCGCGGGATAGGTGCCATGGCTATCGTCGCGTCGGCAAGCGTAGCGTCGAGATCTTCAATTTGATCGTAGCGGACTGACAATTCGGCATAGACAATATCATTGATCAGCAGACGACCCGCCAGCGCCGCATCCCGGAGTCGATCCAGCGACCACAGACCCCAAACAGGATCTTTCGTCACAAGATCGAGCAGCACGTTGGTGTCGACCAGGGTCACCTCAGCGCTCACCGCGCGTCATGGCCATGATCTGGTCGGTGCTCAGTCCCTTGCCAGCGCTGCCGAGCAATCGTGCAAAGCGGTCAGGCCGGCCCTTCTTGCCGACCTTGACCAAAACGATGCGACCGTCCTCGGCACGTACGAAATCGACCACACTTCCAGGTCCAATTCCCAGGAGCTCTCGGACCTGCTTGGGAATGGTGATCTGCCCCTTGCTGGTCACAGTTGCACTCATTTGAACCTCCGGTAAGGAGATGAGAATCCACCGCATTACTTAGCATTGATCGTACCTGATTTCGAGGCATATCCTTGCATCGGCGGGGCAAATTAAGCAGGTCATCGAAGTGAACTTTCGCACAGTTCTTTGGTGTCGAATCAGGTCGTCGCGCCAGGCGCGATTTCCGGATCCGCACAACAAACCCTTGCCTGTCGCCCATGTCAGGAAGATGTCGATCGCCCCGTTTTCCTCGAGCACATCGTCCGGAAAGTCGTCGGCGCCAGCGTACCATGACAGGTCATCGAACTTTGCCATGGAAGATTTCCCCCAATTGGCCCCCAGTCGCCTGCGGCGGCGGCATGCTAAACCGGCTCCGTGCCCGACAGCAGCCCTCCTCCCGTGGCCATCCCGGCCGATGTGACGCCGATGATGCGCCAGTACCTGGCGATCAAGGCGGCGCATCCCGGCCATCTGGTCTTTTATCGGATGGGCGATTTCTACGAGCTGTTCTTCGACGACGCGGTGGCGGCATCGGCGGCGCTCGACATTGCCCTCACCAAGCGCGGCCAGCATCTCGGCGAAGACATCAGGATGTGCGGCGTACCGGTGCACAGCCACGAGGCCTACCTGTCGCGGCTGATCCGGCAGGGCTTCAAGGTGGCGGTCTGCGAGCAGGTCGAGGATCCCGCCGAGGCCAAGAAGCGTGGCGCCAAGTCGGTGGTCGAGCGCGCCGTGGTGCGCGTCATCACGCCGGGCACGCTGACCGAGGATGCGCTGCTCGACGCGCGTAGTCACAACTACCTCGCGGCAATCGCCGAGGCGCAGGGCGAGCTTGCGCTGGCCTGGCTCGACCTGTCGACCGCCGATTTCGCCGCCCAACCGGTGCTGCCCGGCCAGCTCGCGGCGGCGTTGGCCCGCCTCGCCCCCGGCGAGCTGCTGCTGCCCGACCGCCTGCTGGCGCGCGAGCCGATCAAGGCGACGCTCGAGGAATGGAACAGCGTGCTGACGCCGCTGCCCTCGGCGCGCTTCGACAGCGACAACGCGCGCAAGCGCCTGCAGGCGACCTTCAAGGTGGCGGCGCTCGACAGCTTCGGCGCCTTCTCGCGCGCCGAGACGGCGGCCTGCGGCGCGCTGCTCGACTACGTGGCGCTCACCCAGGCCGGCAAGCTGCCGGCCCTGTCGCCGCCGCGCCGCGAGCGGGCCGACGGCACGATGGAGATCGATCCTGCGACGCGGCGCAACCTCGAGCTGGTGCGGGGCCTCGACGGACGGCGCGACGGCAGCCTGCTCGCCACCATCGACCGCACGCTGACCGGACCCGGCGCCCGCGTGCTCGCCGAGCGCATCGCTGCGCCGTTGACCGACCGCGCGGCGATCGAGCGCCGCCTCGACCTGGTGCAACTGTTCGTCGAACGGCCCGCCGTGCGCGAGCGCGTGCGCGAGGCGCTGCGCCGTACGCCCGACGTCGAGCGCGCCCTGCAGCGCCTGTCGGTCGGCCGCGGCGGTCCGCGCGATCTCGCCGCCCTGCGTGACGGGCTGGAGTCGGGCGAGGCGCTGGCCGCCCTGTTGCGCGCCGAGCCCGAGGCGCTGGCGCCGCCGCCGGCACCGCTCGCCGACATCGTCGCCGCCTGTGTCGATCACCGTGCGCTGATCGGAGCGCTCGCGTCGGCGCTGGCCGACGAGCCGCCTCTGCTGGCGCGCGACGGCGGCTTCATCCGTGTCGGCTATCGCGCCGAGCTAGACGAGCAGCGCACCTTGCGCGACGACAGCCGCAAGACCGTGGCAGCGCTCGAGGCCAAATACCGAAGCGCGAGCGGCGTGCCGACGCTCAAGATCCGGCACAACAACATGATCGGCTATCACATCGAGGTTACGGCGACGCACGCCGACAAGCTCGATCTCGCCACTCTGGGTTTCACGCGCCGCCAGTCGATGGCCAACGCCACGCGCTACAGCACCGCCGAGCTCGCCGACCTCGAGACCCGCATTGGCCGCGCCGCCGACCAGGCGCTGGCGCTTGAGCTCGCGATCTTCGAGGCACTGGTCGGCGAGGTGATGGCGGTGTCGGCCAGGGTCGCCGCGGCGGGCCGCGCGCTGGCGGCGCTCGATGTCGCCACGGCGCTCGGCGAGCTGGCGGCGAGCGAGAGCTACGTGCGGCCGGCGCTGAGCGAGGACGCCGACTTCGCCATCGAAGGCGGCCGCCATCCGGTGGTCGAGGCGGCGCTGCGGCGCCAGGGTGGCACGGGCTTCGTACCCAACGACTGCGATCTCGGTGCGGAGCGCCGGTTGTGGCTGCTGACCGGCCCCAACATGGCCGGCAAGTCGACCTTCCTGCGTCAGAACGCGCTGATCGCGGTGATGGCGCAGGCCGGCTCCTTCGTGCCTGCGCGCCAGGCGACGATCGGACTGGTCGACCGTCTGTTCAGCCGGGTCGGCGCGGCCGACGACCTGGCGCGCGGCCGCTCGACCTTCATGGTCGAGATGGTTGAGACCGCGGCGATCCTCAACCAAGCGACGGCGCGAAGTCTCGTCATCCTGGACGAGATCGGCCGCGGCACGGCGACGTTCGATGGCCTGTCGATCGCCTGGGCGACGCTCGAGCATCTGCACGACGTCAACCGCTGCCGCGCCCTGTTCGCCACGCATTTCCACGAGCTCGGCGCGCTGAAGCAGCGGCTGGCGGCGCTGGCGCCCTACACCATGCGCGTCAAGGAGTGGCAGAACGAGGTCGTCTTCCTGCACGAGGTGGCGGCCGGCGCTGCCGACCGCTCCTACGGGATCCACGTGGCCCAGCTCGCCGGCTTGCCGGCCGCCGTGGTGGCGCGCGCCGAGACTGTGCTGGCCGAGCTCGAAAAGGGCGAGCAGTCGGGCGCGGTGACGCGCCTCGCCGACGATCTTCCGCTCTTCGCCGCTGCGCCGGCGCGCCCGGCCGGCGGCGCCGCCAAGCCGCGCGAGTCCGAGATCGAGAAGGAGCTCGCGGCCATCAATCCCGACGAACTTTCACCGCGCCAGGCCCTTGAGGTGCTCTACGCGTTGCGCTCGAGGCTCCGAACGGAACGATAGGATGCCGGCACTCTTGATATGATTGTCGATCAGGGTGCCTTGCTCCCTGTCCAGCTTCGGCATGTCGAGACCCTGGGAATCTCGGCTCGGGTTCAAGCTATCTGTGTTCATCTGTGTTCATCTGTGGCTGACTCATGCCTTGCTGAGAGATACGGGGACGTCGCATGCAGTTTCACCTGAATGGCTTCGAGCCGGGCGACCCGGAGATCTTCGACCGGGCCGATCGGTATCCGGCTTCGGGTGCCCAAGGTTCTGTTCCGGCAGAGGTCGATGTCCTGATCGTCGGCTGCGGACCGGCCGGGCTGACGCTTGCCGCCCAGTTGTCGGCGTTTCCCGACATCAGGACTTGCATCGTCGAGCAGAAGCCGGGCCGCATGCAGCTTGGGCAGGCCGACGGCATCGCCTGCCGGACGATGGAGATGTTCCACGCCTTCGGCTTCAGCGAGCGCGTGGCCAAGGAGGCCTGCTGGATCAACGAGACGACGTTCTGGAAACCGGACGATGCGCGGCCCGAAACCATCGTGCGCAGCGGGCGGATCCAGGACGTCGAGGACGGGCTGTCGGAGTTTCCGCACGTCGTGCTGAACCAGGCGCGCGTGCACGATTGCTATCTCGATGTCATGCGCCGGTCGGCCGCGAAGCTTGAGCCGCATTACGGCCGTCGCGTGGTTGCAGTACAGCCCGTGGCGCGCGGCAGTCACGATGGGGCACGGCGCGTCATCGTCTCGCTCGAGCGGCTGGTGGCTCCGCACCAGGGCCAGAGCGAGACGGTCACGGCGCGCTACGTGATCGGCTGTGACGGTGCACACAGCATCGTCCGGCGATCGATCGGGCGCGAGCTCAGCGGCGATTCGGCCAATCACGCCTGGGGTGTCATGGATGTGCTGGCGGTCACCGACTTCCCGGACATTCGCTGCAAGTCGCTCATCCAGTCCGCCAATGAAGGCAGCCTTCTCATCATTCCGCGCGAGGGCGGCTATCTCGTCCGCCTGTACGCCGAGCTCACCAGGCTCGAAACCGGCGAACGGGTCGCAAGCCGCAATATCACTGTCGATGAGCTCATCGCGAAGGCGCGGCGGATCCTCAATCCGTACCGGCTCGAGGTGAAGGAGATCGCCTGGTGGTCGGTCTACGAGATCGGCCAGCGGCTGACCGACAAGTTCGATGACGTGCCGCAGCGCGAGATCGCGACGCGGTCGCCCAGCGTGTTCATCGCCGGCGATGCCTGCCACACCCACAGCCCGAAGGCGGGGCAGGGCATGAACGTCTCGATGCAGGACGCCTTCAATCTCGGATGGAAGCTCGCCGCGGTGCTTCGCGGGCAGTGCGCGCCGGCCCTGCTGCATTCCTATTCGGCGGAACGGCGCGCCATCGCCGGAGAACTGATCGACTTCGATCGCGAATGGGCGGCGCTGATCGCCTCGACGCAGGGAGAAGGCGGCGTTGATCCTGCCAAGACCCAGAGCTATTTCATTCGTCACGGACGCTACACGGCGGGGACGGCGACGCACTACCGTCCGTCGATCCTGACCGGCGAACCCGTCCACCAGCATCTGGCGAACGGCTTCGCCGTCGGAAAGCGCTTTCATTCGGCGCCGGTCATCCGCCTCGCCGACGCCAAGCCCGTTCACCTCGGCCACGTCGTGCAGGCCGATGGACGCTTCCGCATCTTCGCCTTCGCCGCGGCGGCAGATCCCGCGGCCTCGGGTTCCGCAATCCGTCGATTGTGCGATTTCCTCGCCGACGGCCCGGACTCGCCCGTGCGAAAGTATACGCGCCACGACGAGGACGTCGATGCGGTCATCGATGTCCGCGCCGTGTTCCAGCAAGCCCATCGCGAGCTCGCGATCGAGGACATGCCCGCGCTGCTCCTGCCGAGGAAGGGACGTTACGGCCTGCTCGACTACGAGAAGATGTTCTGCGCCGATGTCAGGAGCGGCAACGATATCTTCGAGCTACGCGGCATCGACCGGGAGGCGGGGTGCATGGTGGTCGTGCGGCCCGATCAATACGTTGCCCACGTCCTGCCGCTCGACGGATACGAACAGCTCGCGTCGTATTTCGACGGCTTCATGCTGCCGCAGTCGGGCCAGGACACGCGCCGGGCGGCCGCAGCTGCGGTGGCGTGAGAGCTCATGCTCTTTCGGACCGCGGGCGTCCCGCCCGCTCATGAGTCCGAGCTGGAGGGACGCCCATGGTTGCAAAGAGCATGAGCGGGCGGGACGCCCGCGTTCCGGAAGAGGATGATCACAAGCTCTTGCGCGCCAGCGCCGCGCCTTCGGCGAGGGCGCGCAGCTTGCCGTAGGCGACGGCCAGCGTCATCGGCGCCATGCCGCAGTTGGTGCAGGCCTGGATGCGCTCGGGGTCGACGTACCGGGTCGCAAGCTTCAGCGTGTCGGCCACCTGTTGCGGCGTCTCGACCGTCTCCGATGCCACATCGATCGCGCCGACCAGCACGATCTTGGTCTTGAGGAGCTTCATCAGCTCGGGCGGTACGTGGCTCTCGCGGCATTCGAGCGAGACCTGCTGGATCTTGCTGCGGTCGAGCGCGGGGAAGGTCTCTTCGTACTGGCGCCAGCTTTCGCCCAGCGTCTCCTTCCACTTGATGTTGGCCTCGATGCCGTAGCCGTAGCAGATGTGTACGGCGGTGGTGCATTTCAGGCCTTCCGCCGCCTTCTCGAGTGCCGGCACGCCCCACTCGACGGTCTCGCCGAGATAGACGTTGAAGGCCGGCTCGTCGAATTGGATCACGTCGACGCCGAGCCTCTCGAGGTCGCGCGCTTCCTGGTTCAGGAGCTCGGCGAAGGCGAAGGCCATCTTCACGCGGTCGCCATAATAGCCGTCGGCCAGGGTGTCGATCAGGGTCATCGGGCCGGGCAGGGTGAACTTGAGCTTGCGGCTGGTCGCGGCGCGGGCGATGCGCGCCTCGCGCTCGTGCACGAATTTGCGCCGCGTGAGCTTGCCGGTGACGGTCGGGCAGTCGGCCTCGTAGCGGTTGTTGCGAATGCCCATGCGCACCTTCCTGTCGAAGTCGACGCCGTCGACCTCGGCCAGGAAACCGTGCACGAAATGCTGCCGCGCCTGCTCGCCGTCGCTCACGATGTCGAGGCCGGCCTCCTCCTGGCGGCGAATCGCGAGGAAGGTGGCGTCGTCCTTGGCCTCGAACAGCGGCTGGCCGCTCAGGGTCCAGGGCGCCCACAGGACATTCGGCGTGGCAAGCCAGGCCGGCTTGGGCAGGCTGCCGGCGAGCGTGGTCTCGTACATGTTTCCTCCCGCTTCCTTCGTTCTTCCTCTTTTTGGACCGCGGGCGTCCCGCCCGCTCATGAATCCTGCGCGGCCGGGATCCTTCGACAAGCTCAGGACAGGCGCCCGCGGTCCGGAAGACCATGAACACAAACCTTCAGGTCTTCGCCACCTCTCCGGATGGCAAGGCAAGCTTCTCCTCCGGCGGCAGGATGTGGCCGAACGTGCCGGGCGCGCGCCATTGCAGGGTACCGAAGGCGCCGCAGGCCTCGCACACCGAGCGCCAGCTCTCGTGCTGGGCGCCGCAGGCCGAGCAGCGCCAGCTGCGGTCGGACGGCGCGTCGGTGGCACGCCCCAGCCAGTCGCGCACGCGCGACGGATCGGAATTGGCATGCTCCTCGACCTCGGCCATCAGGCGGCAGACGCGCGCCGTCGGGTGGGCGCCGCCCGCCGTCTCGAGATGGCGCCGCGCCTCGCCCCACAGGCCGGCCTCGATCGACGCCTGGGCAAGCGCGATGTGGCTTTCGATGTCGCTCGGGTTCTTCTCGGCCAGGCGCCGTGCGACACCGACCTTCTTCAGGGCTTCGCTCTCACCCGATGCCTCGAGATAGAGCTTCGCGAGGTCGGGATGCGGCGCCACCGCCCAACCGCGTTCCACCGTCTTCATCGCCCGCTTGCCATCGCCCGCCTTGATCTGCAGCTCGGCCAGGCGGCGCGTGACGGCAATGCGTTCGGGCGCGAGGCCGAACGCCTCGCGGGCCAGCGCCAGCGCATCGGCGGCATTGCCGTCGCGTTCGGCGGTGCGGCTGCGCTCGACCAGCAGCAGGGCCTTCAGCGTGCGGCCGCGGTCGGCGCCGACCACCTTGCGGCGCAGCCCGCTGTCGAGCGTCGCCTGAGCGGCTTTCCAGTCGCCGTTCTGCGCCTGCATGTCGAACAGCGAGTGCACCACCCAGGGAGTCTGCGGCCTGAGCCGAAAGGCGCGCTCGGCGTAGGCCAGCGCCTTGGCCCGGTCGCCCTCGCGCAGCGCCTGGCCGATCAGGCCGCGCAGCCCGAGGAACGCCATCTGCTCGTCGTCGAGCATGGCGGTGAAGGCGCGATTGGCGGCGTCGCGATCGCCGTTGAGCTGGGCAGCCTGCGCCGACAGCAGCAGGGTCAGGCCGGGCTCGGACAGGAGCTGGTCGGCCTTGCGCGCATGCTTCTGCGCCTCGACGCCGTCGCCGGCGGCCACTGCCGCCAGCCCCTGGGTCAATTCGCGGTAGCCGCGGCGTCGCCGGCCCTCGCCCCAGCCTTCGATCAGCGCACCCGGCGCGCCGACGATCCAGCGATAGAGCAGCCACATACCGAAGCACACGGCGATCAGCAGCACGATCGCCACCAGGACGATGCCGACGCTGGTGTCGAGGCGCCAGCCGTGCCATTCGGCGGTGACTGTGCCGGGCCGCCGGGCGAGCCAGACCGCGCCCAGCATGGCGGCAGCGGCAATGGCGAACCAGATCAGGGTACGCAGGAAAGTCATGGATTCAGCGCGCCGTTCCGAGCAGGGCGACGGCGTGGGCGGCGAGCTGCTGGACCGCGCGCTCGGCCGCAAGATGGGCCTCGGCGCGTGCCAGCCAGGCGGCCGTTGCTTTGGCGGTCTGCGGCGGCAGGGACTTCACCTGGGCCACCGCCTTGGCGAGATCGCCGGCTTCCAGGGCGGTCTCGGCGCGGGCGAGCCTGGCCTCGACCGAATCGCCCTCGATGTCGCCGACCCGACGCAACGAGACCAGGCCGCGCAGCTTGCCGAGCAGACGCTCGCCGAACGAATCGTCGGCGAGATCGTCGGCCAGCGCTGCCTTGGCAACGGCCGGAAACTCCGCGGCAAGGACTGCGCGCGAGCTTACGCCGGCCGCGGCATAGGGCTGCAGGGACGAGGTGACCTCGCCGAGCTTGGCATCGCCTTGCACCAGCGGCGCCAGCAGGCCGAGATCGACAGTGAAGGGCAGGCCCGATTCCAGTGCCGCGCTCAAGCGCGCGGCAACCCCGATCACGGCTGCGGCGCGCGCCGCGATCAGCGCCTTCTGATCGGCCGCGCCACGCGCGCCGATCGCGTCGGACATGGTCCGGGTCTGCTCGCGCTGGCGCGCCTGCTCGTCCTTTTGGGCGGCGACCGATTGATCGAGCGCCTGCATGGCCGTGCGCAGGGTGGCGATCTCTCGCGACAGGAGGGCGAGCTCCTTCTCGGTCTCGCTCGAGGTTGGTGCAGGGGCAGGCGTCGCCGGTTGCTGGGGCGGCGCTGCGCTGGCGGCGCGGCGCTCGAGCGCCTCGACCTTGCTGCGCAGCTCGGCCAGTGCCGGGTCCGCCGAGGGCGGCCGCTCCGCCGCCGCCATCGCGGCGGCGCGCGCGCGCTTCTCGAGGTCGTCGAGGCGTGCGGTGAGCTCGCGCCGGGCGGCCTCGACCGCGGCTGCAGCCGCCGTGCTGGCATCGGCGCGCACGGCCTGCAGGTCGATCGCCGGGGCGGGTGCTACAGCTACCGCCCTGCCGCGCCACAGCACCTGGAATGGCTCCGGCCAGAACGGCAACGAGATCAGGGCAAGGGCCAGCACGAGCGCGGCGGCGACGATGGCGGTGATGAACGTGCCGACGATGCCGATGCCGCGCCGGACCTCGACCACGGGCGGCGCGGGCTCGGGCGTGGAGAGCGACGGGGAAGGAGGCGCCGCGGAGGAGGGTGTGTCGCTCATGCTCGCTTGCCCTTGTACGCCGGCTTCGGCCAGGCGGTCGATCTCGTCGAGCACGGCCTGGCGAGTTGGTCGCACCGCCGCCACCTGGGCCTTGAACGGCAGGTCGGCGAGCGGGGCCAGGGCAGCCGGGCTGATGGCGACGGCCGTGACGTCCTGCAGCGTGTCGCTGAGCCCGGAATCGTCGATCAGCCCGGCGAACACCGCGGCGGCGCGCGGCGAGAAGAAGGTCGCAACGTCGAGCGCGCGTGCCTGCAATGCCGCACGCGCCGACTCGGGTAAGCTCGTCTCCTCGCGCGCCTCGTAGAGCGCGAAGCGGCGGATGTCGTAGCCGGCGCCGGCCAGGTTCTCCGCCAGGTCGACGGCAATCTCGGTTCCCGCGACATGGATCAGCGGGCCCGCCTTTGGGTCGAGCCGCTGGCGCACTAGGTCGACCAGGGCGGCGCCATCACCGGTGGCCGATGTCACGGTGGTGAAGCCCAGCCCCTCGGCCGTACTCGCCGTGGTGTCGCCGACGGCGAACACCGGCTTGGCCCGCTGGGGGCTCGCCTCGGCGAGCGCGCGCGCACCGTTGGCGCTGGTCAGCAGGACGGCGTGGCAGGCGGCGAGCGCCTCGGCGAAGTCGTCCGGTGGATGAAGAATGTCGAGACGAAACAGCGGCGCCACGACTGGCGCGTGGCCGCGCTCGCCGAGCGCCGTGGCCAGCGTCGTCGCCTCGCGTTCCGGCCGGGTGATCAGCACGCGCATTCGCTTCTCCGTAGCCGCCGCCTGCGGCCGACGCAATGACAGGGATGCTACTCGAAGACGACGCCTTCGAGGGCGAGCAGCTGGCGCTTGGTCGCAAGGCCGCGGCCGCCGGAATAGCCGCCCTCGGTGCCGCCGGCGCCGAGCACGCGATGGCAGGGCACGATGATGGGAATGGGATTGCGCCCGCACGCCATGCCGACGGCGCGCGGACCCGAGCCCAGGGCCATCGCCAGGCCGCCATAGGTCGCGGTCTCGCCGTAGGGGATGTTGCACATCATCGCCCAGACGCGCTTCTGGAAGTCGGTGCCGCGCTGGGCGAGCGGCAAGTCGAAGCGTTCGAGCCGGCCGGCGAAGTAGCGCGCCAGCTGCCGGCGCGCCTCTTCCAGGAGCGGGCTCGGCCTGCCGTCGACCGCCCGTTCGCCGCGGCCCGCCCAGCGCACCCCGGTCACGGCGTCGTGATCGGCCTCGAGCGCCAGGCGGCCGACCGGGCTGTCGACGTAATAAATGGACATATCGCAAGCGTAGCGTCGGCAATCGGCTTTTGCCAACATGCGGCCGATGTCTGGGGGAAAGGACACCAGGGGTGTGAGGCCCGGGCGACGTGCCCTGCTCGGCGGCGCCATGGCGCTGTGGCCGTCGCTGGCGTTCGGCCAGCAGCTGCCGCCGCGCCAGCCTCCGCAGCCGCAGCCGGCGCCGCCGCGTCGCCAGGTCACCGACGTGGCGGCACCGCCGCCCGTGGTGTTCGTTCACGGCAATGGCGATTCGAGCGCGCTGTGGATCAACAATATCTGGCGCTTCGAGGCCAACGGCTACAGGCGCAATCAGTTGTTCCCGATCGATTTCGTCTATCCCAACGCGCGCCGCGAGGATGCGAGGCCCGAACCGTTCCGGTCGTCGAGCGGGGACCAGACCAGACAGCTCGCCGCCTTCGTCGCCGAGGTGCTGAAGGCGACACGGCGACGCAAGGTCGCACTGGTCGGCTCGTCGCGCGGCGGCAACGCCATCCGCAGCTATCTCGTGCATGGCGGTGGCGCGGCCTCGGTCAGCCACGCGGTGCTGTGCGGCACGCCCAACAAGGGCATCGTGATCTCCGACAGCCTGCTGGTCGGCAGCGAGTTCAACGGCGCCTTCCCGTTCCTCAAGGGTCTCAACGCCGGGCCCGACGACCTGATCCCCGGGGTCGAGCTGATGGCGATTCGCTCCGACAAGAACGACAAGTACTCGCAGCCCGACGCGCGTTTCGTCGGCGCCCCGGGCAAGCCCACCGGCGTGAGCTACGACGCCTCGGAACTGCGCGGCGCGCGCAATGTCGTGCTGGACGGTCTCGATCACCGCGAGGTGGCCTTCCACAAGCTCGCCTTCGCCGCCATGTACGAGTTCATCGCGGGCAGGTCGCCGGCCAGCATGTTCATCGCCCAGGAGCCGCTGCCGGTGTTGAACGGCCGGGTCACCGGAATTGCCGAGGGCGTCTACACCAACGTCCCGGTGGCCGACGCCGAGGTCGAGGTCTTCGAGGTCGACAGCAAGACCGGCGAACGCAAGAGCGCACTGGCGGTGCACCGCAAGGTCACGGGCGAAGACGGCACATGGGGCCCGATGGTCGCCCGGCCCGACGCCTTCTACGAGTTCGTGTTGCGCATGGCGGCGCAGCCGATCACCCACACCTACCGCTCGCCCTTCCTGCGCTCCAGCGACGTCGTGCACCTGCGCCCCGGCATCATCGGCAAGGGCGACGAGAGCGCCGCCGCCATCGTCGCCATGAGTCGGCCGCGCGGCTATTTCGGCATCGGCCGCGACAAGTTCACGCTCGACGGCAAGGTACCGCCCGGCATCAACGACGGCGTGCCGGGCGCCTCGTTCGGCAAGCTCGCCTTCGACGCCAATCCGCGCACCGTGATGGCGGTGTTCAACAACGAGACCATCCCGACGCGGACGTGGCCCTTGAAGGACAACCACCTGGTGATCGCCGAGTTCCTGAATTAGCGATTGCTCGCGGTTCCAAGGACGAAGGGCGAAGCGCGCCCGCAATCACGTCTCGTAAGTGTAACGGAAGTTGCAGTGGCTGGCGCCCTGCATGATGGTCTGGGTGCGCTCGAGCTTGAGCTTGGGATCGTAGCCTTCGCAGAACGCGCCGTCGCGATTGCACGACAGCAGGTGGCCGATCTCGCCCAGGCCCATCGCCTTGTAGGTCTCGGCGTAGCGGCAGCGAACGACGTTGAAGGCGAAGCTCTTGTCGGTCTGCTCCTTGACCTCGATCTCCAGCGCGCCGCCCTTGGTCCACAGCGGCATCACGTCCTGGAAGGCTTTCAACGAGGGACCGCCCGGCGCCGTAGCGGCGAAGGCGCGCGCCTGCTCGATCGCCGAGCGGCGCACCGACTCGGCGATGGTCTCGCGCGCCGTATCCTCACCGTGGCTTTCCTTCAGGGTTTCGTAGACCTCCTTCAGGATCTCGGCCTCGATGCGGCGCTTCTCCAGCATCGACAGGCCTTCGGGATGGGCGGACTCGGTCATGTCGGGAACCTCCGTGGTGGGCTGGATGGCTGGCATATCGAGCGTCGGCCAAGGCCGGATGACAGCAGAACCGACCGGACCGTGCCACTGTTAACGGCCGGAGCCGTTTGTCAGCGACTGCCGTCCAGCACGATTGCTCGCAAGCCAACGCCCAGGAGCCTGGAATCGGGCCCTTGGCCGTTTGATCTCGGTGACTGCGGGTTCTCGATATGCAGCGTCAATTGCACATAATTTGAGAAGATGTCCGAGGAATCGATAGGAATTCGAATTGTCGACACATGTCCTGGGGCGAGTCGACCCTGCCATTTCGTCTTCCCGGCAGCTGTCACCACGACGCTTTGCATCTTGGATGGATTGCCCGAATAGGCGGTCACCTCGAGCGCAATCGCCTGGGTGGTGCCCTCTTTGGGAATCGGCACATGCAGTATCGCCGTCCCACCTTCACTCCATGTGCCCCATTGCTCGGGATCGCTCCATCCGCTGGTCAACCACCGTGCGGCAGGTTCACCAGCCGTGATCGGCAACCGCACTCCAAATGCGACACTGGTTGGCGGCGATAAGGCGGCAAGAGCATCTTCTATGGAAAGCGGTCCAGGCGACCGAACATCTTCGCAGGCAAGGGCTGTGCTCACGATCCTGCAGTTCCGCCGGGCGTAAATGGTCAATTGATCCCGTAGGGGCATTGAGCCCGTGAAGATCAAGTCCACAACATTTGGCAGCGGGGGATCGGTCGAAATGCGGCTCGCATCGCAGTCTCCCGAAGCGCCGCGCGCCATTGGGGGCTGGTGGACCATTCGCCCATGGCGAACAACTTCCAGGGCCGTCAATCGGCCTAGGTCACCGTCTTCCGGCCGGACGCAAAGCCAACTCGGTCGAAGCCGGACATCTCGGTCGAGAACTCCCGCGACGCGCAATGCGTTGAGGCCGGCCGGGACAAGCGGCGGGGTCGCGAGCATCATGCGGGTCCGTTCGCGCAGTGTCCCGGTATCCACGATCTGGAGGACCAGTGCTGCCACAAGGAGGAGGCCGGCGAGCCGCGGCCCGACTCTGCTGCCGACGATGACAACCAGGATAATGGCGAACGCGTAGACCACCGGCCAGATCATGCGTCCGCCGCTGCGGACATGCTCCAGGAGTCCCGATAGCCATGGCGGAAGGGGCAATGAGACCAGCTTATGCGTGCCCAGCCAGACGGTCGGGAACACCGCGAACCCGACGAAACCGAGCAGGACAATGAGGAGCGGCCAATATTTCCTCGGTCGGTACGAGACCGTGGCCGCCATAGCGATCGGCATCGAGCCGGATGGGCCCCTGCGACGCGACCAGACCAGGGCCAGCAGGCTCCCCCCTAGAGCAAAGAGTATTCCGATGCCGAGGTACGCCATGCCTTCATACTGGCCACCGGTGGCGTCGATCCGGTGGGCGGTGGGCCATAGGGCAGAGTAGGAGAAGTCAAACGGTGCGAATACGTTGAAGCCGTAGAATCCGGGAGCCGATGCATATCGACCCATTGAAACGCCAGAGTCCGGTGGGGGCAGAAAGCCAACCACGAATGCTGCGACGGTGACCGCGGTAGGCAGAGAGGCTCCGAATGCCAGAGCGGCGACGTACTTTCGCGCCCTCACCAACACGAGACTACCGACCATACAAATGGCCAGCACTTGAACGCCGAAATAGACGTGGGTGCCTACGCTTGCGGCGCACAGCAGGATCGCACCGATCCATCCTGATGGGCCGATGCGGCCCGTCCTGCACCAGCCGACAGCGAAGCCCAAGGCCAGTAGGATCTCCCAGTGCCAGGTCATCGGGAGGTGCTGCGCCTGCAGCCGGAAATACCATGCCGGCGCCCAGGCAACCAGCAGTGCCCCCGAAAGGAGAACGGCCCAATGCCTGAGGCCCGCTCGGTGAAGGGCCCAGCCTGCCGCCACGGGTTGCAGGATTTGTCCGGTCAGGATCGCCATCCCGAATGGCGGTACGCCGGCCGATATCGGACCGAGCGCCTTCAGGACAATCATGAGCAGCGGCAAGCTGTCGGTATAGGCAATCGATACCGGTCGACCATCCGACACCAGGCGGGCCGTTGCCGCGATCGGCCAACGCCACGAATCTCGCAGGTAGGCTTCCGCACCGATCAGTCCAGTCGCGACGTCGCCCGGGGGATATGCCCAGAACGGCGAACCGGCTGCCCACAGCATCGAGCCGCAGACCCAGACCGCGTGCACTGCTCCGATCACGCCGAGCAGCAGGAGCAAGAAGCCGGTCTTGGGACCGACGCTCGGTGTTTCGGAATTCAAGATGCCGACCTTCGTGACAGGGGTGTTCTTCGAATTTGTTACGACAATTGTATGGCCACGTCTGCGTGTGCCTGGTGGTTACGGCGCGGCTCTTCGGGACAAGCCCGGCTACAGATCCGGAACCCTGACGTCTCTTCACCTCGCAGCATCGACGTACTTCCGCCCGCGGAATGAAAGCGTCAAAGGGCTGCCGCCGACGATCTCAAACCAGATGATGGATTCGGCGACGAGGTCCAGTTCCAGATTGAAGTCTCCCGCGTCTGGAAGGCGAAGGACTTCGACGATGTCGCGTTTCTGACCCTGAACGACGCGGTCGCGCGAGATCGGCAAGCGTCCGAAGTCATTATCCAGCAGGGTTCCGTCGGCTGCTTTGAGATGCATGCCGACATTGACGTTGCCGGGCTCGAACCCTGAAGGCAGCCACGTCGCTGAACCGGTGTTCTCGACCACGAGGGTCAGGCGTACGCTGTCCGCGTCGACCGGAGTCACATCGACAAGCTGCAGGCGGTAGTTCAAGCCTTCGATGAAGCGACTGTCAGCTTCGCGTGAGGCGGATTTGTAGAGGAAGAAGACCCGTCGATTGCGGTGAACCTCGAGATTGCCGCGCGAGAACACCACGTCGTCCGGAACTGTCCGTGTCTCGATGAACCGATTGAAATCGTCGAGCGGGACCAGCTCCTGCCGCGGCATCGAGAACGACAGCTTGATGTCGGCAAAGCCGCAGGCTCGCGCGATGCTCCATATCTCGTCGACGCGAATGTCGTTCTCTATGACATTGAAGGCTCGCATCTCGATTTGCGAGGAGGGCATCAGGGAATGATACGGACCGGGCTCGACAAAGGCTGCGATGCCATCGTCACGTAGGACGCGCGAGAATTCGGCCAACATCGAACGCTGGTCCGGCACATGGTGAAAAGCGTCGAAGCTCAGGATTCGATCGAACGTGCCGCTTTCGGCCGGAATAGATCGACCGTCGAAGACCCGAAAATCGATCGGCAAATCCCGGGTCAGAGGATCCTCCTGGTGGATGCTCCGACCGATCTCCAAGGCATTTTTCGACACATCGAGAGCAGTCACGCGACATTTGAGGCTGGCCAGGATTCGGCTGGACCAGCTTGTCCCGGCGCCAAAATCAAGAACATTGACCTGAGGATAAAGGCGAAGCCCTTCAATCGCGTGCGACAGGCCAGTCAAGATCTGAACCGATTCCCGAAGATCGGTGAACGGCTTGCGACGTAGTATCGCGTTGTTCATCAATGGGGCAAAATAGGCGTCTGCCAGCTCGGCGTGCTTGGTATGGTCGTACCGCGCGATCAAGTCGCGTACGTCGATCTGACCGGCCTGCAAAGTAGGTCGCTCGCCAGCGTCGGGCCTTGGTTGCTCCGGCACGGCTGGACGTGTTGCGCCAACAATCGCTCGGTACTGTTGCTCGAGTCGCCGAAGAATGGACATGACGTTCACTCGCAGCAAAGAGGTGGCTTTTCAATTGGCTTTGGCCGGCTCCCACGCCACGGATGGTACTTTGGCCGGCGCAGCAAGCTTGCGCACAAAGAAGTCCATCGACATTGCGCCCGGAATGCCGACGGCGTCGAACTCGCGGGCCTCCAGCAGCTCGCAACCGGCGTCTCGAATCGTGGCGAGCACCACCTCGTGGGGCAAGGCGTGCATTTCCATTTCCCCATGGGTTGGCGGGTTGGCGACATAGGCTGCGGCATCGAAGGCGTAGTCGGGTAGCACTGTGAGAAGCTGGAAGAACCCGAGGCCGCCAACGCTCAGCTTTGGCAAGATCGTCATCAGCAACCAGCGGATGACGGGGGGCGGATTGTGCTGAAGTACGATGGCGCTATAGAAGCACTCGAACGCCGGCAGCTCGTCGAGCGCTCCTAGCCGGTCGACGTGACGCAATTCGACGTTCTGACAATCTGCGGCTCGTACAGTCTCCTTGGCGAGCGCCAGGTGGCTCAAAGAGATATCGGCGCCAATCACGAGGCGGAAGGACTTCGCCAACCACAAGGTCAGGCGACCGACGCCACATCCTAGCTCGAAGCATGTTCCTTGCACGGGCAGCGCGATTCCGCACCGATCGGCGGCTCTGGGCAGGCGATCGACATCGGCCGCGCCGGATCCGTAGAACTCGTCTGCGGTCTCGGCGATCCGATCGGGCTTGAACCGGGGCGCCGTGAGGACAGACCAGTGGGGTGCGGTTTCGCCCAGTCGTTGCCAGCACGCCTCGACGTGCTTCAGCATTGCCGCCAAGGTCGCGGGATCGACCTCGGTATCTATGATCGGACCCTTTGCGATTGGAAGGTCCACGGTCGCCGTGACTGGAGGCTCCACTGTCGTTGAGATTGGAAGATTCGGGGTCGCTGGCGGCGCAGGCTCCTCAAGGTCGGTTCTCGGCACAGAGGGTGCCAAAGGCTCGCCGTTTGATTTTCCGACGCCGAGCCATTCTGCCACGCTCGAAATGCGCTTCTTCAAAGATGCCAGCAAGTTCATGAACTCCAGGCCAACTGGAAGAGTAGATCGTCGCGCACTATAGGCACCCGGCGAGAACGAGACACTGCTGCAAGCCTGTCTACTGCGGCTCGATGCGCGCGATCCGCACGTAGTTCGCCCACTTCGCCCGCTCCTCGCGATCCTGCGCCGCGCACTGCTCGAGCGTCAGCGGCCTGGAATTGAGCGCGAACTCGTTGGCGAGGCGATTGGCGATGTCGGGCGAGGTTATGGCCTCGTTGATCAGCGCATTGAGCTTCTCCTGGATCGGCCGCGGGGTCGCCTTGGCGACCGCGATGGCGAGGAAGCCGGTGGTGGTGACGCCGGGGAAGGTCTCGCCGAGCGTCGGCAGATCGGGATAGAGCGGGCTGCGGCGCGGCAGGGTGATGGCGAGCGGCCGAGCCTTGTTGGCCACGACCTGGCCGCGACCCGCCGTCAGGTCGACGAACATGAACTGGATGGCGCCGGAATAGAGATCGTTCCAGGCATTGCCGATCGCCTTGTAGGCGACGCCCTGCCAGTCGACGCCGGCCTGCCTGGCCAGCACCTCGGCCGGCACCTGGGAGCTGGCGTTGAAGTAGCCGAAATTGAGCTTGCCGGGATTGCCCCTGGCAAAGGCCAGCAGGTCGGCCAGCGAGCGGTAGGAGCTGTCCGCCGGCACCACCAGGAAGGCGCCGCTCGAGCCGATCACGCCGACCACCTGGAAGTCCTTCTCCGGGTCGTAGCCGGGGCTCTTGTACATGTGGACGTTGGCGGCGTTGGTCGAGGTGGTGGCCAGCATCAGCGTGTAGCCGTCGGCCGGCGCCGACTTGGCGGCCAGCACGCCGACGATGCCGTTTGCGCCCGGCTTGTTCTCGATCACGACCGGCTGGCCGGTCTTGTCCTCGATGAACTTGCCGACCAGGCGGGAGGTGATGTCGCCTGATCCACCCGGCGCGAACGGCACGATGATACGGATCGGCTTGGTCGGATAGCCGCCGCCCTGGGCGGCGGCGGGGTACGCGGCGAGCGGCGCCACGGCAGCGGCGGACGAGGCGATCAGAAGGAAACGGCGGGAAAGCGTCATGCGAAATGTAGTCATGAGGGCTCAATCTAATGCAATGGCCGCGCATGGACAGCGCGCGGCCCGCAGCCCTACCTTGCGTCCATGTCACAATCAGGCCGGCCACCACTCAGCGGCATACGCGTCGTCGATTTCTCCCGCGTCATCGCGGGCCCCATGTGCACCCAGATCCTGTCCGACATGGGCGCCGAGGTGCTCAAGATCGAGAATCCCGACGGCGGCGACGACACGCGCAAGGGCGCCGGTCCGCGCGCCGGCGGCGAGCAGGGCGAGAGCCATTTCTTCATGGCGTTCAACCGGGGCAAGAAGAGCGTCGCGCTCGACTTCACCAAGCCGGAAGGCCAGGCGATCGTGCACAAGCTGCTGGCGACGGCCGACGTCATGGTCGAGAACTTCCGGCCGGGCGTGCTGAAGAAATACGGCCTCGATTATTCCAGCCTGCAAGCCAGGTACCCGCGGCTCATCTGCCTGTCGATCTCGGCCTACGGCCAGAGCGGCCCGCTGTCGGACCGGCCGGGCTACGATCCCGTCCTGCAGGCCGAGTCCGGCATGATGAGCGTCAACGGCGAGGCCAACGGCGAGGGCCTGCGCCATGCCATCGCCATCGTCGACACCATGACGGCGATCCATTCGGTGGCGGCGATCAACGCCGCGCTGTTCGCACGGCACGACACCGGAAAGGGCCAGCAGATCGATCTGGCGCTCTACGACACCGCGCTCGCCTCGCTCGGCAACATGGGCTCCTACTACCTGATCGGCGGCGACCAGCCGCGTCGCGCCGGCAACGGGCACTTCGCCTCGGCGCCCAACAGCTCGTTCGAGACCAAGAACGGTAAGATCTACATGGCGGTGGCCAACCAGAAGCTGTTCACCGACACCTGCAAGGCGATGGGCCATCCCGAATGGGTTACCGATCCGCGCTTCTCGACCATCGGCCAGCGCGTCGCCAACAAGCCCGAGCTGACGCGGCTGATGGAGGAGGTGCTGAAGACCGATACCAAGGAAAACTGGGCGCAGAAGTTCCGCCATCTGCCGGCCGGGCCGATTCGCACCATGAAGGAGGCGCTCGACGAGCCCGAGGTCAAGCGTCGCGGCATGCTGAAGACCTACCAGCACGCGCGCGTCGGCCCGGTGCCGCTGATCGGCTCGAACTATCACTTCTCCGACACGCCGGTCGACGACACGCGACCGCCACCCGCGCTCGGCGAGCACACCGATCGCGTCCTCCAGGAGATCGCCGGCCTCAGCGTCGCCGAGGTCGAGGCGCTGCGGGCGAAGAAGGTGATTGGGTGAGTCTTCTCCTCCCCAGCGTCTGCGCTGGGGAGGTGTCGCCGTCTTCGGCGACGGAGGGGTCATGGCTTCTTCGCTGGGAGTGCGCCACTCCTGTGGCGCTCTTCTGGTTGATCACATAGCCCATGAGCGCCACAGGAGTGGCGCGCTCCCAGCGCATGACCCTCCGTCGGCGTAAGACGCCGACACCCAGCGAAGACGCTGGGGAGGAGAGGAACAAGTCACCCCAGCCACCGCTTCAGGATCGCGTTGGTCTCCTCGGGCCTTTCCATCGTGACGAGATGGCCGCACTGCTCGACCACGATCAGCTCGCTGCCCTTGATGGCGGCCGCCATCTCCTCCGCCATGAACAGCGGCGTGGCGGCATCGTCGCGGCCGCACACGACGATGGTGGGACAGGCGATCTTTGGCAGGTCGGGCCGGCGGTCGGGGCGGACCGCCGCCAGCTCCTCCTGGCGCTTGTAGATTTCGACACCGATCTCGCTGCACATGGTCGTGACCGCGTCGACCAGGGCCTTGTCGGGCAGGCGCCAGGCCGGGATGAAGCGGCTCATCTGCAGCCCCAGCACGAGCTCGAAATGGCCCTCGCTCGCCAGCCTGATGCGGGCGCGGCGGATGGCGCGCTCGGTCTCGTTCTGGCTGCGCATGCCGGTGTCGAGCAGGGCCAGTCGGGTCACCCGATCGCCCGCGAACTGCATGATCTCGACCGCCAGCATGCCGCCCAGGGAAAGGCCGGCGAGGGCAAACTTCTCGGCGCGCATTTGGCCGACCACCCAGCGCGCGGCGCTTTCCCAACTGTCCCAGACGGCGAGAGGCGCGGCGCGCCAGTCCGGCACCACGATGTCGGCCTGGCCTGACAAAGCCGCCACCTGGGCGGCAAAAAGACGGGGCGAGCAGAGCATGCCGGGCACGAGCAGCAGGGGTGTCTTGGCCATTGGTTCCTCCAGGGCAGCACCTTAGCCCAGGCGGCGCTCGGCGCTCGACAGCCCAGGCGGCGCTCCTCGCCCGACAGTCCGGGCGGCGCTCGGTGCTCGACCGGCATATGCAGTGTGCGGCGCCGACTGGCGTCCTTCGGTACGATCCTGTACCAACAGGGGGTCTGCAGGTGCAATTCGAGGGCATTTGCCGATGGACCTTTCGAGCTTCTTCGCCCTGGGCTCCGATCCATCCCAAGCTTTGCCGGGCCGCTACAACTACGCGCTCGTCTTCCTGTCGTACCTGGTGGCGGCGCTCGGCAGCTATGCCTTCCTGCAGTTCGCGACCCGGATCGCCGACCTGCGCGACCAGGGACTGCGGCTCAGCTGGCTCGCCATTGGCGCCATCGCCATGGGCGGCGCCATCTGGGCCATGCACTTCATTGGCATGCTCGCCCATGTGCTGCCGATCCCGGTCGCCTACGATCCCCTCATCACCGCCCTGTCGATCGTGCCGGCCATCCTGGCCGCCGGCATCGCCCTGCACGTCGTCGCCCGACCGGTGGTCTCGACCAGTCGCCTGCTGATCGGTGGCGCCCTGATGGGGGCGGGCATCGGCGCCATGCACTACACCGGCATGTCGGCGATGCGGCTCGACGCCCGCGTCCGTTACGACCCGACCCTGTTTGCCGCGTCGATCGTCGTCGCCGTGTTGCTGGCGATCGTCGCCCTGCAGACGCGCGACTTGCTGGGCAGGTTGTCGCGCGTCGTGTCGAGCCAGCTGCGCGAGGTGGTGGGCGCGCTGATCCTGGGCCTGGCGGTCGCAGCGATGCACTACACGGCCATGGCGTCGACCTATTGCTTCGCCGAGGCCGACCAAGCGCGCGGCGCCGGCGCCTTTGACAATGCCCTGTTCGCCGCGATCATTGCCCTGATCGCGACCCTCGTTCTGCTGATGGCCATCCTGGCCGTGATCTTCGATCGGCGCGTCGCGGTCGAGACCCGCATGCGCCAGGAGGCGATGGACAGCCACCGCCAGACCAGCGAGCAGCTCTTTCAGGCGCAGAAAATGGAGGCGGTGGGTCAGCTCACCGGCGGAGTGGCGCACGACTTCAACAACATCCTGATGATCGTGCTGGGCAATGCCGGCGCCATCCTGGAGGACGAAAGCGTGCCGGCCGACATCGCCGACCGCGCCCAGCGCATCTTCGAGGCCGGGGAACGGGGCGCCGAGCTGACGCGCCAGCTTCTGGCCTTCTCGCGCCGGCAAGTCCTGAAGCCCGAGATGACCGACCTGAACGACCTCGTCGCGTCGACCAGCCGGCTGCTGTGGCGGACGCTGGGTGAGCATATCGACCTGCAGACTCTGGCCGCCTCGAACCTGTGGATGACCAACGTCGATCGCTCGCAGGTCGAGACCTCGCTGATCAATCTCTGCATCAATGCGCGTGACGCCATGCCCGGGGGCGGCCGCCTGATGATCGAGACCCGTAACGTCACGCTCGATGGCGCCTATGTCGCGCGGCAGGACGACGAGGACCTGGTTCCCGGTGAATACGTCATGCTGTCGGTCACCGATTCGGGCTCGGGCATGCCACCCGAGGTCCTAAAGCGCGTCTTCGAGCCGTTCTTCACCACCAAGGCGACTGGCAAGGGCACCGGCCTCGGCCTCAGCATGGTCTATGGCTTCATTCGCCAGTCGGAGGGCCATATCGTCATCACCAGCGAGGTCGGCCGTGGCACGAAGGTGTCGATGTACTTCCGGCGCGGCGTGGCGGTGGTGCCGGCGGCGGCGGCCGCTCGCAAGCAGGCCCTGCCCGGTGGCAACGAGAGCATCCTGGTGGTCGAGGACGAGGACTCGGTGCGCTCCATCGTCACCGAGCAACTGCGCAGCCTGGGCTATCACGTCAAGCACGCCGCCAACGCCGACCAGGCGCTGGAGTGGCTGCGCGCCGCCCGATTTGACGTGCTGCTGACCGACGTCATGATGCCCGGCCGACTGAACGGCAAGGGACTATCCGAGGAAGTCGAGCGGCAGTGGCCCGAGACCCGCATCGTGTTCATCTCGGGCTATTCCGAGAACGCCCTGCAGCACGACGGCCAGCTCGACAGCGGGGTGAGGCTTCTGCCCAAACCACATCGCAAGGCCGATCTCGCCAACATCATCCGCAGTGCCCTCGGGGCGACCAATGGTGGCCCGGGCCTCGGCCGCCTGGCACCGTCGGGCTAGCGGGAGTCGCGTGAGCGGCGAAGGAGCAGAGTCATGATGACGGCGGACGACAGGGAACTGCTGCAGCATTTCGTCGATGACCTGACCGACTACGCGGTCGTCATCCTCGATCCCCAAGGCAACATCCGGACCTGGAACGCCGGCGCACGCGAGCTGCTGGGATACGCCGAGGAGGATATTGTCGGCCGGCGATTTTCCGAGCTGTTCACCAAGGCCGACATCGTCACCGGCCAGTCGAGCGCCGCTCTCAAGGACGCCCTGCAATGGGGCCGCCACGAAGCGACGAGCCGATTCGTGCGCAAGGACGGCAGCCGGTTCGAGGCGAAGATGATCCTGCGGCCGCTTTCCGGCGGCCGCCAGCGGTTCGCGGGCTACGGCATGATCGTCTACGAGGCCTCCGAGTCGAAGCGGGCGTCCGCGGCGGAGCCGCGCTCGGGCAAGGTGGTCGCCCTGCACGCCACGGCGAAAATCCTGGTGGTCGACGACGACAAGCTCGTGCGCGAGCATGCGGTGGACGAGCTGGCGCGCTTGGGCTACGGCGTGGTCTCGGCGGGAAGCGGCGAGGAAGCGCTCGCGGTGCTGCAGCGCGAGGACGACATCGACCTCCTGTTCACCGACGTGGTGATGCCGGGCTCGCTCGCCGGCCGCGCCCTGGCCGCCAAGGCAACCGAGCTGCGCCCCGGCCTCAAGGTGCTGTTCGCCTCGGGGTACTTCGAAGGCGCCCTGGTGGGCCGCGGTGACCTCGAGACGGACGTCCAGTTTCTCATGAAGCCGTACGTCAGGAAGGAGCTCGCCCAGAAGATCGAGGCGGTCCTGAAGTCAACGTCGTAGGCTCCCCACGAAGTCGGGAGGTGTCCGCGTCTTCGCGGACCTGCCTTCGCCGAAGCGAAGCCGTTTCGGCTTCGCGCTGGCTGGCGGTGGGGTCATGGATCATGCGGACCGCGGGCGTCCCGCCCGCACAAGTTCATGTGGGGGCGGGACGCCCGCGGTTCGGAAGATTCATGGCCCCTCCGTCGGCGTAAGACGCCGATACCTCCCCAACGAAGACGAAGGGGAGGAGAAGCGAGTCGCGCCGCCTCATATAGCCTCGCCGAGGCGCCTGGGATACCAATGGCAAGCCATGGCTGCGTTGCCCGTCATCGCCTCCGGCCGCGACATCCGGCTCGACCTGTTCCGCGGTCTGGCCCTGTGGTTCATCTTCCTCGACCACATTCCAACCAATGTCGTGAGCTGGCTGACCGTGCGCAACTACGGCTTCAGCGACGCCACGGAGATCTTCGTCTTCATTTCGGGCTATACCGCCGTCATCGCCTACGCCCGCATGATGGAGCGCGAGGGGTGGGTAAGGGCGGCGGCGCGCATCTACCGCCGGGTGTGGCAGCTCTATGTCGCCCACATCCTGCTGTTCGTCGCGTTCACGGCGCAGGTCGCCTGGGTCTCGATTGCCCGCGACACACCGTCGCTGATCGACGAGATGGAGTTGCTCGGGTTCGGCGAGAACCCCTACCGGGCCATTCTCGAGGCGGCGCTGCTCAAGTTCAGGCCGGTCAATCTCGACGTCCTGCCGCTCTATATCGTGCTGCTGGCGGTCTTTCCCTTCGTGCTGCCGGCCATCGTGCGCTGGCCGCTGGCCGTCATCGCCGTCTCCCTCGGCCTGTACGCCGTGACCTCCCACTATTCCTGGAACCTCCCGGCCTATCCCGACGGCAAGGTCTGGTTTTTCAATCCCATGGCCTGGCAGGTCGTCTTCTATGTCGGCGCCTGTTGCGCGATGCTGGGCAAGGAGCTCGCCTGGCTCGACCGCGTTCGCTGGCCGTTGGCCGTGCTGGCCGTCTTATATTTGCTGTTTTCCGGGTTCATAGCCCTGTCCTGGCATTACAATCCAATCGAGCGGCTGGTGCCCGCCTGGGTCGCCCGGGTGATCTACCCGATCGACAAGACCAATATTGACATCCTGCGCTTCATGCATTTCCTGGCCCTTGCTTGGCTGGTCCGCCTGGCCGTTCCCGCCCAGGCGCCGTTTCTGGGGTGGCGCGTGTTCGAGCCATTTCGCAGATGCGGGGAGCAATCCTTGCTTATATTCTGCCTCGGTACATTCCTTGCGTTGTCAGGGCAGGTGATCGTCAGTCATTTCGAGGAGTCCTTGCTGTCGCAAATTGGGGTGAGCGTCGGAGGAATCGTCATCATGTGCTGCGCTGCCTACATGGCGGCCTGGTTCAAGGGTGGTGGGGGACCTGCAAAAAGGCGGACGCCGACCACGGCGCAGGCCGCGTCATGAGCCGTCGTCTCCGGAAATCCTGGCTCGGACTGGCGGCCGCGTTCACGCTTCTCCTGCCGGCTGCCGCCTTGCCGCAATCCATGACCCTGTGCCGCGCCAAGCCCCAGCTGCTCGACCTCGGCACCCCGCTCAACATCGCCCGCAAGGCGATCGCCACGCGCAAGCAGCTGCGCATCATCGCCCTCGGTTCGTCGTCGACCTCGGGCTACGGCGTTTCCAATCCCGCCTTCGCCTATCCGGCGCAGCTCAAGATGGGGCTGGAGAAGGCGCTGCCCGGCATCGAGGTCGACGTCGTCAACCGCGGCATCGGCGGGCAGGACGTCGAGGAGATGGCGTCGCGCATGCGCGCCGAGATGGAGGGTAACCCGGCCTCGCTGGTGGTGTGGCAGACCGGGACCAACGCCGCCATCCGCCACATGCCGCTGCCCAAGTTCGAGCGTTGGCTGCGCAACGGGCTGACGCTCGGCAAGTCGCTCGGCTCGGATTTCGTGCTGATGAACCTGCAGTACGTGCCGGCAGTGGTCGCGGTGGCCGACAAGGAAGCCTACGAGAAGATCATGGCCGTCGTGGCGCGCGAGTTCGATGCCGGCTTGTTCCGCCGCTACGACATCATGCGCGACTGGTACGGGGACGGCATGCCGTACGCGCAGTTCGTGCAACTCGACGGGTTGCACCTCAACGATTTCGGCCAGAAGTGCATTGGCAAGCTGCTCACCCGGGCGATCCTGAACTCTCTTACCGGTCCCTGATACGATGCCGCGCCGTTTTGTTGATCTTTCGATCTACCTCGAGAACGACGTGATCTCCGATCCCGTCCCGTTCAACCCCAGGATCCAGTATCACAGGCACGAGAATACGGCGGCGCAGATCGCCGGCTTCTTTCCCGGCCTGAAGAAGGAAGACCTTCCCGACGGCGCCGGCTGGGCGGTCGAGAACGTCACCCTGTCGACGCACAATGGCACGCACCTCGACGCGCCTTATCACTTTCATCCGACGATGAACAAGGGCGAGCGCGCCATCACCATCGACGAGGTGCCGCTCGAATGGTGCTTCCAACCCGGCGTCAAGCTCGACTTCCGCGCCAAGGAGGACGGCCATGTCATCACCGCCCGGGAGATCGAGGAGGAGCTGGCGCGCATCGGCCACGAGCTGAAGCCGCTCGAGATCGTCGTCGTCAACACGCGGGCGGGCTCGCGCTACGGCAACAACGACTACGTCAATGCGGGCTGCGGCATGGGCTACGACGCCACCATGTACCTGCTGGAGCGAGGCATTCGCCTCACCGGCACCGACGCCTGGAGCTGGGACGCTCCGTTCTACTTCACCGCCCAGAAATGGGCGCGCGACCATGACCCGTCGATCATCTGGGAAGGCCACAAGGCGGGCCGCGACATCGGCTACTGCCATCTCGAGAAGCTGCACAACCTCGAGGCCCTGCCGCCCGATGGCTTCACCATCGCCTGCTTCCCGCACAAGATCCGCGGCGCCTCAGCCGGCTGGACCCGCGCCGTTGCGATCTTCGAGGAATAGCTGGGAGCGCACCACTCCGATGGCGCTCATGGGGTGTGTGATCGAGAAGAAGAGCGCCATCGGAGTGGCGCGCTCCCAGCGAAGAGCTACGCCAGCGGCTCGGGCTCGCCCGGCGGCAGGGGCATCTCGAAGACGTTGAGTGTCATCGACACCAGCATGTAGTAGCCGCACACGCCCACCAGATCGACCACGCCCTGCTCGCCGAGCGCGTCGACAGCGCGCTTGTAGTTGGCCTGGGCCACGCGGTTGGTCTCGAGATACTCGGTGACGAAATCGTAGACGATGCGCTCGGGCTCGCGCGTGAAGGGTGGCGTGGCGCGCGTCCTGATCGCCTCGACGATGTCGGCCGAGAGGCCCGCCTGCCGGGCGAGCCGGGCGTGGGCGTAGAACTCGTACTGCGCCTTGAAGTGCCGGCCGACCAGGCAAATCGCGAGCTCGGAGAGATCGTTCGGCAGCGAGTTGTTGAAGCGACAATACTCGCCGAGCTTCTGCGCGCGATCGGCGAGCTCGGGACGACGCAGCCAGGGCTCGAACGGGCCGCGCAAGCCGCCACGCGGCCCGGACGCGATCGCGTCGGCGACCTTCTTCTGTTCTGGCGTGAGCTTGTCGAGGTCGAGCGGAGCCAGTCGCGGCATGAAGCGGGATCCTTCTGCTGGTCGGGATGGTTGGAATCGACGGAGGGGTCAGAACGGGCAGCCGGCGTCGCCGGTCATGCTCCGGTCGGCGTTGTCGAAGATGCGGTTGATGATGGCGACGCCGGCGCGCTCGGCCTTTTCCGCTTGTGTGGTGCACGAGCCGGTCGCCGTCCACAGCACCTTGCCGCCGTCGACGGTGTAGAGGGTGAGGGTGATGCGCAGCGTCGGGCCGGCGGGAGCTGGTGCGAGGCCGTCGCGGCGACCGATCGGGTTGGACGGCAGCTCCATGCGCGGGTTGGAGCCGGGCGGCGCATAGTCGGGTTGGCCGCCGATCATCCCCTGGCCGCGACCGCCGCCGCCCGAGAGATCGAAGAAGGTCACGTCCATGCGCATGACGTTGCCGCCGCTGAAGCCCACCTCGTTGCCGCGCTGCGACAGGCGCACCATCACCTGGCGTCGCAGCTCACGCGACAGGTGGGTGTCCGAGGTGAGCTGCACCGCCACCTTGGTCTTCGGGATCTTCTGGAAGGCTTTGATCTCCATTTCGCCGAGCCTGGGACCCTGGCTGACACCCGGAATGCCCTGCGCCGAGAGTGGCGTTGCGGTCGTCAGGGCCAGGACGAAGGCCAGGCTCGCGAGCAGGCTGGCGGGTATGGGCAGGGCCAAAGGCATGGCGGTTCCCTCAGGCGGCCAGCCGGCGCCAGCCCGGCTCGTCGCGATCGAGCAGGCGTTTCAGCGATTCGAAATGCAGCACGGCCTGCTGCGATTCGCCGGCGATCTGGTTGGCGGTGTGCTCGGCCAGCGCGGCGTCGATGTTGTGCAACGGTCGGCCTGTCTGCATCGCTAGCACCTGCACCATGGCGGTGCGCTCGAGGTAGTAGAGCTCGTCGTAGGCCTGGGCCACGGTCGGCCCGGTGACGATCACGCCATGGTTGCGCAGGAACAGGATGTCCTTGTCGCCCAGGGCTCGGCACATGCGATCGCCCTCCTCGGCCGACAGGGCGACGCCGGAGTATTCGTCATCGTAGGCGATGCGGTTCCAGTAGCGGAAGGCGTTCTGGGTGCACATCTCGATCCTGCCGTCGCGGATCGATGTCAGCGCCGTCGCGTAGGGCATGTGGGTGTGCAGCACGACCTTGGCGCGCGGGTTGCCGGCATGCAGGCGGGCATGGATGAAGAACGCAGTCGGCTCGACGGAATAGCGACCCTCGACGATGTTGCCCGCGCCGTCGGCAATCACGAGATCGGCCGGCGTGATCTCCGACCAGTGGAGGCCCTGCGGATTGACCAGGAACAAATCCTCGCGTCCGGGCACCGCCATGCTGAAATGGTTGCACACGCCCTCGTTCAGCCCGTGACGCACCGCCGCCCGGAGCGCCGTCGTCAGGTCGAGTCGCGCCTGGCTCACTGGGTCGTTGGGCAGCATCGAACGGGGCTCCTTGGCGTGAATGGCGAATTGCCCGGCAATGATGCGGCCAAGCAACCATCGCGGCCAAGCGAAATCGCCGCGCGTATCGATGTCAGGCCATTCGCAATTGGGCGCACTCTTCTTCCAGCGTAACTGCTGCGGAGTGGACGCATCCTTCATGCTCTCCCCCATCATCGGCCCCATCATCGCGGGAGGTGCCCCAAAGGCGCTAAATTACGAAGGGACCTCACCCCGAGGAACGGCCCGGAGGGCCGCGTCTCGCTCCGGGCGAAGTAACCTTCGCCGCTGGCCAGCAGCGAGGGTGCTGCGACACGGCTTTTCCAACGATCTCCTGTATGGCCCATCCTTCGCGACGCGCCCTGCGGGCGCTCCTCAGATGAGGTCCCCTTCTACTTTGGCGCCTATGGGGGGGTGCCCCGTCATACGGGGGCGGAGGGGGAGGCCGCAGTCGAGATGCTTCAGATTCCGACGTCGGAACTTTACGAACCTCGTGTGAGGCCTTCCCGCTCCGGCCCTCCGGGCCACCTCCCCCGATTACGGGGGGAGGAAAAAGGAGATGCGTCCACTTCTGGGCTGATGACGGAGGAGGAACATGAAAGGCGCCAGATGCGATCGCTCTCGTGTCAGCCGGGACTCGCTTGCGACGTCGCGCCGATCGATGAAATTTCGCGCACCAGCTTGGTGCGCACCGCACGACCGAAATGGCCGAAATCGTCGGCCACGATCATGAAGGAGCCCGGTCCGCCGATGACGTTCTCCTCGTAGTACTTGTCGAGCATGAGGTCGGGTGGCCGGCCGAAATTGCTGCGGTTCATCATCACCGGCAGGCCGTTCACGACGATGCCTTGCGATACCAGCCGGTCGCGCACCATCTCCGCCGGCGGACCATCGTTGGTCCGGCCGTCGCCCGAAACGTCGATGACGCGTCGCTTGGACGTGAAGCCCGAACCCTCGAAGCGCTGGCCGGCATGGGCGAGCGCCGCACCGACCGCCGTCCAGCTCTGCGACTGACGCGGCGCTTCGCCGAGCTTCTCGGCGAAGCGCCGAGCCTCGGCCGCGCTGTCGATCACCGTCCAGTCGATCACCACGACCTGATAGTGCGTGCCGGCCCATTCGGTATAGCAAAGCGCGATGCGCTTGTGCTCACCCGACAGGATGGCGTCGATGATGCGATCGTTGGCCAGCGCCTCGACATAGCCGCGGCGTTGCAACTCGGCCTCGACCTCGTCGATCGATCGCGAGACGTCGACCGCCAGGACGAGCTGCAGGTCGACCGGCAAATCGGCCGCCCTGGCTGGCGTGGTCGCGACCAGGGCCGCCAGGGAACCCACGAGCGCAGTGCGTCGCTTCATCTCGATCTCCGGGTCTCTTGACCGGAGCAGTCTAGCACCGTCGGCCGGCGGTCACGCAAAAACGCCGGAGGATGATCCTCCGGCGCTTCCGCTCGAGTGCGCTCGAGACGAGACCTATTGATCGTCGTCGAAGCCGCGCTTGCGCGGTTCGTAGTCGCGATCGCGCCGCGGACGATCGGCGCCGCCGCCGCCTTCGCGCCGCCGCGGCGGACGACCGAAGTCGCCACCGGCACCGCCGCCACCGCCGCTGTCGAAGCCGCCGCTCGGAGGCCCGCCGGAGAAATCGGCGCGGCGATCGCGCATCGGTCCGCCGTCGCCACCGCCACCACCACCGCGGTAGCCACCACCGCCACCGCCGTCGCCACCGCGGTAGCCACCACCGCCACCGCCGTAGCCGCCACCGCCGCCGCCGCGATAGCCGCCGCCACCGCCTCCGCCATAGCCGCCGCCACCACCGCCACCATAGGGCGGGCGCGGGCCGCGCGGACGGAAGCCGCCGCCTTCGCGGCCGCCACCACCACCGCCACCGAATCCGCCGCCACCACCGCCGCCGGGCTGACGCTCGACAGCTTCGCGCACCGCGATCGAGCGGCCGTCCAGCAACGCGCCGTTCATGGCCTGCATGGCCGACGCACCTTGGTCATCCGTTTCCATTTCGAGGAAGGCGAAGCCGCGGCTGCGGCCGGTCTCGCGATCAACGATTACCTTTGAAGAAGTAACGGTGCCGAACTGAGAGAAGGCTTCAGACAAACGCTCAGACGTGACCGAATAGGGCAGATTGCCCACAAACAATTTACGACTCATTCGAAGCTCGGGGCTGGAGGAAGGATAGAGCGGAGTCCGGCGACCGCTTGCTGGACGACTGGGCCCAAGCGTTTCGTCGACATTTGACAGATGACCAAGAAGCTCACGGAAAGACGTTGACCGGAAATCGCGCCCCGCGACTGTGCCGATCTTTCGGCCAGTGTCGCAATGCCGCACTTATGCGCTGTTTCGCGGGAGGTGTCCACCATTGAGCGAGGGTTGAGATCGCACGGACGCGGTCACACAATTGCCGTGTAAATTGGAGGAATGTCCATGATTGTCGACCATCGAACCTACGAGCTGCAGCCCGGCAGGCTGCGCGAGTTTCTCACGCTCTACGAGAAGCAGCGCCTGCCGGTGCACACGAAGCATCTCGGCAATCTGGTGCACATGAATAACAAGATATTGGTGCCAACTTCATTCTCACCCACGAAGTAAGGGATCGACCATGACTACGGCCCATCCGCGCCGCAGCGGCGCGCAGGTTCTGATCGACCAGCTGCGCATCCATGGCACCGACACGATCTTCGGCGTTCCGGGCGAGAGTTATCTCGCGGCGCTCGACGCGCTCTATGCCCAGCGCAACTCGATCCGCTACGTCATCTGCCGCCAGGAAGGCGGCGCCGCCAACATGGCGGAGGCCTATGGCAAGCTCACCGGCAAGCCAGGTGTCTGTTTCGTGACACGCGGCCCTGGCGCAACCAACGCCAGCATCGGCCTGCACACGGGATTCCAGGATTCGACGCCGATGATCCTGCTGGTCGGCCAGGTCGGGCGCGAGCAGTTCGACCGCGAGGCGTTCCAGGAGATCGACTACCGCCGCATGTTCGGCCAGATGGCCAAGTGGGTCGCCCAGATCGAGGACGCGCGGCGCATCCCCGAGCTGGTGAGCCAGGCCTTCCATCGCGCCCTCAACGGCCGCCCCGGCCCGGTCGTGCTCGCCCTGCCCGAGGACATGCTGACCGATGAGGTCGAGGTCGCCGATGCCGGACCGTACAAGATCGCGCGTGGTGCGCCATCGGCCGCCGACATGGCGACGCTGCGCGGGATGCTCGCCGAGGCCAAGCAGCCGATGGTGATCCTCGGCGGCGGCGGCTGGAGCCGCGAGGCCTGCGCCGACATGGCGGCGTTCGTCGAGGCCAATGGCCTGCCGGTGACCACGGCGTTCCGCAACCAGGACCTGCTCGACAACCGTCATCCCAATTTCGTTGGCGACCTCGGCATCGGCGTCAACCCGCCGCTCGGCAAGCGCCTCAAGGACAGCGACCTGATCCTGGCGATCGGCCCGCGGCTCGGCGAGGCGACGACCGGCGGCTACACGCTGTTCGACCTGCCGGTG
Source organism: Reyranella sp. (assembly GCF_050185545.1). GTDB lineage: Bacteria > Pseudomonadota > Alphaproteobacteria > Reyranellales > Reyranellaceae > Reyranella. The sequence continues at coordinate 30,445 of NZ_JBFWZI010000013.1, read as the reverse complement.
CCGAAGCAGCCCCTGGTCCACGTCCATGCCAGCGCCGAGGAGCTGGGCCGCGTCTACCAGGCAGCCCTGCCGATCAACAGCGGCATGGCCAACTTCGCCGTCGCCGCCCGCGCCATGAAGCCGGTCGACGGCTCGCGCTGGAAGGCCAACCTCGAGGGGGCCCGCGCCGACTACCTGAAGAACATCGAGCCCAACGAGCAGCCCGGCGCCGTCAACGTCACCGAGATCGTCGCCTGGCTGAACAAGCGTCTGCCCGACGATGCCATCGTCACCAACGGCGCCGGCAACTACGCCGCCTTCCTGCATCGTTTCTTCCAGTATCGCGGCTTCAAGTCCCAGCTAGCGCCGACCAGCGGCGCCATGGGCTACGGCGTGCCGGCCTCGGTCGCCGCCAAGATCACGGCACCCCACCGCATGGTGGTGTCGTTCGCCGGCGACGGCTGCTTCCTGATGAATGGCCAGGAATTCGCCACCGCTGTCCAGCACGGCGCCAACGTCGTCATCGTGGTCGTCGACAACGGCATGTACGGCACCATCCGCATGCATCAGGAGCGCGAGTACCCGACGCGCGTGCACGGCACCGAGCTCAGGAACCCCGACTTCGCGGCCTATGCGCGCGCCTTCGGCGGCCATGGCGAGACGGTCGACAAGACGGCCGACTTCGCCGCCGCCTTCGAGCGCGCCGTGGCGGCGGCCAAGCCCGCCATCATCCATCTCAAGACCGATCCCGAGGCGCTGACCTCGCGCATCACCCTGAGCAAGCTGCGCGAGCAGTCGCTGGCGCGGCAGAAGCTCAATTGATCGTGATCTTCCGGATCGCGGGTTTTCTTTTGGACCGCGGGCGTCCCGCCCGCTCAAAGCTTAAGAGCGGGCGAGACGCCCGCGGTCCGGAAGAACGCGCGATCCGGAAGAATGCTCAAGCATAGCTTGCGATTTGGTCCACGAGGCTCGCGGCGCGTTCGTGATGGCGTGGATGTCGCGCAGCAGCCTGCCCATCTCGGCGTAGATCGCAAAGCACTCTTGCTCGGAAAGGCCGCCTTCGTGATCGGCCAGAGGCGCCCCCCATCAATCGATCCATGATGACGAAGTTCAACGCGATCAGCGATTTCGACTCATCGGCGCGGAGGATGCGCGGCACCGGCGCGGTGAGCCGATGGCCGCTCATGAGACGCGCGACGAGGATTTCCTTCTGCATCTTCCGGTGCAGGCGGGATAGATCTTGATGACCAGCCCGGGTGCGCCGTCCGCCAGTTCGATGTCGAAGACGGCGCTGATCTCGCCGCGCCCGAAGGGCGAGACACCCGTCACGTGACGTCCTGGCGCGGCATGATCGACGATCGCTTGAGCCTGGGCATCGGTGAGCCTGAAGGCTGGCGTCAACATCTCGACCACAAATTGTCTCTCCGATCACGCCGCCAGCAGCGGGACGCCATAGGGCTTGAGGCGTCGATCGCGAGTGACGATCGTCAAACCATCCTCCATTGCCTGAGCAACCAGCATGCGATCGAACGGGTCGCGATGATGGAACGGAAGCCGTTCCAGTCGATCGATGTGCGCCAGCGAGATCGGCAGCAGTGTTGCCGCCATGCCCTCGACGGCGGCGGCGGGTCGATCGGGCAAGCGGAGCTTACCGATCGACATCTTGATGGTGAGCTCCCAGATCGAAGCGGTGCTGACGAATCGCTCGTTGTCAGGATCCAGAAGCACGCGCCGTGCTGCCGCTGCCAGCTCCTTGGGATTGGCCGCCATCCACACGAGGGCGTTCGAATCGATCAGCAGCTTCAACGCGCAGCAGTTTCTTCGAGGACATCGAACGTGGCCGCGATCTCGGCGTCCGTCTCCGGCGAATCCCAGCCGGGTCGAAGGATGATCTTGTCTTTGTCTGTGCCAAGTCGCGGCTTTCGGCGTGGCGCCGCATAGGGCGTAAGCCGTGCGACAGGCTTGCGGGCCAGGCAGATGACGATCTCCTCGCCCGCCCGAACCGCCGCAATCAGCTTGGACGGCTGCGTCTTGGCTTCGTGCGTGTTGACGTAGCGCATGGTTGCTAATCACGCTCCTTGAGGACGTCGAACATGGCCTCGATCTCGGCGTCTGTCTCGGGCGAATCCCACCCCGGGCGAAGCTCGACTTTGCCTTCCCACATCCCCAGCCGCGGCTTTCGGCGCGGCGCTTCGTAAGGGGTGAGCAGGGCGACCGGCTTGCCGGCCTGACAGATGGCGACCTTCTCGCCGGCACGCACTCGGGCAATCAGCTTGGACAGCTGGGTTTTGGCCTCGTGGGTGTTGACGTACTTCATGCTAGCTAACTTAGCTAATGCCACTTTCGCCTTCAAGATCGCGCTTGCCCTCGGTCGCGGTCGAGATTATAGAGCCGGCACCGTGGGATTTGGGCCGACCGGCTTGCGACCACGTTAAACATCGCTAAAAGGTCGGAGAGCTCGCAAAGCCCCCGCCCTTTTCGGTCGGGGGCTTTTCGTTTGCGCGTGCGGCGCAGGCGTCAGGAGGGAGCTATGGACGGAACGATCTCGAACAAGCGGGTGCGGGCGGATCAATCGGCGTGGCGACCGCAGACCCGCGCGGTGCGCGGCGGGCAGCTGCGCAGCAACTTCGACGAGACCTCGGAGGCGCTGTACCTTACCTCGGGCTACGCCTATGCGAGCGCCGAGGAGGCCGAGGCGACCTTCAAGGGCGAGAGCAGCCACTACCAGTATTCGCGCTTCGGCAATCCCACCGTCACCATGTTCGAGAACCGGTTGGCGGCGCTCGAGGGCGCCGAGGCCTGCCGCGCCACGTCGACCGGCATGTCGGCAGTATTCTTCGCCCTGCTGGCGCTGCTCAAGGCCGGCGACCGCGTCGTCGCGGCGCGCCAGCTGTTCGGCTCGTGCCATTACATCGTGGCCGAGCTACTGCCCAAGTACGGCGTCGAGAGTGAGCTGGTCGATGGCGGCGACCTCGCGGCCTGGGAGAAGGCCCTGTCGAAGCCGACCCAGGCGGTGCTGTTCGAATCGCCGTCCAACCCGATGCTCGACGTCGTCGACCTCAGCGAGGTCTGCCGGCTCGCGCACAAGGCCGGTGCCAAGGTCGTGCTCGACAACGCCTTCGCCACGCCGATCCTGCAGCGGCCGTTGGAATGGGGCGCCGACGTCGTCGTGCATTCGGCGACCAAGTACATCGATGGCCAGGGCCGTACGCTGGGCGGCGCCGTGCTGGGCTCGCGCGAGTTCATCCTCGAGAAGCTGCAGCCGATCATCCGCAACACCGGCCCCTCGCTCAGCCCGTTCAACGCCTGGGTTCTGGTCAAGGGGTTGGAGACACTGGGCCTGCGCATCGATCGCCATTGCGCCAACGCCGCCCGCGTCGCCGACGCGCTGGCCGGCCATCCCGCCATCTCGCGCGTGCTCTATCCCGGCCGCAGCGATCATCCGCAGCACGCGCTGGCGGCCAAGCAGATGTCCGGCTTCGGCGGCGTGGTGACGTTCGACCTCAAGGCCGGCAAGTGGGCGGCCTTCGAGACGCTGAATCGCCTGCAGCTCGTCGACATCTCGAACAATCTCGGTGACGCCAAGAGCCTGGTCACCCATCCGGCGACCACGACGCACATGCGCATCGGTGCGGCCGAGCGTGCCAAGCTCGGCATCGGCGACGGCACGGTGCGCATCTCGGTCGGCCTCGAGGATGTCGAGGACATCATCGCCGACCTGATGCAGGCACTCGGCGGCTGATGTCGCTCGCCAAGACGCTGTGGCAGGACAATTCCGATCTTGCCACGCGTATCCTGGGTCACGGCTTCGTGCGCGGGCTGGCCGACGGCTCGCTGCCGATCCACTGCTTCAAGGGCTACGTCGCGCAGGACGCCTACTTCCTCGAATCGTTCGCGCGCGCCTACGCGTTCTGTCTCGCCTACAGCACCGAGCGGGAGGATCTGCAGACCTTCGCCGACCTGATCGCCGGCGTGCGCGCAGAGCTCGAGCTGCACAAGAGCTATGCCCAGCGCTGGCAGGTCGACCTGTCGGCCGTCAATCCGCTGCCGGCGACCAACGCCTATGTCGTCTTCCTGATGCAGACCGCGGAGGCAGGCGATCTCGGCGAAACCGTCGCTGCCCTGACACCGTGCATGCGGCTTTACGCCTATCTCGGTCGTTCGCTGAAGACGCGCGACGTGGCGCCGCTCTATCGCGAATGGGTCGAGACCTACGCCGATCCCGAGTTCGAGAAGCTCGCGGCGCGGCTCGAAGCCCTCCTCGACCGCCACGCCAGCGACACCGCGCCGGTGCGCGCCAACTACCGCCGCGCCATGGAGCTCGAACACGACTTCTTCGACGCCAGTCTGTAACGGCGTGGGCCGATCGACCCCTTCCGGACCGCGGGCGTCTCGCACGCTCATGATTCATGAGCATGAGCGGGCGAGACGCCCGCGGTCCGGAAGAAAGCTCTACAGCGCCGCCAGCCGCTCCATCGACTGGTCGAGCGCGCCATGCAGCTCGCTGGTGAGCCTGGCGCCCATGGCGTCGCGCACTTCCTGCTCGGCCGTGGCCCACAGCGGCAGGGCCCGCTTGAACAGGGCGCGGCCGGCGGCGGTCGCCACCAGCTCGTGCCGGCGCTTGTCACCCGAGGCGGCGCGCTCGACCAGGCCGCCGCGCAGCAGCGGACTGAGGTTGCGGGTGAGTGTCGTGCGATCGGTCGCCAGCAGGTCGGACAGCCGGCCGATCGCCACCGGCCCCTCGGCGATGACGAAGCCGAGCAGAGAGAATTGCGAGATCTTGAGGCCGGTCGGCGCCAGGTGCTGGCTGTAGATCTGCGTGATGCGCCGGGCGGCGCCGCGGATGCGAAAGCAGGTGCATTCGCGGGGTGACAGGCGAAGCGGGGGCAGGGCCGGCATGACCGCGAGACTACTGCCATCGCTTGCCCGGACAAAGTGCCAATGTGTATATGCACGGAAATTGCGGAGGGAATGGATCATGGCCCCGGATGCCGGTTTCGGCGTGTTGTCGCTCGACGATGTACGGACCGTCGACGGCCTCGCCCTGTTCAAGGGCATGATCGAAGGCCGCTACCCGGCGCCGCCGATCGCGCGGGCAATCGGCTTCGAGGTGGCCAGGGTCGAGCGCGGCCTTGTCGAGTTCACCTACACGCCGAGCGCCGATCATCTCAATCCGCTGGGCAGCATCCATGGCGGCATTGCCGCGACAATGCTCGACGGCGTCATGGGCTGCTGCATCCACACCATGCTCGAGGCCGGCATCGGCTACACCACGCTCGAGATCAAGGTGAACTATGTGCGCGCCATGACCGAGAAGACAGGCAAGGTCCGGGCCGAGGGCAAGGTCCTCAATGTCGGCTCGCGCATCGGCACTTCGGAAGGCCGGCTCTACGATGCAAATGATCGCCTGCTGGCGCACGGCACGACGACCTGCCTGATCTTCCCGATGTGACCTGCTCCGTCGCGAGATCGCCGTGGCGCTGGACCGGAGAGGTCCGGCGCTCCGGGCCTGCACCGACCCTGCTGCCGACCAGCGCCGCGTCAGCTCTTCAGCCGCTTGGCGAATTTGACGTTTCGCGCGGGACGTCCCATGTCTTCGGCCACGCAGGGATTTTCGACGCATGTTCTCTACTACAACCCGTGGCATCCGCGTGACCGTCAGGCCGCAATATCTGCCCGACCAATCCGATCCGACGAAGCCCCAGTTCGTCTGGGCCTATCATGTCAGCATCGAGAACGGCGGCGATGTCACGGTGCAGCTGCGCAGCCGGCACTGGAAGGTGACCGACGGGCTCGGGCGCATGCGCGAGGTCAGGGGGCCGGGCGTCGTCGGCAAGACGCCGGTGCTGCGACCCGGCGAGAGGTTCGAGTACACTTCCGGCACACCGCTCTCCACGCCATCCGGCTTCATGGGCGGCACTTATCAGATGGTGAACGAGGCGGGCGAGAATTTCGACATCGAGATTCCGACCTTCTCTCTCGACACGCCCAACGTCGATCGCCGGCTCAATTGAGGGGAGCGAGCATGAACAGGATGCTGAAGAAGAGCGAACTCGTGTCCACTGCGACGGGGCTGACGCGACCGTCGCGCGAGGAGGCCGAGGCCGCCGTGCGCACCCTGATCCGCTGGGCCGGCGACGACCCCGATCGCGAGGGGCTGATCGGCACGCCCGATCGAGTCGTGCGCTCCTACGAGGAATTCTTTCGCGGCTACGACGAGGATCCGCGCGAGATGCTGCAGCGAACCTTCGAGGAGGTCGAGGGTTACGACGAGGTTGTGATGCTGCGCGACATTCGCCTCGAGTCGCACTGCGAGCACCACATGGTGCCGATCATCGGCAAGGTCCACATCGGCTACCTGCCCGACAAGCGCGTGGTCGGCATCAGCAAGCTCGCCCGCCTGGTCGATGCCTATGCGTTCCGTCTGCAGATCCAGGAGAAGCTCACGGCGCAGATCGCCAACACCCTGCAGGACGTCCTGCAACCGCGCGGTGTCGCCGTGGTCATCGAAGCGGCGCATCAGTGCATGACGACGCGAGGCGTGCACAAGTCGGACGTCGCCATGGTGACCAGCCGCATGCTGGGCGCCTTCCGCGACAACGGCGACACGCGCCGCGAGTTTCTGACCATGATCGGCCGGCCGGCGGTCTAGCAACGCGCCTGCTGGCGATGCCCTTTTGTCCTCTTCCTCCCCGTCTCACGGTCGTCTTGCGGGGGAGGTACCCCGTCTTACGGGCCTTCGCCGCGCCGAAGCGGCTTCGGCCGCGCAGGCGGGGCGGAGGGGGAAGGCCTCAGTGGCGATCTCGATCATTCCGACGTCGGGCCTTCATGGACTTCACGTGAGGCTCTCCCCCTCCGGCCAATGGCGCTGTAAACAGCGCCTAATCGGGCCGCCTCCCCCGATGACGGGGGAGGATCAGCCAGTCGTCTTGCCTCTGTCATCGAGTTACTGTACATTCCGCTCCGTCGACGGAAACCGCAGCGAAAGGAGGCGTCGGATGTCGATCATCTCGATCAGCGCGACCCTCGCTCCACGGTTCGGCATCGGGCGCTTTCGTTAGCTAAAGCAGCCCCGGGCGCCGCCACCCTGGCGCCCTCCCACCGTATCCACCCGTTTCGTCCATCGTTGGCGCTTCTGCGCGCGTCGAGCTCGCGCTCGATGCCGGTCTCGGCGCCGACAGGCTGAAGGGCCGATCCCGACTCTCAAAGGGGCTCGGCGTCGACATATGAGGGATCGCAAAGCAAAGGGCGGGCGCGACCCGTTCCTGCACACGCTGGCATTCGTCGCGGCACGCTGGCGCCGCCAGCCCGGCCGGGCCGCGCTGATCGCGGCAGGCGTGCTGATCGGCGCCGGCATCGAGCTCGTCCTGCCGATGCTGGCGGGCCGGCTGGTCGACATCATCGGCGGCGTAACCACCGTCCGCGACGCGACGCTGCGCGAGGCGCTGCTGGTGCTGGCCGCGATGGTCGGCAGTGGCGCCGTCGCCGTGGTGCTGCGCCAGGGCGTGTTCATGGTGGTGATCGCCTTCACCCTGCGCATGATGTCCGACGTGGCGCGCGAGGCGTTCGCGCGCGTGCAGCGCCTGTCGTCGGAATGGCATGCCGGTTCGTTCGCCGGCTCGACGGTGCGCAAGATCAGCCGCGGCATGTGGGCGTTCGACAACCTGAACGACACGATCCTGGTGGCGCTGTGGCCCTCCTGCGTCGTGCTGCTGGGCGCCGCGGTGCTGTTCGCCTTGCGCTGGCCTCTGATGGGTACGGCGGTGGCGCTGGGCAGCGCCGTCTATATCGGGCTCACGGTCCGGCTGGCGCTCCGCTATGTCACGCCGGCGGCGCGCCTGTCGAATGCCTGGGACAGCCGGCTGGGCGCCACGCTGGCCGACGCGGTGACCTGCAACCCGGTCGTCAAGTCGTTCGGTGCCGAGGCCCGCGAGGACGAGCGGCTGAACCGTGTCGTCGATCGCTGGCGCGCTCGCACGCACGTGCTGTGGGCGCGCGCGACCTGGGCCGGCACGCTGCAACTGATCGTGCTGGTGGCGCTGCGGCTCACCGTGATCGGGATGGTGCTGCTGTTCTGGTGGCAGGGCGCGGCCAGTGTCGGCGACGTCGTGTTCGTGCTCACCGGATACGGCGTGATTCACGGCTACCTGCGCGACATCGGTCACCACGTCGACGTCTTCCGTCGCTGCGTGAACGACCTCGACGAGCTGGTCGCCCTGCATGACCAGCCGCTCGGCGTCGTCGATCGCGCGGGAGCACGCGACATCGTGGTGCACAAGGGCGAGATCGTGTTCGACGACGTCGCGTTCGGCTACCGCGCGCAGGGAAGGCAGGTCTATGACGGGTTGAGCGTGCGCATCCCGGCGGGCCAGCGCGTCGGCCTGGTCGGCGCCTCGGGCTCCGGCAAGACGACGTTCGTGAAGCTGGTTCAGCGCCTGCACGACGTCGATGGCGGGCGCATCCTGGTCGACGGCCAGGACGTCGCCGGGGTGACGCAGGACAGCCTGCGCCGCCAGGTGGCAATCGTGCAGCAGGAGCCGATGCTGTTCCATCGCTCGCTGGCGGAAAACATCGCCTATGGCCGACCCGAGGCCTCGCGCGAGGAGATCCGCGCGGCGGCGCGCCTGGCGCATGCCGACGGCTTCATCACGCGCCAGACCAGGGGCTACGCCACGCTGGTCGGCGAGCGCGGCGTCAAGCTCTCGGGCGGCGAGCGCCAGCGCGTGGCGCTGGCGCGCGCCTTCCTGGCGGACACGCCGGTCCTGATCCTCGACGAGGCGACGTCGAGCCTGGACAGCGAGTCCGAGGCGCTGATCCAGGACGCGATGGAGCGGCTGATGCGCGGCCGCACGACCCTGGTGATCGCCCATCGTCTGTCGACGGTGCGCACGCTGGACCGCATCCTGGTGTTCGACCAGGGCCGCATCGTCGAGGACGGCAGCCACGCCTTGCTGATGCAGCGCAAGGACGGCCTCTACCGCCGCCTGGTGCAGCGCCAGGCCGAGGGCGTCGCGGATGGATTGTTCGCGGCGTGAAGCAAGCCGAGCTGCATTCTACTGGGTTGACCACATACATCGCTCGGAGCGCGCCACTCCGAGGGCGCTATTGGGACGTGCAATCACCAAGAAGAGCGCCAACGGAGTGGCGCGCTCCCAGTGAAAGACGCCCGCCTACGGCAGCAGTTCCCGGATCTCGTCGAGCATCCCGGGCACGCCGAACGGCACGATCAGCAGCGCGTCGTCGAACCCGAGATCGGCGATGCGGCGCAGGCGGTCGCGGGCCTCCGGCTTGCCGCAGACCAGCGTCGTCTTCGAATGGGCGATCAGCGGATGCGCCGGCGGGTCGGGGCGCAGGTCGGTGAAGATATTGGCGATGATGGCGCGCTTGCCGCCGGCCTTGCGAAACATGTCGAGGCCGACCGGCAGGTCGTCGAGCGACGCGTAGATCCCCGAAGCGATCCAGCCATGGCAGTGTTCGGCCGCGAGATTGATCCAGCGCGGGCTGCGCCAGGCGCCGAGATAGACCGGCGGGCCGCCTTCGGTGCCGGGCCAGACGGAAAGGGCGGGGCCGTAGACCGGCTCGCCCGCCCACACCTTGCGCATCACGGCGAGATATTCGGGCAGCAGCTTGAAGCGGCGCTGGTAGTCGACCTGCGCGGCGTCGAAATCGTGCCTGGTCGAGCCGCTGCCGACACCGAAGCGGAAGCGGCCACGCGAAAGAAGATTCAGGGTCTGCGCGCGATGCGCCTGCTCGACGGGATGGCGCAGCGGTAGCTGCGTCACACAGGTGCCGAGCTCGATGTGCCCGGTCGCCTGGCAAAGGGCGCCGAGGAAGATCAGCGGATCGATCGTGGCGCTGCCGCGCGCGAAGGAATCCGTGGTCCACAGGCCGGCGAAGCCGAGCGCCTCGACCCGCCGTGCGAAGGCGACGGCGCGCTCGAAAAGGCCGGCGGCCTCCTGGGCGGTAGGGATGGCGACGATGCCGAATCGCATGGCAGCTCCTCGAGGGTCGTCCCGACCCGCAGGGGCGGGGGAAGGCATATGGAATAAGCCAGACATTGCAAGGTCTTGGGAACGGAATTCGACGCTGGGCCTCGTCAATTCGCCAGCGCTGTCCCGGCGGATGCGGTCGTGCTCCCCGCGACCCGTTCTTCCCTTTGCCATGGCTCTGCCGTAGGACGGAGAGGACGACAAACGCAAAACGGGGAGCGTTCGCGTATCATGGCAGGAGAGATCGTCGGATCGGTCGAGATGTTGCGCCGGCTGGTCGCGTTCGACACCACGTCGCGCAATTCCAACCTGGCGCTGATCGAGTACGTGCAGCAGTACCTCGCCGACCATGGCGTCGCCTCGAAGCTGGTGCCGAGCGAGGACGGCAAGAAGGCCAACCTCTTCGCCACCGTCGGGCCGATGGTGAAGGACGGCGTGGTGTTGAGCGGTCATACCGACGTCGTGCCGGTCGACGGCCAGCCATGGGACACCGATCCGTGGACGCTCACCCTGAAGGACGGCAAGTACCACGGCCGCGGCACCTGCGACATGAAGGCGTTCTATGCCATCGGGCTCGCCATGCTGCCCGAGTTCACCAGGGCGCCGCTCAAGAAGCCGATCCACTTCGCCCTGTCGTACGACGAGGAGGTCGGCTGCGTCGGCGCGCATTCGCTGGCCGCCCGCATGGCGGCCGAGGTGCCGCGCCCGCGCGCCATCATCATCGGCGAGCCGACCATGATGACGGTGGTGCACGCACACAAGGGCGCGCAGATCTACATCACCAAGTTCACCGGCTTCGAGGCCCATTCCTCGATGACCCATCTCGGCGTCAGCGCCATCCATTTCGCCGGCGATTTCGTTCACTACCTCAATACGGTGCAGGACGAGCTCGACGCCAAGGCGCCCAGGGACAGCGAGTTCATGCCGGCCGCCGCGACCTTCAATGTCGGCACCATCACCGGCGGCACCGCCGGCAACATCCTGGCGCGCGAGTGCGAGGTGCTGTGGGGCTATCGCGAGCTGCCGACCGAGCCGATCGATGCGCTCGGCAAGCGCGCGCTGGCGTGGCTCGAGCAGGAGCTGCTGCCCAGGATGAAGGCCAAGCATCCCGCCGCCGAGATCAACACCGTGCTGCGCTCCTCGACGCCCGCCTTCTCGCCCGAGGGCAACGACGAGGCCAAGCGCCTGGCCGCGACCTGGTCGGGCTCCAACACGGTGGGCAGCGTCGTCTACGGCACCGAGGCCGGAATCTTCCGCAAGACGCTGGGCGTGCCCACGGTGGTGTGCGGCCCAGGCGACATCGCCCAGGCGCATCAGCCCAACGAATTCATTCTCGCCTCGCAGATCGACGCCTGCGAGGGCTTCATGCGGCGTATGATGGAATGGTGCTGCCGCGACTAGCCTGGATTCTGGCTCCGTGAAGAGTCCAGGCTGACGCGGCGCTGCCATTCCGGGAGCTCGGTCCATGGGAGTTCGGCCCGCGCGATGGCTTCGCCTGTTGCTGTCGCTCCTGCCCCTCTTGTCCCTCCTGATCATGGCACGTCCGGCCTGGAGCTGGGATCCGCCGGGCCACGAGCTGGTCGGCGCCGTCGCCGACCGGCTGCTGACGCCGGATGCTCGCCGCCACGTCGAGCAGCTGCTCGGCTACAACCTCGAGACCTCGTCCAAATGGGCCGACTGCGTGCGGTCGGTCGAGCGCCGGCCTGACGGCAGCTTCGTCTACGATGCCACCACCCGCTACCAGCATTGGTGCGAGGCCTTCATGGCGCCGGCCGAGGTCGCGCGCATGGAAGACTACGTGCGGCGCAACTGGAGCAACTGTCCGGGCCCGGGCGCGGGCCACGGCTGCCACGAGACCTACCATTTCACCGACATCGACGTGCAGCGCGGCGCCTACGGCAAGAGCTTCGCCGGCGCCAGCGCCCACGACGTGGTGAGCGCCATCACGGCTGCGATCGACGTGCTGGAAGGCCGCGCCGCGCCGCCACCCTTCTCGATCCGCGACAGGAAGGAGGCGCTCTTGATGCTGGCGCATTTCATCGGCGACCTGCACCAGCCGCTGCATGCCGGCGCGATCTATCTCGATGCCGAGGGCAGGCCGGTCTCGCCCGACCGGCCGGGCCTCGACGGGGGGGATATCAGGACCAAGGGCGGCTCCGCCATCCGGATCGGAGACAAGAACCTGCATGCAATGTGGGATGCGGTGCCGGACGGCTGGAGTCTCGCCACGCAGCCCGAGCTGCTGACGCTGGCGCGCGAGGTGCCGAAGACGCCGGGGCCTCTCGCATCGTGGCCGGAGCAATGGGCGAGCGAGAGCGTGCGGCAGGCGGCGGGGGCTTTCGCGGGCGTCTCGATCGGTCCCCGGCATGACGGTGTGTGGCCGGCCAAGCTCGCCGATCCGGCCGCCTACGAGGCCAGCGCCGAGCGCATCAAGAGCCGGCAGATCGCGCGCGCCGGCGCCCGCCTGGCTGCAGTGCTGAATACGTTGTGGCCCTGAGAGACGCACGGTCCAATCCACCCTGCGCGAGTCCCGGGGGGAGGAGGCATCATGAATGGCAACGAAGCTGCTGCCGCTCCACAGATCGAGACCATCACCATCCTCGTGCTCGGACCGATGCGGCAGGTCCAGGGCGGGCACATCGAGGTCGAGGACCGCACGGCCGGCTTGAAGGTGCTCGTCGAGCACATCGCGCGGGACCTGGAGCCGGAAGCCGGGCAGGCCGGCCGCAAGGTCGCGGTGATCGCACCGGAGAACCGGACCCGCGCGACCATCGTTCCGGGGGTTCTCGATCTCATCGAGAGCGCTCACCTGGTGATCCTCGACCTGACGGGCAATCGGGCCAACGTCACCTACGAAGCCGGCATCGTGCACGCGCTCGGCGTACCCTGCATCATCCTGACCAGCGACGCGCAGCCGCCTTTCTACTTCATCGGCGCCGACTACATCGGCCGCTTCCACTATGCCCAGGCCTTCGATGCCGACCAGGTGACGCACCGCGACCTGCAGCGCTACCTCCGCCGTTTCATCGCCGATCCGACGCTGTTCGCCGACAACCAGCTCACCGCCTATTTCGAGCTGCCGATCGTCGACATCGCGGGGCCTTCCGGCCTGGCCGCCGGCTACTATCGCAACAGCATTCGCCGCTTCGTGCGCCGGCAGGGCTTCGTCGCCTCGGCGCGCGAGATCGTCTGGCCGGGTCGACTGGAGGTCAAGGACGGCGTCGAGACGCGGCGGCCGGAGACACGGCCGATGACCGTGGCCCACTACATTGCCGTGCGGCCGCCGGGCAATCTGCGCCAGTCGGGCGGTCATGCCGGCCAGCTCGCCGACGTCCTGAAGAAGCGCGGGCTGCGCACCGAGTTCGCGGCGCTGCGCCGGCTGCCCGACGATTTCGCCGATGCGCGCGACTTCGTCGGGCCGTTCCTGGCGCGCGACACGCCGCGCGATCAGCCGGTGGCGTTCATCGAGCCCGGGATCATCATCGAGATCCCGACCACGCTCTATGCCTTGCCGTTCTCGCCGCGCGTCGCCAAACGACTTGGCCTGGCGCCTCCCGCGCGGGCCATTGCCGAGGCGCGGCTGTTCGCGCAGATGCAGGCGAGCTTCGAGCGCAACCTCGATTTCCTGCTGCACAAGGACCCCGAGGTCGAGGACCCCAGGCCGTTCCACTGGACCGACCTAGCCGCGCTGCCCGCGCTGTTGGACGAGCTGGGCGTTCGCGGGTGATTCACCTCCGCGGATAGGTCTTGCAGAAGTCGGGAGCGCCGGAGGTCAGCAGCGCGCAGCCGCGCTTGATCTCGTCGACGATCAGGGCGCACGGGTTGGCCTCGTTGCAGGGCGGCCGGGTCGCGGGCGACACCGCCAGGCACTGGGCGACGTAACGCGCCGTCTGCTCGGCGCCGGCCTGGTCGCGGCAGCTCGGGTCGGCCGCCAGGGCGATGGCCGGTGCCAGGCCAAGTCCGGCGATTGCGAAAAGGGCGGCCCGCATCGCGCCTCGGCCGCTACTTCAGCTTCACGCCGACCACGCGCAGCAGGCCGTCGGGCATCGGTCGGAAATTCTCCAGGCGGGCGGTGTGAGCGATCAGGTATTGCGGATGGTAGAGGTAGATCATCCACCCTTCGTTCAGGAACTTGGCGGTGATCTTCTCGTAGGCCGCTTTGCGGGTGGCGAAGTCGCTGGCGGATCGGGCCTCGCGATGCCAGGCATCGATCTCCTTGTCGCAGTAGCGGCCGGTGTTCAGCGGCGCGCCGCAGGTCTGGTAGATCACCGAGTTGCCGTCCGGGTCGCTGCGTCCGCTCCAGGTGTTCTGGTAGAGCTGGAAGTCGCCGTCCTCGGCAGTCTTCAGCCCGGTTGCCGCCTCGACGACGCGCAACTTCAGGTCGAAGCCGGCTTCCGCTGCCATCGATTGAACGACCTCGCCGACGGCGCGTATCTCGGGGTTGTTGCCCAGCATGAAGTCGACCGACAGCCGTCCCGTGATGCCGGCCTCCTTCAGCAGCGCCTTGGCCTTGGCGATGTCGCGCTTGGGCACCGGGAAAGCCTGCTGATAGTACGGGTTCTGCGGGTTGACCCACTGGTTGCCCGGCATGAACTCGCCATTGTAGACAACCTGGTTGAGGGCCTCGCGGTCGATGCTGAGGTCGAGCGCACGGCGCACGCGGGCATCCTTGCCCAGCGGGTTGTCGGCCTTGGGTCCGTTGGCGACGTTGACGAGAAGGGCAAAGAAGCCGAGCGATACGGCCTTGCTGAGCTTGAGCTTGGGGTCGTCGCGCACCGTCTTGATGTCGGTCGCCAGCACACGCTCCATCATGTCCAGCCCGCCCGACCGCAGGCTGGCCAGGCGCACGGTGCTGTCGACGATCGGCAGGTACGTGATCTTGTCGATGAGGACCTGGTCCTTGTTCCAGTAGTCGGCGAATTTCTCCACCACGATGCGATCCTGCTGGACGCGCTCGACGAACCGGTAGGGGCCGGCGCAGACCGGCTTGAGAGCGAACTTGTCGCCCGACGCCTCCGCCGCCTTGGGCGAGACCATCATGCCGGCACGGTCGGTGAGCTGGGCGAGCAGCGGCGAGAACGGCGCCTTGAGGTTGAGCTTGACGGTGAGCGGATCGGCAACCTCGACACTGTCGATCGAGGAGAGCTCGGGCTTTCGGAACGAGCCTTTCATGGTGATGTGCCGTTCGAGGCTGTACTTGGCGGCTGCGGCGTCGAACGGCTCGCCATCGTGGAACTTCACGCCCGGCCGGAGCTTGATCGTGACCGTCTTGCCGTCGGCCGACGTCTCGTGACCGGTCGCGAGCTGCGGCACGATGCTCGACTTCTCGTCGATGTCGAACAGCTTGTCGCACAGTGCGGCGAAGACGATGCGGGTGGTGTAGAAGCGCGACAGGCTCGGATCGAGCCCGTCAGGGTCGTCGCCCAGCCCGATGCGCAGATGGCTTTGCGCAAGGGCGCTGCCCGAGCCCAGCAGCAGGGCGAGGAAGAGGGTGAAGATTGTCCGTCTCATGGTCCCTCCGTCTTGCAAGATGCGTTCCTCTCTTCCGCCTCCCCGTCACCGGGGGAGGTGCCCCGATGAGGCGCTGTTTAGAGCGCCATTGGCCGGAGGGGGAGAGCCTCACGCAAGGTTCATGAAGTTCCGATGTCGGAATGTCATGGATCCCGTCTGAAGCCGTCCCCCTCCGCCCCGTGTGACGGGGCGCCTCCCCCGACAAGGCGCTGTTTGCAGCGCCATAGGGGTAGGAAAAGGAGATGTGTCCACTCCCTAGCCGTATGACGGGGAGGACACAGCAGATTACGCCGCCGACGCGTAGATCCTGTCGAGGTCGCCGTCGTCGTAGCCGTACTCGGTCGAGCAGAACTCGCACTTCACGACCACCTTGCCGGACGTGTCGCGCAGGTCGCCGAGCTCCTCGCGCCGGAGCGAGCGCAGCACGCGGTCGATGCGGTCGCGGCTGCAGCGGCAGCGCGCGGCGAAGGCGCGGCGGGCGAACACGCGCGGCCGCTCGGCATGGAAGAGGCGCAGCAGCAGCCGGGCGGCGGGCAGGGCGGGGTCGAGCATCTCGGTCTCGGTCGCCGAGGCCATCAGGATGACCGCCTTGCGCCAGTCGTCCTCGCGCTGCTCGGGGTCGATGTCGAGCCGGCCGGCGTCGAACTCGGGCATCTGCTGGACCATCAGCGCGGCCGCCCGCCAATGACCCTTGCCGTCGCGCTCGTGGCGCCGCGCCGCGATCTTGATGCCGGTCGGCAGCTGCTCGGACTGGCGGAAATAGGTGTGGGCGCAGTCGGCCAGGGTCGGACCCTCGAGCGGCACCACGCCCTGGTAGCGCTCGGTGTGCTGTCCCTGGTCGACGGTGAAGGCCAGCCGGCCATGGCCGAACAGGCGCGGCACGTAGCCGTCGGGCGCTTCGGCCGAGCCGCCGAGCGCGATCGCGAGCTTCCACGAATCGAACTGGGCATAGCCGCGCAGCGCGCCGTCGGTCGTGAGGTCGGTGACCAGCAGGCGCACCGGCCCGTCGCCCGATATCTGCAGGGTGAAGATGCCGTCGTACTTGAGCGAGGTCGCGAGCGCGGCGCACAAGGTCATCGCCTCGGCGAGCGGGCGCGCCACCGCCAGCGGGTAGTGGTGGCGCTCGATGATCTCGTCGAGCGATGGCCCCAGCCGGACCAGCCGGCCGCGCACGCCGAGCGCGTCGAGCTGGAACGGAAGGACGCTGTCCCAGGCGTCGGAAGTCCAGGCTTCCGACGCAGCGCTCACGATAGGCACCAGGCGAGGATGCTCTTCTGGGCGTGCAGGCGGTTCTCGGCCTCGTCGAACACCACCGACTGCGGCCCGTCGATGACGTCGGCCGTCACTTCCTCGCCGCGATGCGCCGGCAGGCAGTGCATGAAGATGGCGTCCTTCTTGGCCTGCTTCATCAGCCGCTGGTCGACCTGGTAGCCGCGCAGCAGGTTGTGGCGGCGCGAGGCGCTCGGGCTGTGCGGATCCTCGTCGCCCATCGACACCCAGGTGTCGGTGACGACGCAGTCGGCGCCGCGCACCACCGCTTCGGGATCGTGCCCGATGGTGATGCGCCCCTTCGACCTCTCTGCCCATGCCAGCACGTCGGCCGGCGGCTTGAGCTCGGGCGGGCAGGCGACGCGCAATTCGAAGTCGAACTGCACGGCGGCGTGGATCCAGCTGGTCGCCATGTTGTTGCCGTCGCCCGACCAGGCGACCGCGCGGCCCTGGATCGGCCCGCGATGCTCCTCGTAGGTCATGACGTCGGCCATCAGCTGGCAGGGATGCGTCTTGTCGGTGAGCCCGTTGATCACCGGCACGGTCGCATACTTGGCCATCTCGAGGAGCTTCTCCTCGACGGTGGTGCGCATCATGATGATGTCGACATAGCGCGACAGCACGCGCGCGGTGTCGGCGATGGTCTCGCCGCGCCCGAGCTGGGTGTCGCCGCGGCCCAGCATGATGGTCTGGCCGCCGAGCTCGCGCATGCCGACCTCGAACGACACGCGGGTGCGTGTCGACGGTTTCTCGAAGATCATGGCGAGCGTCTTGCCGGCGAGCGGCTTGTCGTGTCCGCCGCCGCTGGGCCCGCCGTTCCGCCGGGCCGTCTTCATCGCCTTGCCGCGATCGAGGATCTGGCGAAGCGTCTTGGGATCGACCTGGTCGAGATCGAGAAAGTGCTTGGGTGCTGCCATCACCGCCTACTCGGCCGCCTTGGCCGCCTCGAACGACTGCGCGGCCTTGCCCAGGATGTCGATGCCCTCGTCGAGCGCGGCCTTGTCGGCGATCAGCGCCGGGAAGACGCGGATCACGTTCTCGCCTGCCGGCGGCACCAGGAGCCCGAGCGACTGCAGGCGGTTCACCATGTCGCCCGCCGGCACCGCGGCGGTGCACTGGATGCCCTGCAGGAAGCCGGTCCCGCGCTGCTCGACATAGACCTTGGGATGCTTCTTCACGAGTCCTTCGAGCTGGCCCTTGAGGTACTCGCCCTTCTCGCGCACCGCGTCGATGAAGCCGGGCTTCAGAAGCTCGTCGAGCACGGCGTTGGCGACGCCGGTGGCCAGCGGATTGCCGCCATAGGTCGAGCCGTGCGTGCCCGGCACCATGCCGACTGCCGCCTTCTCGGTCGCCATGAAGGCGCCGATCGGGAAGCCGCCGCCCATGCCCTTGGCGATCGCTGCGACGTCGGGCTTCACGCCCGACCAGTCGTAGCCCCACATCTTGCCGGTACGGCCGAAGCCGGTGTGGATCTCGTCGTAGAACAGCAGCAGGCCGAATTCGTCGCAGATCGCGCGCAGGTCCTTGAGGAACTGCGTGGTCGTGGCGCGGATGCCGCCCTCGCCCTGGATCGGCTCGACCAGGATGCCGGCGGTCTCGTCGTCGATCATGTCGCGCACGACGTTGGTGTTGTTGAGCGGCGCATGCTTGTAGCCGGGCGCCGGTGGGCCGAAGCCTTCGAGATATTTCTCGTTGCCGGTGGCGGCGAGCGCGTTCAGGAGGCGGCCGTGGAACGCCGCCTGGAAGCAGATGATCTTGTAGCGCTGGGGCTTGCCGTTCATGAACTGATACTTGCGGATCAGCTTGATGCCGCCCTCGATCGCCTCGGCGCCCGAGTTGCAGAAGAACATCGTGTCGGCGAACGAGTTCTCGACCAGCCGCTGGGCCAGCTTTTCGCCGTTGCCGATGCGGAACAGGTTGGAGGTGTGCCACAGCTTCCGGCCCTGCTCGGTCAACGCCTTGACCAGGGTGGGATGGCAGTGGCCCAGCGCGTTCACGGCGATGCCCGAGGTAAAGTCCAAGTAACGTCGGCCGTCCGTCGCGTAGAGATAGTTGCCCTCTCCGCGTTCGAACACGACGTCCTTGCGACCGTACGTCGGCATCACAGCCGTTATCACGGGACTCTCCATCAAATGAATAACCCGCTCTTCGACCACGGCTCCGGAACGGATAAACCGGGGTTGAGCGGGCGCAGGCACTATCTAACCGGGGTCTGGGTGTGTCAACTTGGCCGCCCTGCTCCGCCGAGGGGGCCGCCTTGAGGGTGCCCCACCGCTCTGCTAGGAGACCGCCCTTCCGATGAACCCGCTGCCCACCCGCAACTCCCGGCTTGCCTTGCGCCGCGCCGACTTCCGCTCGGTGCCGGAGATGCTGGACTATGCGGCGGAGGGCGAGACCGGCATCACCTTTTATAGCGTCAGGGGGGAGATAATATCGTCCCTGCCGTGGCGCGAGGCGCGCGAGCGGGCGCACGTTGCCGCCCGCCGCCTGATCGGCGCCGGCTTCGCGCCGGGCGAGCGCATTCTCATCACCGCCGACACCTGGCCGGGCTTCTTCGACCTTTTCTTCGGCGCCCAGTATGCCGGCCTGCTGCCGGTGCCGGTGTCGATCCCGATCGGCATCGGCGGCAAGGACGCCTATCTCGACCAGCTGCGACGCCAGTTCGTCGCCTCGGGCGCGGTGGCGGCTTTCGGCATCGACGACCTCGCGGGTTTCCTGGCGGACGCCGCGCAAGAAATTCCCGCAGTGCGCCTGCACGGCGGGCTCGCCGTCCTCGAGGCGCTGCCCGAGAAGCCGGTCGATCTCAGGCCGCTCGGTCCGGCCGATCTCTGCTACCTGCAATTCTCCTCCGGCAGCACGCGCCATCCGCACGGCGTGCAGATCACTCAGAAGGCGCTGATGGCCAATCTGGCCGGCATGACCGGGCCGGCCGGGCTCGACGTCGTCGAAGGCGACCGCGCGGTGAGCTGGCTGCCGCTCTACCACGACATGGGCCTGATCGGCTTCCTGATGGCGCCGCTCTCCAGCCAGCTCTCGCTCGATTACCTGACGCCGCGCGATTTCGCCCGCCGGCCGATGCAGTGGCTCAACATCATTGCGGCCAACCGCGGTACCATCTCCTACAGCCCGAGCTTCGGCTACGACCTCGCCACCCGGCGTGCCGCCCGCCAGGTGCCGGCCGACCTCGACCTGTCGAGCTGGCGCCATGCCGGCATCGGCGGCGACATGATCCGGCCCGACGTTCTGGAGCGCTTCGCCGCGACTTTCGAGGGCGCCGGCTTCAGCCGCAAGGCCTTCATCCCGAGCTACGGCATGGCCGAGGTCTGCCTCGCCATCACCTTCTCTCCCGGTGGCACCGGTGTACGCATCGACACGGTCGACCGCACGGCGCTCGCCGAGGCGCAGCGCGCCGTGCCTATCGCCGGTCCTGCCGACGAGCGGCGGGCGCGCCGGTTCGTGATCTGCGGCAAGGTGCTGCCCGGCCATCGGCTGGAGGTGCGCGGCGAGTCGGGGGCTGTCCTGGGCGAGCGCGAGGTCGGCCGCCTCTTTGCGCAAGGGCCGAGCATCATGCCGGGCTATTACGGCGAACCCGAAGCGACCCGCGAGGTGCTGTCGGCCGACGGCTGGCTCGACACTGGCGATCTCGGCTATCGCCTGGGCGACGAGATCGTCGTCACCGGCCGCGCCAAGGACCTGATCATCGTCAACGGCCGCAATGTCTGGCCGCAGGACATCGAATGGGCGCTCGAATCGCGCGGCGTCGTCAAGAACGACGATGCCGCCGCCTTCTCGATCGACACGCCCGACGGCGAGCGCGTGGTCGTCGCCGTGCTGGCGCGGGCCTCGGGCGAGGAGGGCCGTCAGGCGCTGGCCCGCGACGTCGCCGGCGCGGTGCGCGAGATGATCGCCGTCGACTGCGACGTTGCCCTGGTTCCGCCCAGCCTCGGCCTGCCGACGACCTCTTCGGGCAAGCTCTCGCGCACCCGCGTCAAGGCCAACTACCTGTCCGGCGTCTACGCGCCGAAAACCGCGGCGGCGTGAGGTGACCCTCTCTCCTTCTCCTCCCCCGTCATACGGGGGAGGTGCCCCCGCCAGGGGGCGGAGGGGGAAGGCCTCGGACGAGATCGATGAAATTCCGACGTCGGAATCAGAAGGGCCTCGCCTGAGGCCTTCCCTCTCTGCTCCTTCGGGGCACCTCCCCCGACGCGGGGGAGGAATGTGAGTCGCCTGGTCGCGGTCACCGGCGCCACAGGGTTCGTCGGCCCGCACCTGGTGTCGGCGCTGGCCCGGCGCGGCTGGCGGGTGCGGCTGCTGGTGCGGCGCTGGTCGCCGCTGCCCTCGCTCGCGGGCGTCGAGGCCGAGCTGGTGCTGGGCGACCTCGGCGATACCGACGCCCTGCAGCGCCTGGTTGACGGTGTCGACGCGGTGATCCATGCCGCCGCCCTGATCAAGGCGCGGCATGCCGCGCAGTTCATGGCCGTCAATCGCGACGGCACGGCGCGCCTCTCCGCCATCGCGGGCGCCACCCGGTTCCTCCTGCTGTCCTCGCTTGCCGCGCGCGAGCCGACCCTCTCGGCCTATGCAGCGAGCAAGCGGGCGGCCGAAGAGGCGGTGGCCGGCCGGTCCGGGCCGTGGCTGGCGGTTCGCGCGCCGGCCGTCTACGGGCCCGGCGACCGCGAGACCCTGGCCTATTTCCGCACCGTCGCCCGCGGGCTGGCGCCGCGCCCGGCGATGGACTCGGCGCGCTTGTCCCTGATCCATGTCGAGGACCTCGCCGAGGCGCTGGTGCTGGCGGTCGAGTGGGCACCGGCAGGGTCGACCTACGAAATCGACGACGGCCGGGAGGGCGGCTACGGCTATTCCGACATGCGGCAGGCGGCTGCCGCCGCGCTCGGCCGGGCGGCCCGGTCGATCGCGGTGCCGCGGGTCGTCATGGCGGGGCTGGCCCGGCTCAACCAGCTCGGCCATCGGCTGGGCGGGCCGGTCCAGATCCTGACGCCCGGCAAGGTCAACGAGATCTTCCACCCGGACTGGACCGTGCGCGACCGTCGCCTCGCCGGAGCGATCGGCTTCACCGCCCGTTACGATTTGACGAGCGGCTTTCGCGACACGGTATTGTGGTATCGCCGTCGCGAGTGGCTATAGAAGGTGTGAAACACTAGGTAACAAATTGTCATTTCACAAGGAATTGGCGTTTCTGCCACAAGATCATCGCCTGAACCTGCCCCCGGACGGGAGAGATGCTTTTGAGCACCACCCACGAAATGACCGTCGCAAACGACGGCATGATCGAGACCCTCACCCGCGCGCGCGACGTCTCGCGCGCCGAGGTGATTCGCGAGATTTGCCACCACCTGGCGCCCTACCAGAACGGCGAGCAGCCGATCACGGGCGACACGGTGATTGCCAAGGACCTGACCATCGATTCCCTGGCCATCATGGACATGGTCATGGAGCTCGAGGACCGTTTCGACGTATCGATCCCGATGAGCGTCATCGCCGAGATCCACACGGTCAACCAGCTCGCCGACACGATCCTGGATCTCAGCGCCCGCGGTTAGGGCGCTTCTTCATTTTCACGTACGAAATCAGGCGGGGCACCCATGGGCCTGTTTGACCGCCATGCCGGCCTGCTCGAGGCCTATCGCGACGTTCGCACCACCGGCTACGACCCGTTCCAGATTCGCATGGAACGGGTTCTGTCGCCGACCGAGGCGATCATCAACGGCCGCAAGACGCTGCTGGTCGGCACCAACAACTATTTCGGCCTGACCTTCGATCCGTCCTGCATGGAGGCCGCGATCGAGGCGATCCGCGCCGAGGGCACCGGCACCACCGGCTCGCGCATCGCCAACGGCAGCTACAGCGAGCATGTCGCGCTGGAGAAGGAGATCGCCGCCTTCTACGGCAAGAAGCACTGCATGGTGTTCACCACCGGCTACCAGGCCAATCTCGGCGTGATCTCGACCCTGGCCGGGCCGGACGATTTCCTGCTGATCGACGCCGACAGCCACGCCTCGATCTACGACGCCTGCAAGATGACCCAGGCCGAGGTCGTGCGCTTCAAGCACAACGATCCCAAGAGCCTCGACGCCCGCCTTCGTCGGTTGGGCGACAAGCCGGGCAACCGCGTGGTCGTGCTCGAAGGCATCTACTCGATGCTGGGCGACAGCGCGCCGCTGCGCGAGTTCGTCGACGTCTGCAAGAAGCACGGCGCCTACGTGCTGATCGACGAGGCGCATTCGCTGGGCGCGCTGGGCGAGCACGGCCGCGGACTCTGCGAGGCGACCGGCGTGATCGACGACTGTCATTTCATCGTCGGCACCTTCTCCAAGACACTGGGCGCGATCGGCGGCTACTGCGTCTCGGACGATCCCGACTTCGACATCCTGCGCGTCACCGTGCGCGCCTACATGTTCACCGCGTCGCTGCCGCCCTCGATCGTCGCCTCGGTGCGCCAGGCGCTGCGCGTCGTGCAGGCCCGGCCCGAGCTGCGCAAGCAGCTGTGGGACAACGTCGCCACGCTCTACGACGGCCTGAAGGCGCAAGGCTTCACCCTCGGCCCCGAGCATGGACCCGTGGTCGGCGTGCACCTGCCCGACCGCATGACGGCGATCGGCTTTTGGCGCGCCATGCTCGACGCCGGCATCTACGTCAACGTCGCCGTGCCGCCGGCCACGCCCAACGGCGTGTCGCTGCTGCGCTGCTCGCTCTGCGCCGTGCACACGCGAGAGCAGCTCGAGCACGTGGTCGAGGTGATGACCGGCATCGGCCGCCAGTTCGGCGTCCTGCCCGCCCAACCCGAGCTGCGCGTCGCCGGCGCGCGCTCATAGTCTACTGGACCGCGGGCGTCTCGCCCGCTCATGAAGCTCGAGCGGGCGAGACGCCCGCGGTCCGGAAGAGACTGAGTCATGACGTTCACCCTCGCCCATCTCTCCGATCCCCATCTGCCGATGCCGCCGGCGCGCGCCGGCGAGCTTCTGGGCAAGCGGCTGACCGGCTACGTCAACTGGTGGCGCCATCGCGTGCGCCTGCACCGGCCGGAAGCGCTGGCCGGCATCGTCGCCGACCTCGAGGCCCAGCAGCCCGACCACATCGCCCTCACCGGCGATCTCGCGAACATTTCCCTGCCGGCCGAGTTCCGACGCGCCGCCGATTGGCTCGCCGCTCTCGGCAGTCCGCATGACGTCACCTTGGTGCCCGGCAACCACGATGTCTATGTCGCCACGCGGTGGCCCGAGACGCTGGGTCTGTGGGGCGCCTGGCTGGCCGGCGACGGCGCGCCCCCGGCCGCCTCGTTCGATGTCTTCCCGACGCAGCGTCGCCGCGGCCCGGTGGCGCTGGTTAGCCTGTCGAGCGGCGTGCCCAAGCCGCCGTTCTTCGCCACGGGCACCCTGGGCGAGGCGCAGATCGCCCGCGCCGAGCGCCTGCTGGCCGAGCTCGGGCGGGAAGGGCTGTGCCGCGTCGTGCTGATCCATCATCCGCCGCTTACCACCGAGAAGCGCACGAAGCGCCTGACCGACGCCGCCGCCTTCCAGGCGATGATCCGGCGCGTCGGCTGCGAGATCGTCATGCACGGCCACAACCATCGCAGCGAGCTGGCGCGCATCGCCGGCCCGGCGGGTCCGGTACCCGTGCTCGGCGTCGCCTCTGCCTCGGCCGCGCCCGACAGCAAGTACGGCGCCGCGCGCTATCATCTGATCCGCATCAGCGGCGAGACCGGCGCCTGGCGCCTCGACGTCGAGATGCGGACGCTGCGCGACGACTGCGCGGGCTGCGTATCCGATGGCCATCTCGTCTTTCTTCCGGACCGCGGGCGTCCCGCCCGCTCATTTCGAAACCAAGGGAACGATCTGAGCGGGCGAGACGCCCGCGGTCCGCATGAGTCGAGCGCGCGCTCCCGGCCATGAGCGAGCCCGTCGTCGTCACGCCAGTCGACGGCAAGGCCGACCTCAAGGCCTTCATCGACCTGCCCAAGCGCCTCTATGCCGGCCACAAGGGCTACGTCGCCCATCTCGACACCGAGCGGCGTGAGGCATTTTCGCCGAAGAAGAATCCGCTGTTCAAGCATGTCGAGGTCGGCTTCTTCCTGGCGCGCCGCGCCGGGCGCGTGGTCGGCCGCATCACCGCCCAGGTCGATCGCGCCTACCTCGAGCGCTACGCCGACGCCACCGGCCATTTCGGCTGCCTCGCCGCGGAGGACGACCCGGCGATCTTCGCCGCGCTGTTCGTCGCGGCCGAGCAGTGGCTGCGTGCCCGCGGCATGCAGCGCGTCACCGGGCCGTTCAGCCTCTCGGTCAACGAGGAAGTCGGCCTGCTGGTCTGGGGCTTCGACAGCCGGCCGATGCTGCTGGTGCCCTACGACCCGCCCTACGCCGGGCCCCGCGTCGAGCAGTGCGGCTACGCCAAGATCAAGGACGTGTTCTCCTACGACTACGACGTCCAGAACGCCCCGGAGACGATCGGCGCCAAGCTGCTGGCGCGCGCCGGCTTCGCCGGCCGGGTCAGGGCGCGCACCGCCAACATGAAGATGTTCGACGCCGAGGTGCGCACCCTGGTCGGCATCTTCAACGATGCCTGGAGCGACAATTGGGGCTTCGTGCCCTTCACCCAGGCCGAGATCGATCACGCTGCCAAGGCGTTTGGCCCGGTGGTCGTGCCCGAGCTCGCGGTGTTCGTCGAGGTCGACGACGAGGCGGTGGCCTTCATCATCGCAATCACCAACCTCAACGAGGCGATCGCCGGGTTCAATGGCAGCCTGGCGCCGCTGAATTTGGTGAAGCTGGTATGGCGCATGCGCGTCGCCGGCGTCGGCAGCACGCGCGTGCCACTGATGGGCGTGAAGAAGAAGTACCGCAACCATCCGCTGATGGGCGCCGGCTTGGCCATGATGGCGATCGACCACCTGCGCGCCAACGGCAAGCGACTCGGCAAGACCAGCGCCGAGCTGGGCTGGATCCTCGAGGACAACAAGGCCACCAACAACATCATCCGTTCGGTCGGCGGCGTCCACTACAAGACCCACCGGATTTACGAGAAGATGCTGGGGTGAGGGGGCCTCATACCTGCACCGACCAACACGACCTCATCCTGAGGAGCCGCGCGCAGCGCGGCGTCTTGAAGGATGGGGACCAGACACGGTGCCTTTTGCCCATGCTTCGAGACGCTCGCTGCGCTCGCTCCTCAGCATGAGGTTAGTGGGTTGCCTGACTGGGGAACGCCGTTGACCGCCCCCACTCCCACCCCCTCCCACTCCGCCTTCGCGCCGCTGGCCATCCGCGCGTTCGCCCTCCTCTGGACGGCCAACGTGCTGTCGAACACCGGCGGCTGGATGCAGTCGACGGGGGCGGCGTGGGAGATGACCAGCCTTACGCAGGAGCCGATCTTCGTCGCCCTGCTGGCGGCGGCCGGCACCCTGCCGATGTTCCTGTTCTGCTTCTTCGCCGGCATCCTGGCCGACCGCTTCGACCGGCGGCGCTACATCATCGTCTGCCAGGTCTGGATGATGGCCGTCGCCGCCACCCTTGCGCTGCTCGCCTGGCTGGGGCGGCTCGACCATTGGAGCCTGCTCGGCCTCAGCTTCTGCATGGGGCTGGGCAACGCCATGAACGCGCCGGCCTGGCATGCCGTGGTGCCCGAGATCGTGTCGGGACCGCTGCTGCGGCCGGCGATCGCGCTCAACAGCGCCGGCTTCAACCTCGCCCGCACCGTCGGCCCGGTGCTGGGCCAGATCCTGCTCGGCCTGGTCGGCGTCTTCCTGCTCTTCGCCATCAATGCCTGCACCTACATCGGGGTCATCTTCGCCATGGCGAGCTGGCGCCGGCCGGCCGATGCGCAGGCCGGCCATCGCCGCGAGAGCTTCCTGCAGGCGGCGCGCTCGGGCATCGCCTTCGTGCGCGGCTCGGGCGAGCTCAAGGCGGTGTTCGCCCGCGGCCTCTGCTTCTTCGTGCCCGGCATCGCCATCAGTACGCTGCTGCCGGTGATCGGCCGCTTCGAGCTCGGCCTCGACGAGTTCGCCTTCGGCATCCTCTATGCCGTGTTCGGCGCCGGCGCGGTGGCGGGTGCCGTGCTGATGCCGACGCTCAACCGCCTGCTCGGTCCCGACCGCGCCAACATCTGGGCGATGGGCCTGCATGCGGCGTCCGTCCTGATTGCCGCCCTGGTGATGACGCCGTGGGTCGTCGGTGCCTGCATCGCCCTGTCGGGCGCCTGCTGGATCACCGTGATCGCCAACAACAGCACCGCCGTGCAGTCGATCCTGCCCAACTTCATGCGCGCGCGCGGCATGGCGGTCCACCAGATGGTGTTCTTTGGCGCGATGGTCGCGGGCTCGCTGCTCTGGGGCAAGCTCGCGACGCTGTTCGGCACGCAGCCGACGCTGATCGCCTCGGCGGTGGCGCTCGTGCCGTTCACCATCCTCGCCGCCTCGATCCGGTTGCCGGGCTCGTCGCTGCCGCGTCCCTGACTTGCAAGGAGCCGGCCCGCGCTCCCAGCAAAGAGGCGTCGTCGATGGGAAGAGTTGGCGCCTTGAGTGGCGCGCTGCCAGCCATGAGTCTCTCGACTGCACCGCCGCGCACCGGCCACGCTTTTGTGCCCTTTCCACCACGAGACAGGGGAAAAAAATCGTTGTGGCGCAGAATCCGCTTGTATCAGCGTCGATTAGTTGTAGATAGCAAAACAGACGCCCACGCACGTGCCGCTGGCCCATAGTGGTTACGCAACGACGGAAAGCGTCCTTTTTGGCAGTGCCGGCTGAAGCCGGGTCCGGAAGGGAGCTTCTGATATGGTTGCTTACCGCGCGGGGCGCGTTCCCCGCTATTATGTCTTTTGCCCGGTGATCCTGAACCGGGCCGACACCACCGCATCCACCCCGAGGCTCTCGATTCCGTCGAGTATCGGCTGACGTACGCTGCCCGTCGGGCACCGTACGTCGCGTCGGCGGGTCGCAGCTTCGACCCGGCCGTCGCTTTTCTGTCGATTCAGCGTGACTTCGAGTGACGGGGAACCCCCCAGCGATGACCGAGCGTATCTTTCGTTATCTCCGCGAGCAGCAGCCCGAGACGCCTTGCCTGGTGATCGACCTCGACGTGGTCGAGAGCAACTACCGGCGCATGCGCGAGCTCCTGCCGGCGGCCCACATCTTCTACGCCGTGAAGGCCAACCCGGCGCCGCAGATCCTGGCGCGGCTGGCCGGCCTCGGCTCCAAGTTCGACACCGCGAGCCGCGGCGAGATCGAGTTCGCGCAGGCGACCGGCGTGTCGATGGACCGCGTCTCCTTCGGCAACACCATCAAGAAGGAGCGGGACATCGCCTGGGCATACCAGCAGGGCGTGCGGCTGTTCGCCTTCGACAGCGAGGCCGAGCTGCAGAAGCTCGCCCGCTCGGCGCCTGGCGCGCGCGTGTTCTGCCGCGTGCTGGTCGATTGCGGTGGCGCCGAATGGCCGCTCAGCAAGAAGTTCGGCTGCGCGCCGGAGATGGCCAAGGACCTGCTGCGCAAGGCCAAGGACTGGGGCCTCGAGCCGTACGGCCTGTCGTTCCATGTCGGCAGCCAGCAGACCGATCTCGAGCAGTGGGACCGCGCGCTGGGCCAGGTCTCGCAGATGTTCTTCGCGCTGGCCGAGGAAGGCGTCGACCTGCGCATGGTCAATCTCGGCGGCGGCTTCCCGGCGCGCTACCGCGCCGAGGTGCAGGGCATCGAGGCCTACTGCGAGGCGGTCGGCCGCGCCCTGGTGCGCCATTTCGGCAATCGCATGCCGGAGATCATCATCGAGCCCGGCCGCTCCATGGTGGGCGACGCCGGCGTGATCCAGAGCGAGGTCGTGCTGGTCTCGCGCAAGGCGGCCAACGACCGCAAGCGCTGGGTCTACCTCGACATCGGCAAGTTCAGCGGGCTGGCCGAGACGATGGACGAGAGCATCAAGTACCGCCTGCGTACCAGCCGGGACGGCACGCGCGTCGGGCCGGTCGTGCTGGCCGGGCCGACCTGCGACTCGGCCGACATCCTCTACGAGAAGACCGAGTACAAGCTGCCGCTGTCGCTGAAAGCGGGCGACAAGGTCGAGATCCTGTCGACCGGCGCCTACACGACGACCTACTCGTCGGTCGCCTTCAACGGCTTCCAGCCGCTCAAGGCCGTGTGCATCTGATCCTCTCGACCACGAGGCAACGGGGCGACGGGGCCGTGACAGGCCCCGTCGTCCGTTTCGGATCATGTCTTGCGGACCGCGGGCGTCCTGCCCGCTCATGAATCTGAGCGGGCGGGACGCCCGCGGTCCGGAAGATGCTCTCTCGACTGTCTCGTCCTGACCGCAGGACGCTTTCCAGCCTCAAACAGGGACCTTGAAATGGCCAAGAAGCTTACCGCGAAGAAGTATCTCGATTTCAAGGGCCGCATGGTGATGATCGGATTGGGTTCGATCACCCAGGGCGTGCTGCCGCTCATCCTGCGCCACATCGGCATCAAGCCGAGCCAGATCACCATCATCGCCGCCGAGGATCGCGGCGGCATCCCCGAGGTCGAGCGTTACGGCATCGAGTTCATCCGCAAGCGGCTGACCCGGGCCAATTACCGTCGCGTGCTGGCGCCGCGGCTGGCCAAAGGCGACATGATGGTCAACCTCTCGGTCGAGGTGTCCTCGACGGCGCTGGTCGAGCTGTGCCAGGAGAAGGGCGCCTTCTACGTCGACACCTGCATCGAGCCGTGGCCGGGCGGCTACACCGATCCCAGCCTTTCGGTGTCGGGCCGCTCCAACTACGCCCTGCGCGAGTCCATGCTGAAGCTCAGGCCGAAGTACCGCGGCGGCCCGACGGCGGTGATCGCGCACGGCGCCAACCCGGGCCTGGTCTCGCACTTCGTCAAGCAGGCGATGCTCAACGTCGCGCGCGACACCGGGGTCAAGGTGAAGCCGCCGGCCTCGCGCGAGGACTGGGGCGCGCTCGCCCGCCGGCTCGGCATCAAGGTGATCCATATCGCCGAGCGCGACACCCAGGTCTCGCCCGCGCCCAAGCAGGTCGGCGAGTTCGTCAACACCTGGTCGATCGACGGCTTCGTCTCGGAAGGCAGCCAGCCCTCCGAGATGGGCTGGGGCACGCACGAGAAGGCGCTGCCACCCGACGGCGCGCGCCACAAGTTCGGCTGCGACGCCGCGATCTACCTCAACCGGCCGGGCCTGCTGACGCGGGTGCGCACCTGGACGCCGCTCGAGGGGCCGTTCCACGGCTTCATCATCACCCACAACGAATCCATCTCGATCGCCGACTACTTCACGCTGCGCAACGGCAAGAGGGTCGTTTACCGGCCGACCGTGCACTACGCCTACCACCCGTGCGACCAGGCGATCATGTCGATGCACGAGATCGCCGGAAAGAGCCTGCACCCGCAGAAGCGCTGGCGCCTGATCGTCGACGAGATCAGCTCGGGCCGCGACGAGCTGGGCGTGCTCCTGATGGGCCACAAGAAGGGCGCCTACTGGTACGGCTCGCAGCTCGACATAGCGGAGTCGCGCAGGCTGGCACCCTACAACAACGCCACCTCGATCCAGGTCTGCGCGCCGGTTCTCTCGGGCATCGTCTGGGCGCTTGAGAACCCCGACCGCGGCATCGTCGAGGCCGACGAGATGGACTTCGCCCGCAACCTCGAGATCTGCATGCCTTATCTCGGCCCGGTGGTCGGCAAGTACAGCGACTGGACGCCGCTG